>JBGASK010000015.1:0-38834 GCA_044229785.1 Ahniellaceae bacterium
CGTGTTGACCGAAGCGCTGCTCTCGGTGGTCGTGCCGGTGTTGCCGAGCACCAGCGTGTAGGTGCTGCTCGTTGGGCTGCCCGGCGTATAGCTCGGTGGGCCGGTGAAGCTCGCCGTCGGAACGACTTCCGCCATCGCCGGCAAGGCCATGCCCATCAATGCCAGCGCGGCCCACCGACGCCATGCCGACGCCGCCCCCTCACGTGTCCGCGACGAACGATCCAGTTCCACGCTGCCCCCGATGAACTTTGGCTGACCGAGCCGCAAGATTCCGGCCAATTCCTGACCGGGATCACGGAAAGTTCCCCGGACCGACTATAGCGACCCGGTCAGACAATACCAGTGGGCAGGCGCCGCCTGGCGCCGCTCACCGCCGCGGCAGCGGCGGCGGCGTTGCGGCCTCATTCGCCATCTGCATGTCGGACTGCTGCTCGGCCAGCCAGCCGCCGACGGTGCGGCCCATGCGCGCGATCATGACCATGTTGAAGAAATGCATGGCGCCGAGCACGAGCAGGGTGACGCCGATGCGCGACGCGATTTCCGCGACGAGGTTCATCTCGCCCGGCACCCAGAATCCGAGCCGGTAACAGATGAAGCCGAGGTTCATCAGATAGAACCCGATGACCAGCAGGCGGTTGGTGGAACGCGCCAGTTCCTGGTCCTGGCCGAAGCAACGGATCAGGAAGGTCTCGCCGGTGCCGGACAACTCGCGCGCCACCCAGACGGTCATGCCGATCGATACGGCGAGGTACAGCGCGTAGGCCAGGTGGAGGGCGGAAAAATTATTGTCACTGGACATGATGTTCACTCCTTGGGTTGGAGTGCCGACGATGGCGTCCACGGTGCCATGCGGTCTTCCGGATCGATCGGTACGGAACAATACGGTTTCGACACTCAAGCGAATCAGGTGCTTGCGTGTCTCCGGAATGATCGGAACGGAGACATCGGGTGCGTTCTAGTCGACCGCCGCGCCCAACTGCTGCCTGCGGTATTCCCCCGGCACCACCCCGACTTCGTCCTTGAAGGCGACGTAGAAGGTCGACTGCGATCCGAACCCGACCGACAGCCCCACCGACAGCACCGACGCCCGCGGCTCCTCGACCAGCATGCGCCGCGCCGCAGCGACCCGGTGCTGGCGCACATACCGCGAGAAGCCGAGGCCGAATCGGGTGTTCAGCAGCTCCGACAGCTGATGCGTGCTCAGCTCGACCAGCGCAGCGACCTTGGACAGGCTGAGGGTTTCATCCCGATACAGGTGCTCGGCCTCGAACAAATGGCGCAGGCGCTCGCCCGCGGCGTCGACATCCACCCGGCCGAGGCTCGAGGTCGCATAACTGATCGCGACCGCTTCGCGCGTCTTGCCGACCAGGTCCGGCACCGTCAGCAGCAACCAGCCCACCAACAGGAAGGCCAGCGCGATCTGGGCCGAATAGACCAGCGCGAACTGCGACCACGTCATGTGCGCTGGCGCCAGCCAGCCGCTCACGGCCACGATGCCGCCCATCACCGCGAACAGTCCGACCACCGGCAGTTCGATGCGAAACCAGCGCCGCGTCGTGCGCAGGCGGTACAGCAGCACCGCGAGATGCACGGCGAAACCGGTGCCCATCAGCAAGGACACCGGAACGGCGAGCCGCGGCGGCGTCACCGCAGCCAGCACGAACACCGCCGCCAGCAACACCGCATCGATGCCGTGAGAAGCGCCGCCAGGGCGCAGCATTCCGCGCAGCAGCAGATAGAACCCGAAGGACTGCAGGAACAAGACCATGCCATACGTGGTCAAGGGTGCGCCGCCCGCCGACAAGTCCACGAACCCGACATGGGCCCAGACGGTATGCGACAAGCCTGCAAGCATCGCCAATCCACCCAGTCGGGCGGACCACGGCAGATCGAGTCCGCGGTAGGCGCTGAACATGGCCACGGCCAGCAGCAGCGCCATGCCGATCGACAACCCTGCCAATGCCGCCAACCCCAACACCATGCCATCGCCCCGGGCCAAGTCGTCCACAGTGTCCCGGTATGATGGCGGTCTGATCAAGGAAACCGATTCATGCACACCCTGCTCGTTACCGGCGGTGCCGGCTTCATCGGCGGCAACTTCGTGCTCGATCTCGTCGGATCGGGCGAGCACCGCATCATCAATCTCGATGCGCTGACCTATGCCGGCAACCTCGACACGCTGGCGTCGCTGGAACGCAGTCCGCACCACAAGTTCGTGCGCGGCGACATCGGCGACCGCGAAGGGGTCGCGCAACTGCTGAAGCAGTACCAGCCGAGCGCCATCGTCAACTTCGCGGCGGAAAGCCATGTCGATCGCTCCATCGACGGTCCCGGCACCTTCATCCAGACCAATGTCGTCGGCACCATGAACCTGCTGCAGGCCGCGCTCGGCTACTGGCGCGACCTGCCGGAGCCCGAGAAATCGGCCTTCCGTTTCCTGCATGTCTCGACCGACGAAGTCTACGGTTCGCTCGGCGACACCGGCGCCTTCCGCGAGGACACGCCCTACGCACCGAACTCGCCGTATTCGGCGAGCAAGGCCGCCAGCGATCATCTGGTGCGCGCCTGGCACCACACCTACGGCCTGCCGACGCTGACCACGAACTGCTCGAACAACTACGGGCCGTACCAGTTCCCGGAAAAACTGGTGCCGCTGATGATCCAGAAGGCGCTGACCGACCAGCCGCTGCCGGTGTACGGTGACGGCAAGAACGTGCGCGACTGGCTTTACGTGCTCGACCACTGTCGTGCCATCCGTGCCGTGCTCGAACGCGGCCGCGTCGGCGAGGTCTACAACGTCGGCGGCAATGCCGAGCGCATGAACATCGACGTGGTGAACACCATCATCGCCCTCGTCGACCAGCGTCGTCCGCGCGCGAACGGCAGCGCGCGCACCGACCTGATCACCTACGTCAAGGATCGCCCCGGCCACGACCGCCGTTACGCCATCGACGCCGGCAAGATCCGCAACGAACTCGGCTGGACCCCGACCGAAACCTTCGAATCCGGCATCGCCAGGACCGTCGACTGGTACCTCGCCAACCAGCCCTGGTGCGGCCGCGTACTCGATGGCAGCTACCGCGGCGAACGGCTTGGCGCCGCATAAGGACTCTCCATGAAAGGCATCATCCTCGCCGGCGGCGCCGGCACGCGTCTGCATCCGCTGACGATTGCGGTCAGCAAGCAGCTGCTGCCGGTGTACGACAAGCCGATGATCTATTACCCGCTCAGCGTGCTGATGCTGGCCGGCATCCGCGACGTGCTGATCATCAACACCCCGCACGAGCAGGAATTGTTCAAGCGCCTGCTTGGCGACGGTTCGGCCTGGGGCATGAACATCCGGTATGCGGTGCAGCCGAGTCCCGATGGCCTGGCGCAGGCCTATCTGATCGGCCGCGACTTCGTCGGCGGCCAGCCTTCGTGCCTCGTGCTCGGCGACAACATCTTCTACGGCCACGGGCTGACCGACGTGTTGCGCCGCGCCGCCGCGCAATCCGAGGGCGCGACCGTGTTCGGCTACTACGTGCGTGATCCGGAACGGTACGGCGTCGCCGAATTCGATGACGCCGGCCGCGTGCTCAGCCTCGAAGAGAAGCCGAAGCAGCCGAAGTCGAACTACGCCGTCACCGGCCTGTATTTTTACGACGGCAAGGCCAGCGACTACGCTGCCGCATTGAAGCCGTCGCCGCGCGGCGAACTCGAGATCACCGACCTCAACAAGGTGTATCTCGCGCAAGGAAACCTGCGCTGCGAGAAACTCGGTCGCGGCTATGCCTGGCTCGACACCGGCACGCACGAATCGCTGATCGAAGCCGGCAACTTCATCGAAACCATCGTCTCGCGTCAGGGCCTGCGCGTGTGTTGCCCGGAGGAGATCGCGTTCCAGAACGGCTGGATCGACGCCGAACAACTGCTGCGCATCGCCGCGCCATTGGCGAAATCCGGCTACGGCGACTATCTCGCGCGCGTCGCCCGCGGCGAGGGCGCACGATGAAGCTGCTCGACACGACGCTGCCCGGCGTGAAACTGATCGAGCCGGATGTCTTCGGCGACGCCCGCGGCTTCTTCTACGAAGGCTGGAATCGCGCGCGTTACGCCGAACACGGCCTCGATTTCGACGTCGTGCAGACCAACATGTCGCGCTCGGCGCGCGGCGTGCTGCGCGGCATGCATTACCAATGGCCGAATCCGCAGGGCAAGCTCGTGAGCGTGCTCGAAGGCGAGGTCTACGACGTCGCCGTCGACATCCGTCGCGGTTCGCCGACGTTCGGACGATGGACCGCCGCGGTGTTGTCGGCCGAGAACAAGCGCCAGATGTGGGTGCCGGAAGGTTTCGCGCACGGCTTCGTCGTGACCAGCGAGACCGCGCTGTTCCACTATCTGGTGACCGCGCCCTACGACCGCGCCGCGGACGCGAACCTGCGCTGGAACGATGCCGCAATCGCGATCGACTGGCCGATCGCCGAACCCTCGCTGTCGGACAAGGATGCCAAGGCGCCGTTCCTCGCCGACATTCCCGAAGCGCGTCTGCCGGTGTATTCGGCGTGAGCATCCTGCTGCTCAGCGCCGACGGCCAGGTCGGCTTCGAACTGCATCGCGCATTGGCGCCGCTTGGTCGCATCGTCGCGACCACCCGCAAGGGCTCGTTGCCGGGCGGCGTCGACTGCACGCGTTGCGATCTCGCCGACACCGGCGCGTTGCGCGCATTGATCGAGACCACACGACCGCGCTGGATCGTCAATGCCGCGGCCTACACCGCGGTCGATCGCGCCGAGGACGAAGCCGAACTCGCGCAGCGCATCAACGGCGACGCGCTCGCCGTGATCGGCGCCGCCGCCAAGCGCATCGATGCCCGCGTCGTGCACTACTCGACCGACTACGTCTTCGCGGGCGCCGCGAACCAGCCCTGGCGCGAAGACGATGCCACCGGACCGCTTGGCGCCTATGGCCGCAGCAAGCTCGCCGGCGAGCATGCGTTGCGCGATTCCGGCGCGGCGCACCTGATCTTCCGCACCGCCTGGGTCTATGGTCCGCGCGGCGCCAACTTCCTGCGCACCATGCTGCGATTGGCGCGCGAACGCGATCGCCTGACCATCGTCGCCGACCAGACCGGCACACCCACGCCCGCACGCCTGATCGCCGAAACCACGGCACTGATCGTTCATGCCTTGCGCGACGCAACCATGAACGACGCCCGCTTCGGCACCTACCACCTCACCGCGAACGGCCAAACCACTTGGCACGGCTTCGCGAGCGCGATCATCGAGCACGCGCACCGCACCGGCCTGATGGAACGCGCGCCCGACGTCGCCGCCATCGCCACCGACCAGTTCCCGACCAAGGCCAAACGCCCGGCCTATTCCGTGCTCGACACCTCGAAACTCCAATCAACCTTCAGCCTCGCGCTCCCGGATTGGACGGAAGGGCTGGCGCGGGTTGTCGGTGAGCTTGCCAATCAGTAAAACCCCCATGACACAGCGCATCCATGGCGGCACCCCGCGCAACCCGAATGCTGGCGGTGCCTACGTCGTTGCTGGAAACGACTCGTTGAAAACCTTGGACGACATCCCGCAGTCGTCGGTCGGCGCACCAAACCCTTGCCTTGTCGCGACCGAACACAAGCTGTCGGTCTCCTTCGTGGTCCATACCGTCGACCCCGAATGGGACGGCACAAGCGTTCGACTGATCGGTCTAGGAACGGATGATGAGCCCATTGCCACCGTCCGATTCGAGCGTCCGGTGGCCCATTTTTTCGGGCCGCCAAACGATGAGGCGTTCACAGGCCACCCTTTGGCATCACGGGGCTTGGAGCCTTACGGCGCCTATGAAGTATTGTCGTCATCCTGGATTCGAACTCTTGAGCAGATGAATTCGGTTCATCCATATCACCGCCCTGAGCACTTTCGAGAGCTCAGGCATTTCGTCCTGTCGTTCCACGACACTACGTTCGAATGCATTGCAACGCGCTACGCGGTTGAGATCACCGAGTACGGAAGCGTGAAGGACGTTGTTGCCTCGAACGTGGCGACGCTGTGACAACCCTCGCCCTCTTCGACTTCGACGGCACGATCACGACGCGGGAGATGTTGCCGGACTTCCTGCATTGCGCGGTGCCGAAGTGGCGGTTGCGGTTCTGGAAGCCGTGGATGTTGCCGTTGGTGGTCGCGGCGCGTGCGGGATGGATGAGTGGTTCGACCTTGCGGGCGATCCTGGCCTGGGTCGCGTTTCGCGGCATGCCCGAAACGGAATACGAGGCCAGGGCGCTGGCGTTCGCGCGCGACGCGCTGCCGGGCGTGCTGCGGCCGGAGATGATGGCGCGCATCGCCGCGCACAAGGCCAACGGCGACACTGTCGTGGTCGTGTCCGGCGCCTACGACGTGTATCTGAAGCACTGGTGCGCGGCACACGGGCTCGACCTGATCGCGTCGACGCTCGAAGTCCGCGACGGCCGCCTGACCGGACGTTACGCCGGCGCGCAGAACGTGCTCGCCGAGAAGGCGCGGCGTGTGCGCGAGCGTTACGACCTCGCGGCCTATCGCGAAGTCCACGCCCATGGCGACACGCCGGAGGACGAGCATCTGCTGGCACTCGGGCATCGCCGGTTCTATCGCGGCGCGGAGCGGACTACGTTGTAATACAATGCAGTCGTCCTACGGAGACCGCATATGAGCGTCACTACCGTCCGCCTCCCCCCGGAGATCGAACAGGATCTCGAAACGACAGCCAGCAAACTGCAGCGAAGCAAGAGCTGGGTCATCAGCGAGGCACTGCGCGAATACATCGCCCGTAATCGCGAGGGTGAAGCGCGCTGGCAGCAAACGCTGGAGGCCATGGCCGATGTCGCCCAAGGGCGTTTGGTGTCGGGTGAGGCGGTACACGATTGGCTGCGCAGTTGGGGCAGCGCCGATGAGCAGCCTAAACCGACGGTTGGTCGGTGAAGCTCGTCTACTCGGAGCGCGCAGTCTCAGACTTGACGCGGCTGCGAGAATTCATTGCGCAGCACAACCCGAGTGCGGCGACTCGTATCGCAAGTGAACTCGTAACGAAGGTCGAACACCTGCGGCGCTTTCCGCTGATCGGCAAACTCGTCGACGAATCACCAGAACCTCGGCAGATTCGCGATCTCGTGGTTTCCGACTACATCGTGCGGTATCTGCCGACCGAAAGCGTCGTCATCGTGCTCCGCGTCTGGCGCCACCGCGAACACCGAAGCTCCGGCGAGTAGCAGCCCAGTGGCGCTACACGCGCACGCCGCGAAGCGTTTACGATCGCCCCATCCCACGGAGACAGGCATGGCGACGATCAGCAAATACGGCCCCCTGCGGCATCTGCGTGCCGAGCCGAACCAGTTCGTGCTGCATTTCAGCAACGGCAAGCTGGCGCGTTCGGGCGCCGGCCTCGCGTACTGGTTCCTGCCGCTATCGGCGGCGCTGGCCGAAGTGCCGGTCGAGGACTGCGCGACGACCTTCGTGTTGAACGAGCGCAGCAGCGACTTCCAGGCGCTGAAGGTGCAGTGCACCGTGGTCTATCGCATCGCCGATCCGGCCGTGGCGTGCGCGCGCGTGAACTTCTCGATCGGCGCCGACACCGGCACCTGGGTGCAGCGCCCGCTCGACGCGATCGCGACCCTGTGGTCGCAACGCGCCTTGCCGCCCGCGCGCAGCTACCTCGCCGCCGCGACGCTCGAAGAAGCCTTGAATCGCGGCTCGGACGCCATCCGCGAAGCGCTGATGAAAGCCTTTCGCGCCGACACCGAGATCGGCGCCATGGGGCTTGCCCTGGTCAATGTCGTGATCGACCAGCTCGCGCCGATGGCCGATGTCGAGAAGGCGCTGCAGACGCCGGCACGCGAAGCCATCCAGGCCAAGGCCGACGAGGCGATCTTCCAGCGCCGCGCCCAGGCAGTCGAGAAGGAACGCGCGATCAAGGAAAACGAACTCGCGACCGAACTGGAACTGGAGCGCAAGCAGGAACTGCTGATCAAGCAACGCGGCGACAACGCGTTGAACCAGGTGCGTCAGAGCGCCGCCGCCGAAGCCGAGAAAACCCGCACCGAGATCGATCGCCTGCACGCCATCGCCGAAGCCGAGGCGAAGCGCCAGGCGGTGTCGGCGCAGGCCGCCGCCGAATCGCAACGCGTGCTGGCCGCGGCGCGCATGGAGGAAACCGCGACCTATCACGACATCTGGAAGAACACGCCGAACCAGGCCGCGTCAGGCATCGTGATGGCGCGCTTCGCCGAACACATCCAGTCGATCGGGCATCTCAACATCACGCCGGACCTGCTCGCGCAGCACTTCCGCGAATGGCTCGGCAACCCGCCTGATTCGAAATGAGCGACACCGCACGCCGGCTTGCGCGCGTCGTCGTGATCACGCGACCGACGCCGCTGGAACAGCTGATCGCGCGCTACGGCACGTATGCGCAGGCGAAGTTCATCCTCGCCTCGAGCGGCGAAGGCATCGACTGGTACGAAGCCACGCATGAACGTCTCGAACACGGCCTCGGGCGTGCGTTGCAGGGCATTCCGCAGGATCGGCCGTACACGCGCGTCGAACGCGCCGACCTCGATCGTTTCCTGTTCGCGCCGGACGACCTCGTGCTCATCGTCGGACAAGACGGGCTGGTCGCGAACGTCGCCAAATATCTCGACGGCCAGCTTGCGGTCGGCGTGAATCCGGACCCGGCGCGTTACGACGGCGTGTTGTGCCGGCATGCGCCCGAAGACGTGGAAGCGTTGACGTCATTCGCCATCGTCGGCAACACCCGCTGGACCATCGAAGCACGCGTGCTCGCCGAAGCGTTGTGCGACGACGGCCAGCGTCTGCTCGCGCTCAACGAAATCTTCGTCGGCCACATCAGTCATCAATCGGCGCGATATCGATTGCGCGCCGGCGAAACGGAAGAACGCCATTCTTCGTCGGGCGTGATCGTCGCCACCGGCACCGGCGCCACCGGCTGGACCCGTTCCATCGTCAAGCAACGCGGCCTCGAACTCGCCCTGCCCGCGGTGGACGAGCCGCGCCTTGCCTGGTTCGTGCGCGAGCCGTGGCCATCGGTGGCAACCGCCGCCTCGCTGGACGTCGGCGCCGTCGACGCCCACACGGCGCTGAGCCTCACCTCCGAAATGAGCGAAGGCGGCGTGATCTTCGCCGACGGCATCGAAACCGACCGCATCGACTTCGTTTCCGGGCGACGCGTGCAATTGCGCATCGCCGAGCGGCGCTTGAATCTGGTGGTGCCGGCGGGGTGATGGCTTCGCGTCGTCTTCGTTGTCGGCTCCGCTGCGCTTGAGCCGACCTACATTCGGGGAATCCGGGATGGGGACATTGGGCTCTGGCATTTCGCGGTCCCGCCCCCATAATCGCGGTTCGTTCCGGAACCGATTCGAGCAGGACGCATGCTGATTCCCGTGATTCTCTCCGGCGGTGCCGGTACGCGCTTGTGGCCGGTGTCGCGTCGGCTGTATCCGAAGCCGTTCATGGCCCTGCCCGATGGCGACACCCTGATCGGCAAGACGCTGGCGCGTGCGCTGGCGGTGGCGACGCCGGGCGCGCCGGTCTACACCGTCACCGGCCGCGACTATGCCTTCATCACCCGCGACGCCTACGCCAGGCACCCGGAATTCGACACCGCCCGCGCGCGCTACCTGCTGGAACCCAGCGCGCGCAATACCGCGCCCGCAGTCGTCGCGGCCGCGCTGAAGATCCAGGCCCGCCACGGCGACGATGCACTGATGCTGGTGCTGGCCTCGGATCACCTGATCCGTGATGTCGATGCGTTCAAGGAAGCGGTCGGCCGCGCAAGCCAACTCGCTGCGCAGGGTTTCCTTGCCACGTTTGGCATCGTGCCGACCCGCGCCGAAACCGGCTATGGCTACATCGAGCGCGGCGCCGCGATCGGCAGCGATGGCTACGAGGTCAAGCGCTTCGTCGAAAAACCGGACCACGCCACGGCCGCGCGATATGTCGAATCCGGCGGCTTCTACTGGAACTCGGGCATGTTCTGCTTCCGCGTCGGCACGCTCATCGACACCGCCGCACAGACCTGTCCGGACGTGCTCGAAGCCACGCGCGCCTGCCTCGTCGCCAGCGCGGACGACGACAGTCTCGTGTTCGATGCCGACGCCTTCGCGCGCATTCCGGAAATCTCGATCGATTACGCGGTGATGGAACGCGCGACCCATCGCGCCGTGGTGCCCGCGAGTTTCGACTGGAGCGATATCGGCTCGTGGAATGCGTTGAGCGATCTGGTCGAATGCGACGAGGTCGGCAACCGTCGTCTCGGCGAAGCGGTGTTCGTCGGCGCCGCGCGCAACTACGTGCAGGGCGGCAAGCGCATCATCGCCGCGGTCGGCGTCTCCGACCTGATGATCATCGACACCGAGGACGCGCTGCTGGTCGCGCATCGCGAGCAGTCGCAGTCGGTGAAACAGGTCGTCGATGCGCTGAAACGCGAATCGCACAGCACCACCGAATTGCACACCACCGTGCATCGCCCGTGGGGAAGCTACACGGTCCTGGAGGACGCACCCGACTGCAAGGTCAAGCGCCTCACCGTGAAACCGGGCCAGGTGCTGTCCTTGCAGAAGCACTACCGCCGCAGCGAACACTGGACCGTCGTGCGCGGCACCGCCAAGGTGCGCGTCGGCGACGAGGAGAAGCTGCTGCATCGGAACGAGTCCGTCTACATCCCGATGGATACGCTGCATCGTCTCGAAAACCCGACCAGTGACGACATCCACTTGATCGAAGTGCAGTGCGGCGACTATTTCGGCGAAGACGACATCGTGCGTCTCGAAGATCGCTACGGGCGCTGTTGATTCCGCGCCGCAATCATCGCGGCTGAAGCCGCTCCAACAGCAATGAGGATTGATCCATGCACCAATGGTTCCTGAGCTACAACGGACAACAGATGGGCCCGCTCGATCATGCCGCGGCGGTCGCGCAGGCGGCGCAGAATCCGAGCGGCCACTGCTGGCGCCAGGGGTTCGCGGAGTGGATGCCGATCGCCAAATGCGCGGAGCTGTCGGTGTCGAGTTCGCACGCGATGACGGCACCGCCGCCGCCTGCGGCAGGCACGCTGCAACGGGCCGACGAGATCGACTACAAGATCTTCGGCTCGGACATGCAGTTCGTCGAGATCGAACTGGACCCGGGCGAAAGCGCGGTCGCCGAAGCCGGATCGCTGATGTACAAGCAGCCGGTGGTGCGCATGGATACCGTGTTCGGCGACGGCTCGCAGCAATCGGCCAGCGGCGGCTTCATGGACAAGCTGCTCGGCGCCGGCAAGCGCATCATCACCGGCGAATCGCTGTTCACGACCGTGTTCACGCACAGCGGCAGCAGCGGCAAGGCCAAGGCGGCGTTCGCGGCGCCGTATCCGGGCACGATCATTCCGTTCACGCTGACCAACTACGGCGGCAAGATCATCTGCCAGAAGGATTCGTTCCTCTGCGCCGCGCGCGGGGTGTCGATCGGCATCTTCTTCCAGAAGAAGGTGATGACGGCGCTGTTCGGCGGCGAAGGTTTCATCATGCAGAAACTCGAAGGCGACGGCCTCGTGTTCGTGCACGCGGGCGGCACGATCGTCGAGCGCGAACTCGCGGCCGGCGAACGCCTCGAAGTCGATACCGGCTGCGTGGTCGCGATGACCAGCAACGTGCAATTCGACGTGATCCCGGTCGGCGGCGTGAAGTCGATGCTGTTCGGCGGCGAAGGCGTCTTCCTCGCCCAGATGACCGGCCCCGGCCACGTCTGGCTGCAGTCCCTGCCCTTCTCGCGCATGGCCGGCCGCATGTTCGCCGCTGCCTACCAGCGCGGCGGCTCCAAGGAAGAAGGCTCCGTCCTCGGCGGACTCGGCGGCATCCTTTCGGGTGATCGCGGGTTCTAAGTCCGCCGGTTTGCATTGCGTTGCAACTTCCTTTTAGGCTGCGAGGCATCAGCCCGCAGCCAAGGAGGCCAAATGAAAGCGCAGCGTCTGCTCGTCCTGATTCCCCTCATGCTCGGCCTCGGCAATGCCCATGCCGAGCGCCGAGAATTCACTTACAACGTCGACACCGAAGTCGATGCAACCGGTCAGGTGACCCGCGCCGATGTGGTCGCCGACATCGATCCGGCGTTCGAATCCACGGTTGTCGCCCTGATGAAGGCGTGGAAGTTCAAGCCGGCACAGAAGTCGGGACAGGCCGTTGCCGCACGCACCGCCATGTGGATCAAGGTCGTGGCGGATATCGGCGACGATCAGCGAGCCAGCGTCACCGCGCGTTACCTCAGCCATGGGAACCTGATCGACAACCGCCAGCCGCCACGTTATCCGAGCTCGGTGATGCGCCTGGGTGGCGAGGCCGAAGTCGTTCTGGAAGTCAGCGTGGACGCCAGCGGCGCAGTCACCGCCATCGAACCTTTCGTCATCAAGGTGACAGGCGGCGACAAGCGCATCGGCCAGCAGTTCTACACCGCTGCGCATGATGCCGTCCGTCGTTGGTCGTTCCGCCCGGAGCTCGTCGATGCACAGCCCGTGACGTCCCATGTGCTGATCCCGATTTCGTTTACCTTGCGTCCGTCCAGCGGCAAGCCGCTGCGGGCCATCGTCGACCGCTCGACGGAAGCCCTCGACGCCGCGACGCAAGCGGCGCTGGCCAACCTCGATGCCAGCGAACAACGCAGCGCGAGCATCGGCAACGCCACTGGCCTCGAATTCGTCAGCGACGGCAGCCAGGGCTGAGTCGCGGATTGCGGGCAACAAAAAACCCGGCCGAGCGATCGGCCGGGTTTTTGTTTGCGCGACTGAAACGATCAGCTGCCGGAAGCGGCGGCCGGACCCTGGTACTTGGCGTCGCCGAAGCCGAGGATCGGGTAGAAGATGAAGCCGAGCAGGGCGAGACCGATGCCGAAGCCGGTGCCCTTGCCGAAGCTCTTGGCCATGTCGATGGACACGATGATCGCCACCACGATGCTGACGATCGGGATGATCATCAGGACGATCCACCACACCGGACGACCGACGATCTGCAGCAGGACGATGATGTTGTAGATCGGAATCAGACAGGCCCAACCCGGCTTGCCGGCCTTCGTGAATACTTTCCAGATGCCCGCGATGATGCCGATGACCACTGCGAGCCATACGAGCATCATGATCAGGCCCATGATTCCGCCGCCACTGTCTTCCATTGTGTATTCCCCCACCCGAGTGAATTGAGACGCGAAACGATTGCATCCACCCCGGTCGCGCCGCCGGAGCCGACGATCCGATCATCGATGAATGTGACGATCCGATCAATGCCAACGTGAGCGGGGACACAAAGCGAACGCCCGGTACGCATTCCGGCGACACGCAGGGCCAGGATTCAGCCCGGGCGGGCACAGCGCCGCGCCAGCACCGCGAACAGGGCGCGGGCTTCCGCGACCGGGAGATAGGGAATATCGATGCCGCCGCCCAGCGGATCGGCGGCCATGCTGTCGATCCGGATCGAGGCCATGCCGCTGCGCCGGTCGAACGGGCTCTGCTTCAGCGTCACCGCCTGCAGCTTGTCGAGCTCGATCAGGGCGTGACGGCGCGACAGCCAGCCCTCGCGGTAGGCCAGGAAGCGGGCATCCATCGCATACCGCGTGAAGCCGACCCAGCCGCGTGCGGACAGCACCGACCAGGGCAGCCCCAGAAGCAGCAGCAATCCCGGCGCACCGACCCAGAACGTCGTCACCGCGGCGGCGACCAGCCAGAACACGCTCGGCCAGCGCGCACGCCGACGCCAGGCACGGGCGTGCAACGGACGCCACGGAAAGGCAGCCAGCGCCGGTGCGTCGAGGATGCGGGCGAGCAGTTCGTCGACCTGCGCCGGCGACGCGATCGGCGCCAGCCAATGCAGCTTGCCGCTCTGGTCGTTGACGGCGCGCACGCCGCCGGCCACTTCGGTTTTCAGACTCATGCGCGCGAACAGGCGATGCAGCAGGGTCTGCTCGACCTGCAGCATCTGCAGACGATCGATGCGCGCGCTGCCGTGCGCATGCGTCAGCAGGCCACCCCCGGCACCGAGGCGGTCGCCGTCGCGTTCGAGCGTGAAATCGTGATGCACGAACACCGCGAGCAGCACCGACAGCAGCCGCAGCGCCGCGAACAGCAGCAGCAACGCGAATGTGCCGCCGGCCAGCATCGTCAGCAGACTGTAGTGATGCGCCGCGACCTCGCCGAACAGTTGCTCGATCCAGCGCATCGACACCCGCATCATGCTGCGCGGCTGGGTCGGGTCGAACTGCCACAGCGCCGCGAACGCGCCGGCGACGACGACCATGCCGCGATTCGAGATCAGTCCGTACCGCACCAGTTCGGCCAGCGGCAGACGCAGCAACACGTCGCCCTGCGCCGACGGCGCACCGGTCATGCCATCCGCCGTCGGCGACGAGGCCGCTTGACGCGCGCGCAGCAACGCCACGAGGGCATCGGCCTCGGCGACGCGCAGCACCTTCATCACGGCCTCGGGCTTGAGGCCGCCGCCGGATTCGAGCCGCAGTTCGGTCACGCCGAACAGGCGATGCAGCAGATTGCTGCGGCGCGCGATGTTCTGGATGCGCGCGAACGGGATGTGGCGCTCGGTGCGATCGAACAGGCCTTCGCGAACCGTCAATTCGCCGTCGCCGATGCGATAGCGGAAGCCGAAGCTGTAGACGAGCGAATACGCAGCCAGCAGCACCGCACCGACCAGGGCCACGAACTCCCACCATTCGCCGCGTCCGAACAGCAGCAGCACGATCAGCGGCAGCGCCACCTCGCGCAGCTGCGTGATCAGCACGAACAGCCAGGAAAACGGATGCAGGCGACGTTCGTCGCCGCGCGGATCAGGCGCCATCGACATGCGGGCGGCGGTCGAGCAAGGTATCGCGCAGGTGTTCCGCGACGGTGCGCGGCAGCCCCGGAAGAACGATGTGTTCGAGCCGTGTGCCGGCGGTGTGCAGGCTCAGGCTGGCCATGTCCCAGCGACGATCCAGCGGCCCCTGGTTGACCTCGGTGTGCTGGATGCGCGCGCGCGGCACGAAGATCTCGGCGCGCCACCACACGCCGCGCCGGATCAGCACCCCGTCGGCGAGGTGCATGGCCGCGTACAGCGTCGCATACCGGCGCGCGTAGTGCCGGCCGAACAGCAGGCCGAGCACGACCGCGAGCAACAGCGCCGCCGCCACCGGCAGGGCTTCGAACTTGACGGCGAGCGGCACCAGCACGGCCAGCAACGGCAGCATGCAGGCCAGACCGTGGCTCAGCGTCCAGATCAGGCGCATGCGCGGATGCAAGGGCAACAGGCCATGGTCGGAGCGGACATCGCGGGCAGCTTCGGACTCGGACATGCGGGCATCGTCTCGTCGCGCCAGTCGCGCGGCGCGCATCCTAGTCGATCGCGTCGGTCGCGGGACGTGCCGTCGGCAAGGTGATCGTGGCGCGGGTGCCCACGCCCAGGGTCGATTCCAGCGCCACCGGCCAGCCGAAGCGTTCGGCCAGACGACGCACGATGGTCAGGCCCACGCCGTGGCCGCCCTTGCCGGCGCCCTTGCCGCGATAAAACGGTTCGAATGCATGCGCCACGTCCTCGGGCGCCATGCCGCGACCGCTGTCGTCGACGCGCACCGCGTCCGCCGTCACCGTCACCACCACCTCGCCCTGCTCGGTGTACTGGCAGGCGTTGCGCAGCAGGTTCGAGATCAGCACCGCGAAGACCCGCGGCGGCGCGTCGATCTCGATGCGCGCCGTCTCGATCAGCCGCACCGTCACCGACTTGCCGGCGACCAGGTCCTGGGCACGCTCGACTTCCTCGGCGGCGATGTCGTTGACGACGAATCGTTCGTTCGGCAACCCGGTATCGCCTTCGCGGGCGAGGATCAGGAAGGCCTGGATCAAGGCCTCCATGTCGCGCGTGGCGCGCTTGATGCGCTGCACCGAGCGCGCCCCGAACGCCGTCAGCGCTTCCTCCTCCAGCACGTCCGCGGCCACCTTGACCACGGTCAGCGGCGTGCGCAGCTCATGGCTGGCGTCGCGCGTGAAGTTGCGTTCGCGCTCGACGAAGTCGGCGTTGCGTTCGGCGAAGGAGCGGATGGCGTCGGCGAGGATCATCACCTCGTCGTCGGCATCGCCGGCGCCGGCGACGGTGCAGATGGCGCGCCAGTCCGGGTGCTTCGGGTCCTGCTCGCGCACCACTTCGGCGAGACGAATCACCGGCGACACCGCACGCCGCGAGGCACGATAGGTGATCCACGACACCAGATAGACGGTGCCGAGCACCAGCGTCAGCGGCACCAGTCCGAACCACAGCGCCAGGCGGTCGACCTGATGCTGGTCGAACACCAGCCACAGGCGGCGACCGTCGCGGTCGCCGACCAGCACGAGTTCGTCGACGCCGGGCGCATGCATGCTGTGATAGCCGGGATCGAGGTCGCGCAGGTAGGCCGGAATCGTGGCTGCGGCCTGGCCCGGCAGCCGCAGGTAGCCCTGCATGTTGTAGGTGTCGGGCAAGGCCGCGTTCGCGTCGAGATCAAGCCGCTTCCAGTAGTGCTGCGCCTCTTCGACGAGGGCGCGCTGGATCAGCACGTCGCGCAGCACCAGCATCGCCGCGTACACGCCGAGCAGGGTGGCGAGCGCGATCGCCACCGTCTGCATCACGAACGCGACCCACAGCCGGCCGCGCAGTCCGCGGCCGCCGGACGTGGCGGCCTCAACCGGCCTTGGCGGCGGCGAGTTCTGCATCGAGATCGGCAAGGCGGTAACCGGCGCTGTGGATGGTGTGCAGGAGCTGCTTCTCGAACGGCTTGTCGATGATCTTGCGCAGGTTGTAGAGATGGCTGCGCAGCGTGTCGGAATCCGGCAGCAGGTCGCCCCAGACTTCGCGTTCGATGTCGCGACGGGTGACCACCCGCGGCGACTCGCGCATCAGGATGGTGAGCAGACGCAGCCCGATCGGCGACAGCGCCAGGTCCTTGCCGGCGCGGGTGGCACGCAGGGTGGCGGTGTCGAGCATCAGGTCGCCGACGCGCAGGACTTCGGTCGACACCGTGCGCCGTTCGCGGCGGATCAGGGCGCGGATGCGCGCCTCGAGTTCGCGGATCTCGAAGGGCTTGACCAGATAATCGTCGGCGCCGGCATCCAGTCCGACCAGCTTGTCGTCGAGCGTGTCGCGCGCGGTCAGCATCAGCACCGGGGTCGACTTCTTCGCGTCGTTGCGCAGGCGGCGGCACAATTCGAGCCCGTCCATGCCGGGCAGCATCAGGTCGAGCACGATCACGTCGAAGGGTTCGGCCGAGGCCTGGCGCAGCCCGGTCACGCCGTCGGCGGCGTAATCCACGGTATAGCCGCGGCGTTCCAGGAATTCCCCGACCATCTCGGCGATGCCTCGGTTGTCCTCGACCAGCAGGACCAGACCCATCGACTCTTCTTGCACGGCCATGGCGAACTCCTTCACAGTTGTGAAGATTACACACTCACAACCGTCGCCAGCGCGTGAAAGCCCTTCGCCCGGACGCTTGCTGGCCGACCCGAGAGCCCGATAAGGTCGCGCCATGGACCTGTCCGAAAAACGCCGCCACCCCCGCAAGGACGTCTTCACCGCCGCCATGCTGGTGCTGGGCGAAGAGGGTTATCTCAGCGAGGTCTGGGACCTTTCCGCCGGCGGCGCCCGCCTCGGCAAGCCGAAGCGCTGGCCGGCCCCGGCGCCGGAACGGGTGCGTGTCTTCTTCATGCTCGACCAGGACACGGTCATCGGCGTCACCGCCCGCGTCGTGCGGACCGCGCCCGACCATCTCGGCGTGATGTTCGTCGAAGGCCAGGAACAGCGCATCCACGCCCTGATGTACGAAGCGCGCTTCCTCGAAGGCGACAACGGCTGACGCCGCACGCGATGAATCCGCACTGGACGCCGATCGCGCTGCTGCTCGCGTCGAACGTGTTCATGACGTTCGCCTGGTACGGGCACCTGAAATACAAGGCGCACCCGCTGTGGATCGTCATCCTCGCGAGCTGGGGCATCGCCTTCTTCGAATACGTGCTGCAGGTGCCGGCGAACCGCTGGGGACATTCGGTGTATTCGGCGGCGCAGCTGAAGACGATCCAGGAAGTGATTTCGCTGAGCGTGTTCGTCGTGTTCGCGGTGTGGTTCCTCGGCGAACCGCTGCGCTGGAACCACCTCGTCGGCTTCGCGCTGATCGCGACCGGCGCCGCCTTCGTGTTCGCGCGTTGATTCAGCGCAGCGCCGCGATCGCGCCGGCGGCAGCGTTGACCAGGAAGATCGCTCCCGGCACCACCGTCAACACGAAGCCGAGTCCGCGCGACGCCGGGTCACGCACGTAACTCAGGAAGTAGATCTGCCGACCGGCGAGATAGACGACGCCGAGCGCGGCCGACATCCAGTCGGCACCGAAGCCGTAGGCCGCCGACAGGAACATCGCCGGCAGGAACACGACGATCTGCTCCATCGTGTTGTATTGCACGCGGTAGTAGCGCTCGAAAACCGGATGGCCGGTGGTCGCAGGCGCCTGCACGCCGAACCGGCCGCGCGCACGCCCGACCAGGGCGCCGAAGGCGACGAACTGCAGCAACGCGACCACGGCAACCAGCACGACCCAGGGCATACGGACTCCGGACGAAGGGAACGAGCCCTAGCCTCGCGCGAACGACGATGTGTCGCAAGTCATCGTCAACGCGCGGCAACGCTCGGCGTTGTCCGAACTACGCACACGCCGTGCGCAAACCCGAGGAACGCCCCATGAAAACACCACTGCACTCCCTGCTGTTCGGCGCCGCGCTGGCGCTCGTCGGCGCTGCCGTCAGCTTGCCGGCACAGGGGCATGACCCGCAGGCGCAACGCCTTTCGCAACACGGATCGATGGCCAAGGCGCGCTTCGCGCGCGCCGTGCGCAATCACCCGGAACTCGCGGTCGCCGTCGACCTGCGTCGCCTCGAGATGCTGTATCGCAAACAGGGCGACGAAGCCGCCATCGTGGCGATGTACCAGGACCTGCTGAAGCGCACCGAGCAGCCGAAACTGCGCGAATTCGCCGAACGCCGCCTGCGCCACGCCGACCGCGTCGCCCATCCCGACCAGACCATCGCCGAACTGCGCGCGCGCATCGACGCAAAGCTTGCCGAGTTGCGCTGAAAGCGGCCCGCATCGCGGGCCGCTTTCCGGACCGGGCATCAGTTCGCCGGAGCGGTTTCGAAGCCGTCGCCGAAGAGGCCGGAGCCGTCGCTGTCGGTGGCGGTGTTGTTGCTCAGGTTCGGGTCGCCGACGCCGTTCGGCAGGGTCAGCGAGACCGTGTTCGAGACGCCGGACTCGGCTTCGGGCAACACCGGCACGGTGACGGTGATGGTGACGCTGCTGCCGGCAGGGAGGTCGAGCGGCAGGTTGGCGATGTTGCCGGTGCCGCTCTCGGGCGTGCAGATGCCGGCCGGTGCGCAGCTCCAGTCGGCGTTCGGCACGTCGAACTGCGCCGGGTTCAAGGTGTCGTTGACGAGCAGCCCGTCGGTGTCGGTGCCGCCGGCCGGGTTGTTGACGAAGATCGTGTAGGTCGTGTCCTGTCCGGACTGCACGAAGGTCGTGCCATTGGTCTTGGTCACCGATACGTCGGCCGAGGGCAGGACGTTGTGTACCGTGGGCGCAGCGGTGTTCACGGACTCATGATTGTCGTCACCCGCGTAGGTGGCCTGAAGATTGTGGGCACCGAGTGCCAGCGCCGAAGTCGAGCGCGATGCCGAACCCGCCATGACCGGATTCGATCCAAGCAGGGTGATGCCGTCGAAGAACGTCACCGTGCCGGTTGGCGCCAATCCACCGCTCAGCGTGGCGGTCATCGTCACCGACTGACCGAACAGCGAGGGATTCGGATTCGACACCAGGCTCAGGGTCGGCGTGGCCTTGTTCACGACGTGGTTGATGGTGCCGCCGCTGCTCGCGTCGTAGTTCGTGTTCGCGACGAAGTTCGCGGTGATCGGGTGCGCCGTGCCGGTGTTGTGCAGGAGGGCGTTGGTCGTGAATGCGGCCGAACCGCTGGTCAGCGGCACTGTCGTGAGCAAGACGCCGTTGTCGCGGAACTCGACGTTGCCGGTGACCGGGCTTGCGCCGGGCGCGGTGGTCGTCACGTTGGCCGTGAACGTCACGTTCTGGCCGTAGGTGCTGGGCGAATTGTTGCTGCCGAGCGCCAGACTGGTCGTTGCCTTCGCGACGGTGAAGGCCGTCGCCGACGAGTTGCTGGGCAGATGCGTGCCGTCGCCAAGATAGAACGCGCTGACCGAGTAACTGCCGGCATTCGGCGTGATGGTGGTGGCGGCCACGCCGGAACCGTTCAGCGCAACGCTGGCGAGCACGGTGATGCCATTGCGGAACTCGACATTGCCCGTCGGCGTGCCGCCGCTCACCTGCGCGCTCAGGCCCAGGGTCCCGCCGAAGGTGGCGGGTACCGGATTGAGGATCTGGATCGTCGTGGTCGGCGTGCCGAGATGGAACACGTAGGCCGATCCGGCTTCGGTGAACGTGCTGGTCGTGGTGACCGCATCATTCGGTGCGCCCACCAGCGCAGCCCCCGGCGTCAACGCAAGGCCAAAGCCAAAGCGATCGCCAATGCTGGCATCACTCGCCACGAACTTGTCGTTCTGGGTCCAAGCACTGCCGTTTCGTCGCCAAACATACACCGTACCTACGTCCGACGATCCGGAAGTGCCTTCTCCAAGATAGGCGCCGACCAAGGCCAGATCCGAACGAAGCGCCAAAGCATGACCAAACACGTCGCCCGGCTCCGCATCCGATGGCGTCAGAAACTGCTGCAGCGTCCAAGTCGCACCGCTGCCGACAAACACGTGCGCGGCGCCCGTATTCGACAGACGACCCGGTTCACCCACGATCAACGTGCCGCCGTCGATCGCCACGGAACGACCGAACAGGTTGTTCTCGCCCGGAGCGGCGGCACGCAATCGCGTGCGCTGAGTCCAGACACCGGCGCTGCGAGTGAACACATAGGCGGCACCGGAATCGACATTCGTCTCGGTCACCGTATCGACCCCCTCGGCACCAGCAACCAGGGTGTCCCCGGAGAGCGCGATGGACGAGCCCAGCAAATCCGACTCCTGAGCGTCGGACGCGGCCAGCGCGGTTCCTTGCTGCGTCCACGTCGCACCGCTGCCGGTAAATACATGCAATGCGCCCGCGTTCGCGATGGCGGTGGTTTCGTCCGTTGGCGCGCCGATCGCCAGCGTGGTGCCTTCGAGCGCGACCGAATGGCCGAATCGATCACCGGACGAGGACGCCGCACCCAACTTCGCGCGTTGCGTCCACACCGTGCCCGATCGCGTGAAGACGTAAACGGCGCCCGAATTTGCCTGCACGTGGTCGTCAAACGGCGCGCCGACGGCAATGGTGTCTCCGGAGATCGCAACCGAACGTCCGAAACTCGCAGTCTCGACCGTCGTCGGCGTGGTCAGCTGCGCCTGAATTGCCCAAGTGTTGCCAGTGCGCAGGTAAACGTAAGCCGCGCCAACATCGGGATTTGCGCCATCTCGCTCGAATGCGCCGACCACCGCGGTGTTGCCGTCGATCGCCACGGCGTAACCGAAGTGGTCCAAATTGGCCGGCGCATCAGCCGTCAACTTCCAGCTTTGATTGATGTCCACGAGGACGGCCTTGGCCAAGTCACGCGGCACCGCCTTCAATCCCGCAGGCACACGACTTTCGCGAGGCGAAAATGGTCGATCGAGCGAGAGCGGCTCCGCCGCCATCGCACCGGTCATCGAGGCCAGGGCGGCCCAGAACATCATCCGTTTGATCATCTTCTCACTCCGATAGGCGCCAGCATCGGGTGTCTGCGCACCCTGTTCGGCATTGCCCGTGCCAAGGCACGGTGCGGTGAACGGCAGTGTAATCGCGCGCTTGTTTGAATTTCGTTCCGCTCGTCGCGACGTCTTCGCCTTTCACGCGATGTTCAGCGAAGCGATTCCTCGCGCTTTGCCGCATCCCACAAACGCGATTGCGCGTCGAGATCGAGTGCCGACAGCGTCGTGCCATGCCCATGGGAGGCGGCCGCTTCCATCGCGCGAAAACGCCGTTCGAACTTCGCGTTCGCGTGACGCAGCGCCGCCGACGGATCGACCCCGGCGTGACGCGCCAGGTTCACCGCGACGAACAGCACGTCGCCGACTTCATCGAGCAACCGCGCCGGATCCGCGCCCTTCGCGAACTCCGCGCGCACTTCCTCGACTTCCTCGTGCAACTTGTCGAGCACCGGCTGCGCGTCCGGCCATTCGAAGCCGACCGCCGCCGCACGCTTCTGCAACTTCAACGCCCGCATCCATTCCGGCAGGCCGGCGGCCACGCCCGCGAGCGCGCTCTGGTCCGCTTGTCCCTGCTTCTCGCGGCGCTTGTGTTCCTCCCAGGCGCGCGTCTGCGCCGCCGCATCCGCGACGACAGCGTCGCCGAACACGTGCGGGTGACGCCGGACCATCTTGTCGCAGATGCCCTCGACCACGTCGTCGAACCCGAAACTGCCCTCCTCTTCGGCCATCCTGGCGTGGAAGACGACCTGGAGCAGCAGGTCCCCCAGTTCTTCGCGCAAGTCGGCGCGATCGCCGCGGTCGATGGCGTCGGCGACCTCGTAGGCCTCCTCGATCGTGTACGGCGCGACGGTCGCGAAGGTCTGCTTCACGTCCCAGGGGCAACCGCCGTTTGGGTCGCGCAACTTGGCCATGATCGCGCGCAGGCGTTCGATCGGCGTCGCGCTCACGTCAACGCCTCGGCCAATTGCGCGCGCTGCGCGGCATCGAGCGCGCCATGCGCGACGAAATCCGGATTCAGCACGCTGTCGCGCTGGTTGTAACGCAGCGGCTGGCCGTGCAGGTCGAGCACGCGACCGCCGGCTTCCTCGACGATGCACTGGCCCGCGGCCGTGTCCCATTCGCTGGTCGGGCCGAAGCGCAGATAGAGATCGGCCGAACCTTCGGCGATCAGTCCGAACTTCAGCGCCGAACCCATCGGCCGATGTTCGTTCGGACCCAGCTTCGCCAGCACGCCTTCGGTCCGCGCATCGCCATGCGAACGGCTGCCGGCCACGCGCCAGGACGCTCCCGGCACCGCCGCACGAATCGGCCGCGTCACAGCGTCCGCCTCGGTCACGAAGGCCCCGAGACCGCGCGCCGCGGCGTGGCAACGCCCCGACACCGGCGCATGCACGAGGCCGATGGTCGGCGCGCCGTCCTCGATCAGGGCGATGCAGATGCAGAACTCGCCGTTGCGCTTCACGAATTCGCGGGTGCCGTCGAGCGGATCGACGCACCAATAGCGCGACCAGCCGCGACGCACGACCGGATCGAGGTCGGCGCATTCTTCCGACAGCACCGGAATGTCCGGGGTCAATGCGCGCAGGCCATCGACAAGAATGCGATGCGAGGCGAGATCGGCGGCGGTCAACGGCGACCGGTCGTCCTTGTGTTCGACCGCGAAGCCGCCTTCGTACACGGCCAGAATGGCCGCGGCCGCGTCGCGCGCGAGCGTGCGCAAGGCGTCCAGCGTCGCCGTCGCGTGCAGCGCGCTCATGCCGCGCTCCCGCGACGCAGCAGGTGTTCGCGCGCCATGAACAGGGCCGCGATGGAGCGGCCCTCGGTCACGTCCTCGCGCTGCACCAGTTCGTACAACTGGTCGAGTCGCCACGGCACGACTTCGAGTTCCTCGGGTTCGTCGCCCTCGAGCTTCTCCGGGTACAGGTCTTCGGCCAGCACCACATGGGTGACATGGGCCATGTAGGTCGGCGCCAGCGACAGGGTGCGCAGGATGCCGAGCCTGCGTGCGCCGAAGCCGACCTCTTCCTTCAATTCGCGGTTTGCGCCCTCGAGCACGTCTTCGCCGCGCTCCAGCCGCCCTTTCGGCAGGCCGAGTTCATAGGCATGCAGGCCGCAGACGTATTCGCGGATCAGCAGCACCGTCTCGGGATCGCGCATCGGCACGATGATGACCGCACCGCGACCGGAGCCGGGCATGCGCTCGTAGGTGCGTTTTTCGCCGTTGCCGAATTCGAGGTCGATCTGCTCGACCGGGAAACGCGTGCCTTCGCCGAGCAGGCGGCGGGCGTGGATGATCGGAAGTTTCTTCATCCGCGCATTCTAGCGGGCGCGGGGTGGTGTCCCGACTCAGGCCAGACGCGTCCGCAATTCGTCATGCAGTGCCGGCACCGCGGCCAGCACGGTGCGGATATCGAGCGACAGCGGCGAACCGTCAAGTTCGCTGAACACCGCGCCGGCTTCGCGCACGATCACCGCCAGCGCGGCGATATCGAGGATGTTCACGTCGGATTCGATCACCGCATCCACCGCACCGCGCGCCAGATAGTGGTAATGCAGGAAATCGCCGTAGCCGCGGGTGCGGTTGGCGCCGCGGATCAGCTCCGCCAGGGCCAGCCAGCGCCGCGCATCGGCGGCCAGGGTCTTGACGTTGCCGATCGACAATTGCGCGTCGGCGAGCCTGGCCGCGGGACCGATGCGCACCGCTTCGCCATTGACGAAGGCGCCGCCGCCGAGTCGTGCCCAGGCGCGTTCGCCGAACTGGCCGGCGCTGGACACGCCGAGCACCAGCTCGCCGCGATGCATCAGCGCGATCTGGGTCGAGAACACCGGATAACCGCGCACGAAGGCCTTGGTGCCGTCGATCGGATCGACCAGCCACAGGAAATCGCTGTCGCCGCTGCGGCCGTATTCCTCGCCGTACACGGCGTGATCGGGATACGCGGCGCGAAGGATCGCGAGGATGGCCTGTTCGGCTTCGCGGTCGGCGATGGTCACCGGCGAGGCATCGGCCTTGATCTCGACCTCGACACGGGCGCGGTAGTGGCGCGCGACCACGGCTTCGGCGGCATCGGCCGCCTTCAGCGCGACGGCGAGTGCGGCATCAAGGAATTCGGGCGTCGGCGCAGTCATCAGAACAGTTTCCGCAGCGTGCCTTCGACGCGCAGCAGCGAGCCGCCATCGGGAGTGCGTTCGCCCACATACAGCAGCGCTTCCGCCAGCTGCGGGTTGTCGCCGCGCACGCCGAGCTTCACTTCGGCGTTGAAGCGTTCGCGCTCGATCAGGATGCGCCCCGTCGCGCTGAGGGCGCCGCCGCCGTCGCTGACCTGACCTTCGATCACGCCATCGCGCGGCGAGTTGAAGCGCACGATGATGTCGGAGAAACGCGCCTCGGCCGCGCCGCTGACGCCGGCATGGCGCCAAGTCAGCGTGCCGGTGGCGGTCTGCAGCATGCCGGCGCGCAGTTCCAGCGCGTCGACGTCGAGGTCGAGGTCGCCGAGCAGGACCAGCGACGGAATATCGAGCGCGGGCGTGAGCACGCTGGCCGGCAGTTTGGCGTTGCCGGTGTCGACCAGCAGTCGATCGCGCGTCGCATCGAAGCGCGCCGAGGCCTGCAAGGCACGCCCCGACAAGGCCGCTTCGCCGCGTGCATGCAGGCCGACCGCGGCCCACGGATCGAGCGACCAGCGCAGTTCGCCGAGCGGCATCGCGTAGACGCTGGCCTGGGTTGCGCGCCCGGCCCAGAGGCTGCCGTCGATGCCCTGCAGGCGCAGCGGCTGTACCCGCGGTTCGGCATACCGATACGCGGTGGCCGCGGGCAAGGTCGCCGCGACGATGACCACGAACAGGACGAGCACCACGATCAGGGCGAGCAACGCGCCCAGCAACTTCTTCATCTTCGACCTCTATGCGGCTGGATCGACCAGCACGATGCGCGCGTCGACCTGACCCGGTGCGACCGCGCGCGATACGGAGAATTCCTCGGCACGAATGCCGTAACGCGACTGCAACTGTTCCAGCCAGAGCGCGGTCGCGTCGAACGTTGCGGCTTCCAGCCACACCGACACGCGCCCGCTCGACACCGGTTCGATGCGCTTCAAGGCATTCGCGAGCTGGGCTTCGCGGGCGCTGGCGTCGGCCAGGGCCAGCAGCGAGCGGCCGCCGCGGTCGAACACCGACGCGCTGCCGGTCGACTGCAGCGCGGCCAGGCGCTGCGAGGCCGACTGCATGTAGACGAGATCGGCCTCGGCCTGCTGCACGCTGTCGGCCAGGCTGCGCCGCGACTGCAGCAGCGGATCGAACCACAGCGCCCAGAACAGCAGGGCCGCGACGACGCCACCACCGATCGACAGCATGCGCCGGTCGCGCTCGGACAGGTTCGACCACCAGGCCGTCATGGCTTCGCTCCCACGCGCAGGCGGCCGTCGATGCGGCCGCGTTCGGCGCTTGCGCTTTCCAGCGTGACCGGACGTCCGAGCGCACTCGCCAGGCCTTCGCGCAGGGCGTCGAGCACGCCGATGTCCGGCGCATCGACGCGCAATTCGAGCTGTCCGCCACGGTATTCGGCGCCGCTCAGCGAGACCTGGGTCTGGTTGCCGAGCACCGGCGCGGCGCGCGCCAGCAGGGCGAGGCCGGAATCGCCGGATTCACCGGCGGCACCGGCCTGCTTCAAGGCATTGTCGAGCATCAGGCGCGGATTCGGCACGCGCTGCGCATCCGGGAAGCGTTCGCGATAGACCTGCACCATGGCCGTGTTCAATGCATCGAGGCGCGACTGCAGGCGCCAGGCGTCGAGCTGCATCCACAGGGTCTGCGCAAGCACGGCGACCAGTGCGAGCACCGCAGCCCAGCGCCACCAGCGCAGGGCGCCGCTGCCGCGATGGGCGCTGGCGAATTCGCCCTGCAACAGATTCACCGGCGCGGCGGCGGCGAGGCCGCGTGCGAGTTCCGGCAGCAATTCGTCGACCGCGTCCGGCGCGTCGAGATCGTGAGCGCGGGCCACGCGCGTCCACACGGCGTCGTCGCAGGCGAGCGCGCGTTCGCCATCCAGGCGGGCGAGCACGCGACCCTCGTTGCGCAGGGCGCGTCCGGCGCCGAGGCAGGCGGCGTCGGCATGCACGGCGTCGGCGGCGATGCCGCGCAGGGCAAGATCGGACTGGATCGCTGCCAGTTTCGGGCGAGCGATCACCGCACAGGGCCAGCGGCCGTCGTTCGCGGCTTCGCCGAGCGCGACATGCACCGATTCGATCGGGGCCGCGACCTGCTCCTCGGCCGCAAACGCCGCGGCCTTGCGTGCGGCGTCGGCCTTCTTCGCCGGCAGGTCGAGGCCGATGCTGAGCACGTCCTCGGCCGGCACCAGCACCGCGATGCGCGCGGCCTTGTCGAGCACCGAAGCCGCAGGCCGCTGCTCGCGCTGCACGAACCCCGCGCGCCCGCCCTCGATCCGCAACCACTCCAACGCCTCGCCCGGCCCGCGCCAGCGAATCAGCAATCCATCACGCATGCGCCCGGGCACCGGCAGTGTTCGTCATTCCCCGATTCTACTCAACATTCCCCGGCGGAAACCGCTTTGCGCCCGACCCTGCGCAAGCCGAGATGCGAATCGCGATTTTCTTGACCCTTCCCCTAGGCCCAACCCAGACTCCACCTGCCAGCCTGACGCTTCGGCTGAGAAAACCTGCATCACACGCCACCTCGCTAACGCACCAAGGAGACCTCTACGTGACCTCACGGAGCGTCGAGATGTACGCACTGACGGTGCCGCTTGATGCGATCAAGCGATTGACCCATGAACGACGCTTCGCGTACTACCTACTCGGACACACGTTCAACGAACTCATGTGTCTGCAGAAACTGATCGCCTTTTCACTGCCAAAACACGACGACCATCGGCCCGCTCGTCTTCGTCCCGAGCTTGGGCAAGCCATGTTTCTGTTTCGCCTAGCCAGTGGAAAAATCTGGGAGGCCAGCAAAGCAGTTCGAGAAAACAAGGAGCTTGCCGGTGCTCTGCGAGAGGACGTGCTCCCCCGGATGTCCGACGGAAAGGAGAGACTGAAAGCCTTGAACGTCGCCATCAACAATGCAAAGTGGCTCTCACCCCTTCGCAACGGAATGGGATTTCACTTCCCGACGTTTGAACGCTGGAGCAGTCACGTCGTGCCTGATGAGTCTTGGGTAGACGATGTTGTCTTCCTCGGTAAAAAGTCGGGAAACACGTACTACGACTCAGCAGACGCGGTAGCGCAGGCATGGATGTTCGAGCAGTACGGCGCCCAGGATTTGCGAGCAGCAATAGATCTCTTGATCGAAGAGATGATTAGTCTGCTCCGCTTGATGAACTCATTTCTAGAAGACGCTCTTGGCGCATTCATCGCTGAAGTCATCATGGACCGCCCGTCGTCACCCCAGCTTGTCGGCAAGGTGCTTGCGCCAGAGTTCGAACGCGTCGCCATCCCGTTTTGGACCGCCATTTCTAAATCGCCCAAGGTTTCGTAGTCGGGCACAGAGTTGCATTGGTATTCAACTCCGAACCGCACCGGCATCCACACGCCACGCTTGCATCGCCCGGATCTACTGTGCATACTGTGTCTATCACAGATGCACAGTTGAATCGCCATGCTCCTGCTTTCCGCCAGCGACCCGCGGCCGATGTACCAGCAGATCGTCGATCAGATCACCGCACGGGTGATGGCCGGCGACTGGGCGCCGGGGCAGTCCCTGCCGTCGATTCGCGAACTGGCTGCCACCAGCGGCGTCAGCGTCATCACGGTCAAGCGCGCCTATGAGGACCTTGAACGCGCCGGCGTCATCAGCACGCGCCACGGCAAGGGTTCGGTCGTGTCCGAGCAGAAGGATCAGGCGCGCGGCCTGCTCGACCATCACCTCGATCTGCAACTGACCGAGGCCGCAGCCACCGCGGCGCGCCTTGGCCTGAGTCGCGGGGGACTGCACCAGCGCCTCGACGGCGTGCTCGACAGCCACGCCACCGCACCCCTCACCGATCCAAGCAAAGGAACCGACCGATGACCGCCGCCTTCGTACTCACGGGCGTCAGCAAGCACTACCCGCAATTCAGCCTCAACGACCTGTCGCTGACCCTGCCCGAAGGCCAGATCATGGGCCTCGTCGGCGTCAACGGCGCCGGCAAGAGCACCCTGCTGCGCCTGCTCACCGGCCTCGCCGCGCCCTCGTCCGGCGCCATCGAAGTGCTCGGCCATCGCCTGCCGGACGCACAGGTCGCGGCCAAGCGCAGCATCGGTTTCGCCGCCGAGGACATGCGCCTGTATCGCGGCCAGACGCTGGCCTGGCACATCGAGCTGGTGCGCCGCATCTATCCGGAGTGGGATTCGGCCTACGCCGCATCGCTGCTGCGCCGCTTCGACCTGCGCGCCGACCAGACGCTCGGCGGCTTCTCGCACGGGCAACGGGTGAAGGCGCTGCTGGTGCTCTGCCTCGCGCGCCGGCCGCAACTGCTGCTGCTCGACGAACCCACCACCGGCCTCGACCCGGTCGCCCGCGCCGAAGTGCTGGAATCGCTGGCCGAAGTCCTGCGCGACGAACACCGCAGCGTGCTGTTCTCGTCGCACAACACCCACGACATCGAGCAGATGTCGGACAGCATCAGCTTCATGCACCAGGGCCGCCTGCTGGCCAGCGCCGACAAGGAACGCTTCATCGACGAATGGCGCCGCGTGCTCTGCGTCGGCGACATGCCGGAAGCGATCGACCCGTGGCCGGAACTGGTGCAGCGACGCGCCGCCGGCAGCCAGATCGAACTCAAGTTCCGCGGCTGGCGGGACGATTTTCCGGAGCGGCTCGCCCGGATCGGACTGAGCGTGCAGCGCATCGATCCGATGGGACTGGAAGACATCTTCGTGACCACCGTGCGTGCAGGAGGACTGCGATGACGCGTCAACTCAACTGGCCGATCATCCGGCTGCTGATGATCAAGGACTGGCAGCTGTTCCAGAAACAGCTGGCCGCGTATCTGCTGGCCGGCATCGTCGCGCTCGGCTTCCTCGGCATGGCCAAGCCGTGGGCGTTCTACATCGGCTCCCTGTTGCTGATCATCATTCTCGTGGCCATCGCCTGCTTCGCGATCTCGACCTCGCTGCTGAACGAGCGCAAGGAACAGACGCTGGCCTTCGTCATGAGCCTGCCGGTGTCGCCGCTCGACTTCACCGTCGCCAAGCTCGCCGGCAACCTGCTGACGTTTTCGGTGCCGTTCGTGGTCATGGCCCTGTTCACCGCCATCATCGTGTTCAGCACGCCGCTGCCGGACGGACTGATCGTGCTCGCGGCCCTGATCTTCGGCCACGTGCTCGTCGCCTACTGCATCGCGCTGATGGTGGCGATGCAGGTGGAATCGGAAGGCTGGAACATGTTCGTGATGATCGGCAGCATGGTGCTGATCAATCCCTTCATCATGGCCATCGGCCAGATGGAAAGCGTGCAGACGGTCGTGCGCGGCAACGCCGTGGTCTGGCATGCGCCGGTCCTCGCCATCCTCGCCGCGCAACTGCTGATCGGATTCGTTTGCCTGGCCATCGCGACCTGGTCGAACGGTCGCAAACCCGCCTTCTACTGAGCCTGCCGATGAGCCATCTCGACCCCGGTGCCGTTGCGGCGCCGACGGACGCGCGCATCCACGCGTTCGACCACCTGCGTGCGCTGGCGATGCTGGCCGGCGTCCTGTTCCATGCCGCACTCGCCTACAGCCCGCTGATGCACGGCTTCTGGCCCACGGCGTATCGCGCGCAGTCGGCGTCGGTCGATGCCGTCGTCTGGTTCCTGCATCTCGTGCGCATGCCGCTGTTCTTCGTGGTCGCCGGCTATTTCACGGCCTGGCTGATCGCGCGCCGCGGCTGGAGCGGGCTGCTGCGCCAGCGCTTGCGGCGCATCCTCGTGCCGATGCTGGTGGCATCGCCGCTGGTGCATCTCGCCACGTCCGCGAGCACGCAGTGGGCGCTCGATCACGTCGCGCATCCATCGCCGTTCCTGTCGATGGTGCGGGAATGGCTGGCGATGCCGGATCCGCCCGCCATGCCGCCGAGCACCGGGCATCTGTGGTTCCTGTATTACCTGCTGCTGTTCACGGCGCTCGCGTGGATCGTGCATGCGCTGGACTGGAGCCGCTGGCTCGCCCGCGCGATCCCGCCCACGCCGACGCGGCTGGCGTGGATCCTGCCGCTGCTGGTGGCGCCCGGCTTTCTGCTCGCCACCGCACCGCATCCGGCGCCCGAAAGCCTGTTCCCGCAGTTCTGGGCATTGGCGCTGTACGGGCCCTTCTTCGCGCTCGGTACGCTGCTGCTGGATCGCGTCGACACCCTGTTGTCGCTGCGCCGCTGGCTGTGGCCAGGATTGCTGGCCTGCGTGCTCGCCTACGTCGCCTTCCTGATGCAGCTCGATGGCCGCGACGCGACCGATTGGGGCCGCACCGCGCCGTGGTCGACCGCGTTGCTGCAGGCCATCGTCGCGGCCTGGGGCACGCTGGCCGCACTGATCGGCGGACTGCGCTGGCTCAACCGCTCCAGCGCCGTCATGACCTGGCTGGCGCGCAGCAGCTACTGGACCTATCTGTTGCACCTGCCGGTGCTGTTCGCCGTGCAGTATGGACTGCTCGACCACGCGCTGCCGTGGCCGCTGGCGCTGCTGCTGTCCTGCGGCCTCACGCTCGCGATCTGCCTGCTCAGCTACGAACTGCTGGTGCGGCGCACGCGCTTGCGCGACTGGGTCGGCTGATCGGTCGGCGACGCCGGCTCAATCCACGCCGCGACTGCGGTAGACGACGCGATGCCCCTGCTGCTCGCGGGCGATGCGGCTGTAGTAGCGGAACGGGATGCCGTCGAGTTCGATCACCGCTTCGGCCTGAAACTGGTCGCTGGCGACGCCGAGCTTGACCGGGCCCCCGTCGAGCACGAGACCGAGCTGCTGCAGCTTGGCGTCGAAGGCGTCGAGCGTGCTCATGCGCGCCCGGCCTTCGTCGTTGAGCTGGCGCGCACGCGCTTCGTCGAGATTGTCGGCCAAGCTCATCAGCACCGGCGCCGTTGCGGTATTGACGTTGATGCCGCTCGCCTCCGGATTCGCGCAGACGTGCGGTTCAAGCACGCGATACGCCTTGTCGTCGACACCGCGCACGAGGCGCAACTCCGACACGTGCGCAAACGCCTGATTCGCGGCGCGACGCGGCGGGTTCGCGAGCAGATAGGCCATGTCCTCGGCGCCACGGCGTCCCGGGTCGCTGTCGGCATCGGCGTAATCGATCACGGCATCGGCGAGTTCCGGCGGCAGCTTCAGCGCGCGCAACAGCCGCTCGAAGCGACGCCGCGCCAGCGCATCCTCGACGCCGTTCACGACCAGATGATTGAGATTGAAGCAACCGTTCAACTCGCGCAGCCGCCCGCTCAACTTGCCGCCGGGCACGTCCAGCGGCGGCAACGGTCGTGCCCAGACGTCGCCGTTCGAATCGATGCCGGGCTCCTCGTTCTGGTCGCGGCGCAGGCCGTCCATCGCCCAGGTTTCGAGGCCGCGCGCGTAGGCGAACGCCTGCTGCTCGCGCATCAGGTTGCGGGTCCGCGCGAAGGCCAGGTCGGTGGTGTCGATCAGGCTGGCGACGATCAGGGTCGCGAGCGCCACCAGCAGCACCGCCACGATCAGGGCCACGCCGCGCTCGCGCTTCATGGCGGCGCGTCCGACGGCGCGGGCGCCGCTTCGTCGACTTCGGGCAAATCGACCCAACGCGTGAACGTGCCGAAATCCTCGGTCTCGATGCTGAACTCGACCGCGCGCGGCAAGACCCGCAGCGGCCGCGGCGACGCGTTGCCGGGCGGCCATTGCTCGCGCCATTGCTGGCCGTCGAAATAGCGGAAGCCGATGCGGCGCACGTCGCCGAGCAGATCGCGCGCGAGCGGCACGGTCGCGGGCGTGCGGTCGAGCACGGCGAACGCGGCGCGGCTCAACCTGTGGTCGCGCCAGGCATAACCGACGCGCTCGATGCGGGCACGTTCCTGAGCGAGCGGATTCGCATAACCGCCGCGGGTGAAGGCGACGGCATCGCGGCTGCCGAGCAAGGCCGGTTCGCGTTCGCCATAGCCTTCGCGTACCGGCCGTGCGATGGCGGAACGCAGGTCGCGTTCGATCACCCCGACCGCGAACTGCAATTCGCGCAGGCGGCCATTCTGTTCGGCGAGGCCGTCGCGGGTGCGCAGCAAGGTGTTCACGCTGCCGTACGCAGCCGCCATCAGCAGCGCGAAGATGAAGATCGCGACCAGGACTTCGACCAGGGTGAATCCGCGCGCGGCGTATCGCATCAGCGTCGCCCCGCGAAGCCGACCAGGCTGTGGATCGGCGCGTCCTCTTCCGCGGCTTCGACCGCGTAGACATGCACGTCGACACGCCGCAGCGCCGCCTCCGGCGTGTTCTGCACGACGCGTCGCCAGCGGAACTCGCGCGGGCCCAAGCGCATGCGCCCTTCGCGTTCGCCAAGCTCCGGGAACGGTTCGCGCAGCCGGGTTTCGACCAGCACGTTGGCGGCTACCCAATCGGCCAGCGTCAATTCGCGCAGGCGGTCGGCGTCACGCGCCATGCGCGCCGCCGCGGCCAGCAGGGCGACCAGCGCGATCGCCACGACCGCGAGCGCGACCAGCACTTCGACCAGGCTGAAGCCGCGGCGACTCATCGTGGCCGGCCCGCTTCCTGCCAGTCGCGGTCAGCGACGCCGCGATGGCGCAACGTCGTCTGTCCGTCCAGCGCGATGTCGATGCGCCAACGTGTCGCGCGCGGGCCGGCGGCGAGTTCGATCGTCATCGGCAAGGCTTCGCCCGAGGCGAAACAGAGGACTTGCGGTTGCTCGGTAAAGGCGCTCTCGAGCGCCTGCGCGTCGGCGGACAGATGCATCGCCTCGGACAGACTCACGCGCTTCAGCGCGACATCGTCCTCGATGAAATGCCAGCCCTCGACCTGTTGCGCGCTGAACGCATACCCGCCGTCGCGCAGATGCAGGCCGACATCGCGACCGCCGAGTTCGGCGCGCTCGCAGGCGTAACCGATGCGCGCCTGCAGGCGCTCGGCTTCGCGCCGCAGCACCTGTTCCTCGTCGCCGGCGCCGACCGACAACACCAGCACCGACGCGAGCACGGCCAGGATCACCACCGTGACCAGGACTTCGATCAGCGTGAAGCCGCGCTGGCTCACGCGCATCGCCGTCACTCGGTCCAGTTGCCGATGTCGGCGTCGATGCCGTCGCCGCCCACCTGGCCATCCTTGCCGAGCGAATACACGTCGAACTCGCCGTGACTGCCGGGGCTGACGTACTGGTAGTCGCGGCCCCACGGATCCTTGCTCAAACGATCCATGTAGCCGCCATTGCGCCAGTTCGGCGCCTGCGGACTGCCGCCCGGCTTCTGCATCAACGCGTCGAGCCCCTGGTCGGTACTCGGGTAGGTGAAGTTGTCGAGCTTGTACAGGTTCAACGCCGTGGTGAAGCCCTGCACGTCGGCACGGGCCTTGGCGAGCATGGCGTCGTCGGTGCGGCCGATCACGCGCGGCACCACGATCGCCGCGAGGATCGCGAGGATCACGACCACCACCAGCACTTCGATCAGCGTGAAGCCCCGCGCGCCGCGAACCTGCATCGTCAACACCTTGCCGTGAATGGAAACGGCCGTGATCATACCCGAGCACTCCTCCCGATCCGGAACCCGACGTTGAATCCGAGCAATGCCGAACTCGCCCGCCGCGACCTCGCCCGGGTCTGGCACCCGTGCACGCAGATGCGTGACCACGAGACATTGCCGATGGTTCCGATCCGGCGCGCGGCAGGCGTCTGGCTGGAAGACTTCGACGGCAAGCGTTACCTCGATGCGGTGTCGAGCTGGTGGGTGAACCTGTTCGGCCATGCCCATCCGCGCCTCGACGCGGCCTTGCGCGACCAGATCGGCAGGCTCGAACACGTGATCCTCGCCGGCTTCACGCATCAGCCGGCGATCGAACTCGCCGAGCGTCTGGTCGAGGTCGCGCCCAAGGGGCTGACGCGGGTGCAATACGCCGACAACGGCTCGAGCGCGGTCGAGATCGCGCTCAAGCTCGCCTTCCATCATTGCCGCAATCGCGGCGACAGCGCGCGCACGACCTTCGTCGCACTCGCCGGCGGCTATCACGGCGAAACGCTGGGCGCCTTGTCGGTCACCGACATTCCGCTGTATCGCGAAACCTATGCGCCGCTGCTGCTGACGCCGCTGACCACGATGTCGCCGGACGCGAGCCAGGCCGAAACCGGCGAGTCTGCATTCGACGTGGCCACGCGCGCCGCCGATGCGCTGGATGCCCTGCTCGCCGGACACGGCGACACCGTCTGCGCCCTGATCGTCGAACCGCTGGTGCAATGCGCGGCCGGCATGCGCATGCATGATCCGGAATTCCTGCGCCGTGCCCGCGCCGCCTGCGACCGCCACGGGGTGTTGCTGATCGCCGACGAAATCGCGGTCGGCTTCGGCCGCACCGGCACCTTGTTCGCCTGCGAACAGGCCGGCATCGCGCCAGACCTGATGTGCCTGTCGAAAGGCCTGAGCGGCGGTTACCTGCCGCTGTCCGCGGTGCTCGCGACCGAGGCGATCTACCAGAGCTTCTACGACGAATATGCGAAGCTGCGCGCCTTCCTGCATTCGCACAGCTATACCGGCAATGCGCTCGGCTGCCGGGTCGCGCTGGAAGTGCTGAACGTGTTTCACGACGAACCGGTGCTGGCACGCAATCGCGCATTGGCCGCGCATCTCGCCCACGCCATCGCGCCGCTGCGCAGGCATCCGAACGTGCGCCATGTCCGCCAGACCGGCTTGATCGCGGCCTTCGATCTGGTCGACGCGCAGGGCCGCGCCTTCGACTGGACCGAACGCCGCGGCCTGCGCATGTATCGTCATGGCCTCGAACGCGGCGCCCTGCTGCGTCCGCTCGGCCACACCGTCTATTTCATGCCGCCCTACTGCATCACGCCCGACGAGATCGACTTCATGGTCGGCGTCGCGCGCGAGGGCGTCGAACTCGCCGTTGCCTGAGGTCCCATGCGCCGCATCCGACTGTTCATCGACCAACCCCTGCAGGCCGGCCACGGCGTCACCCTGTCGGAAGCCGCGACCAACCATGCCGTGCGCGTGCTGCGCCTGCGCGAAGGCGACGCCGTGACCCTGTTCAACGGCGACGGCCACGACTATTCGGGCGAGATCAGCCTCGGCAAGCGCGAGGCGCGGGTGCAGATCGGCCGCGTCGATGCGGTCGACAACGAATCGCCGCTGGCCATCACCCTGGTGCAGGCCATCGCCCGCGGCGAAAAGATGGACCTGATCCTGCAGAAGGCGACCGAACTCGGAGTCGTCCGCATCCTGCCGGTGACGAGCGACCGCACCGAGGTGAAGCTCGACGAAGACCGCGCCGACAAGCGCATCCTGCATTGGCAGCGCGTGCTCGAATCGGCCTGCGAACAATGCGGTCGCGCGCAGGTGCCGCAGGTCGAATCGCCGTTGACGCTGGAGCGCGCCGCGCGCCTGCTCGCCGAGGAATCCGACACCAAGCTGGTGCTGCATCCGGACGGTGGCCGGCCGCTGTCGCAGATCGCCTGCGGCGAAGCGGCGACGATCGCGATCGGCCCCGAAGGCGGTTTCTCCGATCGCGACCTGGCCGTGCTCGACCAGGCCGGCTTCCGGCGCATCACCCTGGGCCCGCGCGTGCTGCGCACCGAAACCGCGGGTCTCGCCGCGATCGCCGCACTGCAGACCCGCTTCGGCGATTTCGGCTGAAGCTCAGTACGGCCCGCCCATCGGCGCAGCGCTGTCGATGCGCTGCCCGTACCAGCGGCCGGCACTGAACAGGAAGACGCTGTCGCCGTACAGGACGCTGCGCATCGCGTCGACGCGCGGGCCGTATCCGGGGAATACCGCGGGACGCAGGCGATAGCCGCTGATGGCGCCATCGGGGGCGACGTCGAAGGTGGCGACGCCGCTGTAGGCCCAGGGCAGATACACCCAGGGATCGCCGGTCGACAGACCGTCATGGATCGCCATCGGCACGGCGACGCGGGTCTGTCCGTCCGTGGTCGATGCGGCGGCGATGGCACGATGGTCGCGCAGCAGTTCGCTGTCGCTGCCGCGACCGCCGATGACCTGGCGCCACGACTCGGCCGGATGCGCCGGATCGCGCTGGTCGAACAGACTGAGCTTGAGTCCCTGGAACCAGAAGCGCCCCGGCGCATCGCCATTGCTGCCGTCGACCGTGTGCTGGCCGACGCCGAGCAGGAACCCGCCCGGCAACGGATGCAGGTAGGCCGAATAGCCGGTGATCTCGAGCGCCGAGTCGAGCTTCGGGTCGAGCGGATCGGAGAGGTCGATCGCATACAGCGGATCGATCCGGTAGTAACTGACCGCGTAGGCGACGTCGCCGTCGAACCGCACGCCGTAGGCCTGTTCGTGCGGCGGGCCGATCGGTTGCGGGCGGCGCGCGTTCGGCAGCGTGGCGATGGTCTTCAGGCGCGATCCGCCGTCCTCGCGCAACACGCTCAGTTCGAACAGCGACGTGCTGTTCCACGATCCGCCGTGGTCGGTGATCACACGCAGGTCGCCGGCGTGTTCGCTGAAGCGCAGCGCACGATCGTCGCCGCCGACACCGAGTCCGCCCGCCACCGACCCGGTGCCGCGATAGTCGAGCGCCGGCAATGCGATCTTGTGGATGTCGAGGCGGGCCTGGCCGCCGGGCACGAAGCCGCTGTCGTAGCGGTATTCCGAGGTGGCCAGATACCAGGCCGACGGCGCCACATAGGACGCGTCGATGCGCGCGAACACCGATGCGAACTCAGGGTCGCCGATCGCGTCGAGATCGAACTGCGACAGCGTCGTCAGCGCGCGTTCGTAGGCGTCCGGCGCAAAGTTCGGCAACCACAGCGTGGCCAGCGTCGCCATGTCCTGCCAGGGGCCGTCGTCGAGTCGCCACTTCGGCAACACCGGCTCGGCGCCGTCGGTCGCCACGACGAAACTGCTCGCGAACATCAGCGACGCGCCGATCAGGCGACTGGTCGAGAACGATCCCTGCAGCTCGATGCGGTGCCGTTCCGCCAAGGCGCCGTCGGCGGCCACGTCGTGGACGATGGCGAGCACGCCGGCATCGAGCGGCGCATACCCGAAACACCAAGCGTCGTAGCCGCTGTTGAACGGCGAGCGCCCGGCCAGCAGGACCAACTGCGTGTGCCCGGCCCGGACGCGGACATGCAGACCCAGCGCTTCGACGCCCGCCGGCAGCGGATACGAATGCAGCAGCACGGCCGTGCCCCGTGTGCCGTCGATGCGGTGCACGCGCAGGGTCGGCACCACGCCGCCCATCGTGTCGATGCTGAAGACGAGGTCGCCGACGCGTTTGATGTCGTCGTATTCGCCCACGCCCGACTCCTGGATGTTGGTGTCGCTGCCGGTGGCCACCGGCGGCGGCGCCGGCGAGAAATCGATGCAGCCGTCGCCGCCGTGGTACGGGTTGCTGCGCACGTTTTCGGCGACGAAATGCGCCAGCGCCGCATCGCCGCCGAAATGCGCCAGCGCCGCCGCATGCACGCGTCCGTTCGGCGCTTCGGTGTAACGCGTCAGGTCCTTCTGCGGCCGCTGCCAGAACACGCCTTGCGCATCGCTCAGGGTGATCGAGGCGACGGCATCGTCCTGACCGCGAAACTGGATCCGGGTCTGGCCGCCGGCTTCGGCTACGACATGGCAGATCGGCGTGCAGGCACGGCGCACGCGCTGCGCGTCGAGCAGGCCGGCACCGATCTCGCCCTGCGCAAACGCCCAGGTCGGCTCGCCGTCGCGGTCGTAGCCGATCGACACCGAACCGACCCAGCGTCCCTGCTGGATCAGCATCTGGCCGTGGCCGCCATCGGCCGGGTCGAACCAGAACCCGGAACGGTCGCCGAGGCTGTAGTCGCGGTTCACGACCAGCCGCACCAGCGCGTGGGTGCGGCTGCGACCTTCAAGTTGCAGCGTCAGCTGCGCGTGGTCCTCGTCGCGACGCGCGAA
>JBGASK010000115.1:0-9620 GCA_044229785.1 Ahniellaceae bacterium
CCGAGATCCAGCTATTTCCCGAACCAGGGTTTCGGATCGAGCGGTCGGCCCTGGTGGCGCAATTCGATGTAGAGGCCGGGCTGTGCGGCGCCGCCGCTGGCGCCGACGGTGCTGACGACATCGCCGGCCGCGACCCAGTCGCCGACATCCTTCAACAGCGATTCGTTCTGCGCGTACAGGCTCATGTAGCCGTCGCCGTGATCGAGGATCAGCAGCAGGCCGAAGCCCTTCAGCCAATCCGCGAAAGCGACGCGGCCGGCGGCGACCGCGCGTACGTCGTCGCCGGCATCGGCACCGAGCAGCCAGCCTTCGCTGAGGCGGCCGGTGGCGATGCTCTGGCCGAAGGCGACGTTCACGCTGCCCGCGTGCGGCCGTCGCAACCGTCCCTTCAGCGACGCGAACGGCTGGTTGCCTTCGAGCTGTTTCGGAATGTCGGCGAAGATGTCGCGCAATTCCTCGAGCAGGCGCAGCAGGTCCTGTTCGTCGCGGCCGAGTGCGACGAGGCGCGTCTCGCCCTCCTTCAGCTTCGCGTCGAATTCGGCCAGCACCGCTTCGCGCTGCACGCGGTCGGCGGCCAGTTGCGCCGACTGCGCGTGTTCCTTCTGCCGCTCGGCGGCCAGCGTCGCCTTGGTCGCGGCGATGGCCTTCTCGACATCCAGCAGCACCTGCAATTCCGCGAGCAATTCCTGCACGCGATCCAGACGGTCGCGCTGAAGATAGCGGTAGTAGGCCAGGGCCCGGCTGCTGTCGCTGATGCGATCGCGCGCCAGCAGAGCCTTCAACGATTCGCCGCGACCGATCAGGTAGACCGATCGCAGCAGGTTCGCCAGCGTGGCGCGGCTGCGCCCGAGCGTGCGCTGCAGCTGCACGCGTTCGGCCTCGCGCTCGGCGAGCAGACGATTCTGCGCCTCGATGCCGGCTTCGAGTTCGCGCAAACGCCGGGCGCTGGCGCTGACCTGCGTGTCGATCGCGCGCAATGCGGCGACGCCTTCGTCGCGCCGGGCCGACAGTTCGGCGCGCGCCTTCGACAGCTCGGCGATTTCGGCGCGAAGCACCTCGAGCCTGGCCTGCGTTTCCGCCTCGCGTTCGGCGTTCTGCGGCGCCACCGCCGCGACGGCATTCGCGGCGACGACCAGCAGCAGCGCCGCGATGGCACGCACTCAGGCGTTCCCGACGATCAGGCTGTGACCGGTCATGTCCGCGGGTTGCGGCAGGCCGAGCAGTTGCAGGATCGTCGGCGCCAGATCGCAGAGCGCACCATGGCGCAGCTGCGCCGGCCGTCCGACAAGCACGATCGGCACCGGGCCGACCGTGTGCTGCGTGTGCGGCTCGCCGGTCTCCGGGTCGCGCATCATTTCGAGGTTGCCGTGATCGGCGGTCACGATCATCGCGCCGCCGGCCGCCGCGATCGCGGCACGGATCTCGCCGAGGGCATGGTCCACCGCTTCCGCCGCCTTCAAGGCCGCGTCGAAGATGCCGGTGTGGCCGACCATGTCGGGATTCGCGATGTTGCAGACGATCAGGTCGTACTGGCCGGAGCGGATCGCCGCGGTCAGCTTCGCGGTGAGTTCGGGGCAGCTCATTTCCGGCTGCAAGTCGTAGGTCGCGACCTTGGGCGAAGGCACCAGCGTGCGGTCCTCGCCCGGGAAAGCGTCTTCGCGACCGCCATTCAGGAAAAAGGTCACGTGGGCGTATTTTTCGGTCTCGGCGATGCGCAGTTGCTTGAGGCCATGCGCCGAGATCACTTCGGGCAGGGTGTTGGCCATGCCCTGCGGCGGGTAGGCGACCGCGGTCACCGGCAGGTCGGCGGCATATTCGGTCAAGGTCACGTAGGCCGACAGCGCGATCGCGCGCGGTCTGGCGAAACCGTCGAAGTCCGCGCGCACGAAGGCACGCGTCAGTTCGCGGGCGCGGTCGGCGCGGAAGTTCAGGAACACCACGGCATCGCCGTCGCCGAAACGGGCGCCGGCGCCGATCACGGTCGGCTTCACGAACTCGTCGGTTTCGCCGCGGGCGTAGGCCGCAGCGAGCGCAGTCGTCGCATCGGCCGCATCGAAGTCCGCGCTGGCCTCGGTGATCGCGCGATACGCCGGCGCGACCCGCTCCCAGCGGTTGTCGCGGTCCATCGCGTAGTAGCGACCGATCACGGTGGCGATGCGCGCGCCGGACAGGGCCGCACACTTGGCGTCGAGCTTCCGCAGCGACGCGCCCGCACTCTTCGGCGGCGTATCGCGGCCATCGGTGAACGCATGCACGGCGATGGCACTCACGCCTGCAGCGGCTGCGGCGTCGAGGAAGGCGAACACGTGGTCTTCGTGCGAATGCACGCCGCCCGGCGACATCAGGCCGAACACGTGCAAGGTGCCGCCGCTCGCCTTCACGGCGTCGAACGCCTGCACCAGCGCGGGGTTGCGGCCGAAACTGCCGTCGCGGACGGCCTGGTCGATGCGCGTGAGTTCCTGATACACGACGCGGCCGGCGCCGATGTTCATGTGTCCGACTTCGGAATTGCCCATCTGCTCGTCGGGCAAGCCGACATGCAGGCCGTGGGTGTCGATCAGCGTGTTCGGGCACTCGGAGAGCAGGCGCCGCCAGTTCGGCACGTTCGCCTGCGCGATCGCATTCCATTCGGTGTCGACGCGATGGCCCCAGCCATCGAGGATCAGCAGCAACACGGGTTTCGGTGTGGGCACGAGCGCATTCCGCAAGAACGATGCGCGCATTCTAACGGCCACCCGACCATGACCGATGGCCTAGGCTTAAACCGCGCGCCGCGACGCCGCATCGAAGCCCTGGCAACCCCACCCGGAGAATCACCTCATGCGTCGCATTCCGCTTGCCGTCCTGATCAGCGCCCTGTTCGCCACCGCCGCCCTCGCCGGCGGCCCGGAACACGACGCATCGCATCACCGCGGCGACATCAGCAAGGTCAATCGCAGCATTCAGGTCGGCGACGGTGAAACCGCCGGCGACGTCGAGTCGGTCAACGGCTCCATCACCATCGGCGACGACGCCATCGTCGAGACCGCCGAAACCGTCAATGGCTCGGTCCGCATCGGCGCCAATGGCCAGGCCGAAGCGCTGGAGACGGTGAACGGCAGCATCAGCGTCGGCGCCAAGACCATCGTGCAGGAAGGCATCGAGACCGTGAACGGCGCGATCACGCTCGGCGACGACGCCGCCAGCCTCGACAGGATCGAGACCGTCAACGGCCGCATCGAACTCGGTGCACGCGCCCAGGCCGGCGCCGGCATCGAACTCGTCAACGGCGACGTGGAATTGAAGAACGCCGCACGCGTCACCGGCGACATCGTCGTGCGCAAGCCGAACAATCCGGGATGGTTCAGCAAGCAGAGCAAGACCCCGCGCGTCATCCTCGGACCGAATGCCGTGGTCAACGGCAACCTCGTGTTCGAGCGCGAAGTCGAGCTGTACATGCACACCACCGCCAAGATCACCGGCAAGCAGAACGGTCCGCTCGCCGGGGGCAAGGTCCATACCTTCAGCGGCGACGCCCCGAACAGCTGACGCATCGCATGCCCCCACCGACGCCCCGCCCTGCGCGGGGCGTCGTCGTTTTACATTTCGTGAAGTTTTCCGGAATTCGTTCCGCCTGTCCCGGGCGCTGACTAGACTGCCGGCAACGAACGAGGACGACCCGATGATGGACCGCAAGCGCGAACTGGCCCTGTTGAACTGGTGCCGCAGCGTGTTGAACGACAACAGCGTGCAGATCGCGCCGGCCTCCAGCGACGCCAGCTTCCGCAGCTACCACCGCGTCGCGAGCCGCGACAACAGCTTCATCGTGATGGACGCGCCGCCGGACAAGGAAAACATCGCGCCCTGGCTCGACATCCATGCGCGCCTGCGCAAGGCCAATGTCAACGCGCCGGAACTGGTCGCGGTCGAACGCGCGCACGGCTTCATCCTGATGGCCGATCTCGGCGACCACAGTTATCTGTCGCAGCTCGACGAGCAGACTGCGGACCTGTTGTATCGCGACGCGCTGAACACGCTGCACGCGATGCAGACGCGGGTCGACGGCAATGGCCTCGAGACCTACCACTACGGCAAGCTGGTCGCGGAGATGGAGCTGTTCCCGGAATGGTTCCTGCAGCGCCATCTCGGCCTGCAACCGAACTGCGCCGGATGGGACACCATCGAACAGGCGTTCTCGGTACTCGCCGCGTCGGCGCTGGAGCAGCCGCAAGTCTTCGTGCACCGCGACTTCCACAGCCGCAACCTGATGCGCACGCCGATGAACAATCCGGGCGTCATCGACTTCCAGGACGCGGTGAAAGGTCCGATTACCTACGATCTGGTGTCGCTGCTGCGCGACTGCTACGTCGAGTGGCCGAAGGAGCGCGTGCTGGCGTGGATGCAGGCCTATCGCGAACGCGCGGTCGCCGCCAACCTGATCGCGCACAACGAACTGCGCTTCAAGCGCTGGTTCGACCTGATGGGCGTGCAGCGCCACCTGAAGGTGCTCGGCATTTTCTGCCGCCTCTGGTATCGCGACGGCAAGCCGCAGTATCTGAACGACCTGCCGCTGGTGCTGAAGTACACGCTCGACGTCGCGACCGTGAACAAGGACCTGAAGCCGTTCGGCGAATGGCTGGCGAAGATCACGGCAAACATCGACCTGACGCGACCGCGCGACTGATCAAGGCCGGAGCAGCGCGCGTTCGGCGTCGGCCAGCACGGCGCGGGTGAGGTGCCGTTCGTAGTCCGGCGCATCGAGTGTCAATGCCGCCCGCGCCGAGGCGATGGCCTGCGCGGCCTCGCCGGCGGCCAGGGCGAATCGCGCCTGGTCGGTCAATGCGCGCGGCACATGCATCGCCACCGACGGGCCGGCCGCTTTCAGGCGCACGATCGCTGCGGCGAGGTCGGCACGCCCTCCGGCCACATCGCCGCGGGCGATGCGCAGCAGGCTGCGCAGATGGGCGACGCGCGCCTGCTCCGGATGGTCCGCACCGTGACGCTCGACGAGCGCGCGGTCGGCGGCATCGAGACGTGACGCTGCGCCGTCGAGTTCGCCCCAGGCGATCAACCAGCGCGCATGAGCCAACCAGATCGCGGGGGCCATGGTTTGCGTGTTCGACAGCGCAAGAATGCGCTCGGCCTCCGCATAGTGCACACGCGCTGCGTCGACCTGCCCGAGCAAGGCATGCAGGTTCGCGATGTTCGCGTTTGGCGCCGCCTGGTAGATGTCGTCCGTCCCGCGCGCCGCGCGCAGTGCGAGTTCGCGCTGCGCCGCAGCCAGCGCCTGCGGCAACCGCGACTGCAAGCGCAGCAAGCGCGCGCGTTCGCCGTGCACGGCGGCGAGCGCGGTGTCCTCGTCGAGATGCGTGGCCTCGGCGAAGGCGAGGTAGTCGACAAGATGCCGCTCGGCATCGTCCAGCCGACCGAGGCCGATTTCGAGACCGGCGCGACGGCGCAGCGTGCGCCAGGCGTTGACGGAGTCGTTGCCTTCGCGTTCGCGATAGGCCGCGACGGCGCGATCCAGACTGGCCAGCGCGCGTTCGGGATCGCCGCGATCCGCATGCAGGGTCGCAGCCCGATCGAAGCATTCGGCCAGCACCGGTGCCGGCCACCGATCGCCGTTCCGCTCGGCGTCGGCGACGATCGCGGCCGCGACTTCATGCTGGCCCAATGCCACGCGCATGCTGATGCTGCGGCATCGCAGGTTCTGGAGGAAGGCGTCGTCGTCCGGCACCAGCGTGCCGGCGCGTTCGAGCAGATCCAGGGCTTCGCGCGGGCGGTCGCGCGACATCAGCAACTGGCTCCAGCGCATCATCAGTTCGGCGCGCACGTGCGGCGGGCGATCGGCGAAGCCGTCGAGCACACGCTGGCCGCGTGCGAGCAGACGCAAGGCATCGGCATTGCTGCCGGTCGCGAGCGAGTCGCCGAACAATCGCGCCATGAAGTCCGATTGCGCCGTCGCCCGTGCCGTCTCGACGCGCGCGCGCTCCGCTTCGCTGCGGGCGACCTGCGCCTGCCAGACCGTGCCGATCACACCCGCAATCACGGCCAGCAGCGCGATCATGCCCGCCGCCACGCCGCCGCGATGGCGGCGCACGAACTTGCGCGCGCGATAGGTCAGGCTGGGCGGCCTGGCGCGGATCGGACGGTGTTCGCGCCAGGCCGAAAGATCGTCGGCGAAATCGCGCGCGCTGGCGTAGCGCTCGTGTGCATCGGCGGCCATCGCCTTCGCGATGACGGTCGCGAGATCGACGTCGGCGCGCCGGGCCAGCGGCACCGGCTCGCGCGGCGCGTCGGTGGTCGCGAACGCGCGCCGACCCTCGACCAGTTCATACGCGATCAGTCCGAGCGCGTAGACATCCATCGCGGTGCTCGCCGGTTCGCCGCGCAATTGCTCCGGCGCCGCATAGGCCGGCGTCATCGCGGCGCCGTGCAAACGGGTGATGCCGGTGTCGGCGCCGTCGGGGTCGAGCAGGCGGGCGATGCCGAAATCGAGCACGACGGCACGCCCGTCGGCGTCGACCAGGATGTTGTTGGGCTTCAGGTCGCGATGCACGATCAGTTGCGCATGCGCGGCCTGCACCGCGTCCGCGACCTGCTCGAGCAGACGCAGGCGCGTGCGCAGGTCCGGCGCATGGCGCGCACACCAGCGGTCGATGGCTTCGCCGGCGACATGTTCGAGGATCAGGAAGGGTTCGCCGGAGGCCGTGATTCCGGCATCAAGCAGGCGCGCGATGTGCGGGTGGTCGAGTCGCGCCAGCAGATCGCGTTCGCGCGCGAAACGCGCCAGCACGCCCTCGCGGCCGCCTTGCAGCTCGACGAGCTTGATCGCGACGACGACCGCGCTGTCCGCGATCGCGCGTGCGCGCCAGACGCTGCCCATGCCGCCGCGACCGAGTTCGGCCTCGATGCGATGACCGGCGATCTCGCTGCCGATGCGTCCCGGCGCCTGGTGCGCAGCGCGCAGCCATTCCGGCGGCGCCACGGCTTCGGCCGCAGCGACATGTTCCGCGCGGTCGAGAAAGGCCGCGAGTTCGCGCGCGGCCGCGGCGTCGCGCTGCGCCAGCCCCGCAACGAAGGCGGCGCGCGCCGCGCCCTCGCATTCGAGGGCCTGGTCGATCAGCGGCTGCAGGGCCGCCCAGCGCGATGCATCCAGGGTCATTGGTGTCCCTCCGTCGCGGGCGGCCGGATCAGGACAGGTCGCCGAGCAGATCGGCGAGCAAGGTCCGCGCCTTGACCCAGTCGCGGCGCACGGTGCGCTCGGTCACCGCCAGCGCGGCGGCGATCTCGGCTTCTTCGAGCCCGGCGAAATAACGCCAGACCACGACCTGGGCGAGGCGCGGATCGATGGCTTCGAGCCGGCGCACGGCGGCGTCGACGGCGAGCACCTGGGCGGCATCGTCGACGGCTTCGATGCGTTGCGCCTCGGGTGCGTCGAGGTCGAGGTTGGCGAGGCCGCTGCCGCGCTTCTCGGCCTGACGCGCACGCGCGTGGTCGACCACGATCTCGCGCATCGCCTGCGCCGAGATCGCGAGGAAATGCTCGCGATCGGCGATGCGATTCGGCGGCGCGCGGTTGAGCTTCATCCACAACTCGTTGACCAGAGCCGTGGTGCACAAGGTTTCGCCGGGATCGAGGCGTGCCCGCTGGCGGCGCGCGACTTGCTTCAGTTCGCCGCGCAGTTCCGCGAACAGGCGGTCGAGCGCCGCGCGATCGCCGGCGCGGCTGCGCGCGAGCAGATCCGGCACGACGGCGGCTGCAATTTCCGCCGCCGGCTTGTTAGTGTCCTCGCTCATGAACGCCATTTTGCCGCAACCCGAGCCGTCGACACCGCGATGCGCGCCCTGATTTTCGCCGCCGGGCTCGGCGAACGCATGCGCCCGCTGACGCTGACCACGCCCAAGCCGCTGCTGCCTGTCGGCGGCAAGCCGCTGATCGCGTGGCACATCGAGCGCCTGCGCGCCATCGGGGTGCGCGACATCGTCATCAACACCGCGTGGCTGGCGCCGCGGTTTGCGGACGTGCTGGGCGATGGCGCTGCGTTCGGCGTGCGCCTGCATTTCAGCTACGAAGGGGAAACGCCGCTCGAAACCGGCGGCGGCATGCTGCACGCCCTGCCCTGGCTGGGCGATGCGCCCTTCATCGCCATCAACGGCGACATCTGGAGCACGCATCCGCTCGACACGCTGCCGCAGGAACCGGCCGGACTGGCGCATGTCGTGCTGATCCCGCTGCCGACGTTCCGCAAGCCGGGCGCATTCGAAGCCACGGCCTCGCCCCTGCTCGGCGCGACGGCGAAACCCCACACGCTGGCCGGCATCGGCGTGTATCGCCCGGCGCTGGTCCGTGATCAGGCGCCCGGCAAGTTCTCGATCACGCCGCTGCTGACGGCGGCGGCCGAATCCGGCCGCCTGACCGCCGAGGCGCATCGCGGCGAATGGGAGGACGTGGGCACGCCGGAACGCCTGGCGGCCCTCGATGCCCGCATTTTTGCCGCAATGCAACAAGACATGGATGCAACGAACCGTTAAAAAAGCGCCCGCGCATGAACCGTGTCACAAGCAGAGCCGGGCACCGGCCATAGGGACGCGTCACTGAATGGAAACACTTCGCGGATAGCGTGCGCGCGCCATTCACCCGGGGGAATCCATGCTTCGTTCGACGCGTTTGCGCGCGAGTACACTCGCGCTGTGCCTTGCTGCTGCCTTTTCCGTCCAGTCCGCTCGTCCGATCAGCCCGGACCACCATGAATTCGAAGCGGCGATCCATGCGCCGTACGCGGCCGACAAGTCGGCGGCGCGCGAGTTCACCCTCTACTTCAGCTGGATGGATGCCAAGGACCCGTCCACGGTGGCGTGGAAGGTCGAGCTGCTGAGTCAGGACAGCGGCCGCGTGCTGCGCACCTGGCACGGCGAGGAACGCCTGTTCCAGAAGCAGATCGAAGCCGTGCTGCCGTTCGACGGCCGCGACGGCAACCAGCGCGCCTTGGCCGACGGCTTCTACAAGGTACGCCTGACCGCCACCGCCGGCGACCCGACCGCCCATCGCGCCCGCGGCGGATCGCTGGCCAGGCGCGTCGATGCCGCGCTGATCGAGGACGGCCACGAAGTCCACGTGCAGCAATGGGACATTCGCGTCGGCGCCATGCCGAAGGTCGCGATGCCCGAATTCCGCGCGTTGCCGACCGCCGCCACGCCGAAGTCGCAGGCCGCGACCGCGTCCCTGCCCTACACCGTGTACTTCGGCAACCTGCACGGCCAGAGCAACGACTCCGATGGCGGCGGCAACGTCGCCACCTGCAGCTCGTCGCAGTCCGCACAGTCCGGCCAGTACGGCCCGGCCGACGCATTCAACTACGCGCGCGGCCGGGGGCTCGACTTCCTGCTCGAATCCGAGCACAACCACTACTTCGACGGCTCGTCGGGCACCAACACCTCGGCCAGCCCGAGCACCGCGATCAACCGCTACGCCGCCGGCCGCACCGCGATGGCGACGTCGAACGCGAACAACCCCAACTTCCTCGCGCTGTACGGCATGGAGTGGGGGGTGATCAGCAACGGCGGCCATCTCAACATCATCAACGGCGACAAGCTCGCCGCCTGGGAATACAACAGCTCGAACCAGTTGCTCGGCGACCT
>JBGASK010000016.1:0-44289 GCA_044229785.1 Ahniellaceae bacterium
CACGACGCTGCGCGGCCTGGTCGAAGTGGCCGGCAGCGGCCTGATGCCGGCGGCCTCGTGCTGGATCGACGACAGCAGCCCGATCGGATCGCTCGACCACCGCGACGTGCGTTGCCGCACGCCGAAGGATGCCAATGCCGCCGACCGCGCCCTGATGCAGCGGCCGATCGCCGAAATCCCGCTCGGCTGGTATCCGCGCGAGATCCGTTTCGACGACGGCCAGGTGTTGAAAGGACCCCAGTAGCCGCGCGTTACGGCGCGTCGATCTTCACGACCTCGCCGTAACCGAGTTCGCGCACGCCGGCTTCGATCTGCTTCAGGTCGCCGACGACGATCCAGGTGAGCTGGTCCGGTTTCACCGCAGCGTTCGCGGCGGCGTTCAGGGCGTCGCCGCCGAGCTGGCGCAGATGCGCGGCATAGTCGGTGTAGTAACGCGCGTCGCGGCCCATGTTGACGAGGTCGAGGCCGGCCATCAGCAGGCTGTCCAGGGTTTCGAAGCGGCCGGGCAGGCGCGAGACCTGGCTGCGCAGGATGCTGTCGAGTTCGTCGCCCGCGAGCGGTCGCGCACCGGCGACGCCGTCGATCTCGCGCTTCACCTCGATCATCGCTTCCCGGGTCTTGTCGGTCTGCACCGGCGCGATGACGTTGAACAGGCGCGGGCCGCGCGCGGCGTTGAGGCCGCCCAGCGTGCCGTACGACCAGTGCTTGTCGAGGCGCAGGTTGCGGTTGAGGCGCGAGGTGGCCATGCCGCCGAAGTTGCGCATCACCGTTTCGAGCGCGAGGTCGTCCGGGCGGGCGCCATTCGCGGCGACGTGGGCGGCGAAGATCAGCGATTGCGGCGCGTCGGGCTTGTCGATCAGATGGACCTTGCCGGTGCCGCTGGTCTGCGCCGCAGCCATCGTCTTCGCGGGCGGCATCGCGCCGCGCCAGCTTCCGAAGGCACGCTCGGCCTGGGCCTTCAATTCGTCCAGCGTGACGTCGCCGGCCACGATCAGGGTGGCGTTGCCGGGCACGAACCAGCGCTGGTGCCACTGTGCGAGCGCATCGCGCGACAGGTGCTGCACGACGCGGTCGTCGCCGAGCCCGCCCTGGGCCTGCGCATACGGATGCGTTGCACCGAACAGCAAGGGCGCCGCCGCGCGTTGCGCCATGCCGATCGGATTCGCGCGCTGCTGCGCGATCGCCGCGAGTTGCTGCTTGCGCTGCACCTCGATCATGTCGGCCGGAAAACTCGGTGTGCGTGCGACTTCGGCGAACAGGTCGATCGATGCCGACAAGTTCGGCTTCAGCGCATTCAGTTGCAGCAGCGACTGATCGAGCCCGTGGGTCGCGGTGATGACGGCGCCGAGCGCGTCGCGCGCATCGGCGAGCGCGAAGGCATCGCGCCGCGTCGTGCCCTTCAGCAACAGGTCCATCGCGAAGCGGCCGGTGCCGCGGGCATCCGCCGCATCGGCGGCGACGCCGGCATCGACCGCCAGCACCATGTTCACCAGCGGCGCGGCATGGCGTTCCATCAGCATCAGGTTCAGGCCATTCGCCAGCGTCGCGCGTTGCACCTCCGGGAAATGCACGTCGGGCGGCGTGCCGAGCGCGGGCAGTTGCGTACGGTCGAGGTCGTTCTTCACTGCCTTCAGGTCCGCGAACGGGGCCACCGTCAGCGTGTAGTGATGGCGACCCAGCCAGTGTTTCGCGATGCGCTGCACCTCGGCCGCGTCGATCGCGTTCAGATCCTTCAGGCGATCGAGATAGGCATCGGCGCGGTCGAACTGGGTCAGGTGTTCGGCCAGGATGTCGGCGCGACCGCCGAAGCCGCCGAGGCGTTCGATGCCGCGTGCGAAGTCGGCGAGGTAACGGCTGCGGGCCCGATCGAGCCCGGCGGCATCGATCGGCTGCGACAGCGTGTCGGCGATCACCGCATCGATCTCGCGTTCGACCTCGTGCGGATCGACACCCGGCTTCACGTCCGCCTGCACCATCAGGATGCCCGACAGTTCCGAACCCCAGGCGAAGGCCGCGACCGAGGTCGCGAGTTGCTTGCCGAACACCAGGCGCTTGTCGAGCGGCGAACTTTCGCTGCCGGAGAGCAGGCCGGCATAGAGTTCGAGGGCGTGCAGGTCGCGGGTGCCGGACTGCGGCACATGCCAAGCGCGCACGATGCGCGTCTGCGGCACGCGGTCCTCCATCGTGTCGCGGATGTCGGTGTCGAGCGCCGGTACCCAGGCCTTGAGCTTGGCGACCGGCTGGCCCGGCGCGATGCCGCCGAAATACTTGCCGACCAGCTGTTTCGCCTGATCGACGGTGATGTCGCCGGCGAGTGCGAGCACGGCATTGTTCGGGCCGTACCAGGCGCCGTACCAGGCCTTGATGTCGTCCAGCGACGCGGCGTTCAGATCGTCCATGCTGCCGATGGTCGACCAGCTGTACGGATGCGAATACGGATACATCTGCTCGACCATGCGCGTGAACACGCGGCCGTAGGGCTGGTTCTCGCCCTGGCGTTTCTCGTTCTGGACGACGCCGCGTTCGCGTTCCAGCATCTCGGCGCCGAGGTTGCCGGCCAGGAAGCCCATGCGGTCGGCTTCGAGGTAGAGCGTGCGTTCGAGCGCCGACGTCGGCACGTCCTCGAAGAAGTTGGTGCGGTCGGTGTTGGTGGTGCCGTTGCGGTTGTTGGCGCCGAGATCGTCCATGGCTTCGCGGAAGCCATGCGGGTAGTGCTCGGAGCCGTTGAAGAAGAAGTGCTCGAACAGGTGCGCGAAGCCGGTGCGGCCGCGTTTCTCGTTGCGCGAACCGACGTGGTACCAGAAGTTCACCGCGACCAGTGGCACGCTGTGGTCCTCGTGCACGACCACGCGCAGGCCGTTGTCGAGCGTGAACGTCTCGTGCTCGATCGCCAGCGCCGCCACGTCGATCGGCTTCGGCCCCGCATCCTTCGCCGCAACGCCCAGCGCCGCCATCGCCAACACCACCGCCCACCCCATCCGACGCATCGCCGCTCTCCGCTCCCATTCGAAGCAGCGAGCCTATCGCCGGACCTGACCCATGCTCGTGGCATTGGTCACGGGCGGGGAACGGTTGGTCAAAGCTTCATGTAAGGCGCCTTCAAGACAGAATTGCCTGGAGGTGCTTTCTGAGTCGTTCTTCAATCGCTGTCTTTCCACCGATTGTGTTGTCGTAGAACAACGTGCGAAATCCGGAGACATCGAACGGGAGCCGATCACGCTTCCTGTCGCTGAGTAGGATCGTGGGTTTGCCTAAACCGTGAGCGAAACCTACTTCGTAGAAGACATTTGGATTATTTGGTGTCACGTCTGCGATGACGATCGTGCACTCGCGAAGCAACCTCGTAATGTCTTCAATGATTGAGCCAGTGGTGTAGATGTCGTCGGCACGAACGACGTTGTAACCAAATTCTTCACAAGTCGGCTTGATCACCTCTTGATACAAGGAATTGAACTCATCGGTGAATTGCATCACGACAAAGCACATTGGCTGTATGGTCTTTGCGACAATGTTCCTGACTTTCGCGCGTCCTGTGCTTTGAATGAATAAATTCAGAGGCCCTCTAACGAGTCTGCGTGATGTAGTGAGAATTCGAACTCCGTCTATATGCAAATCGATGTTCGAACCATGAGCGATCACCTTCACCTTGTACCAACGATCGACGTCAAGTACTACGCCTTGGCCAGCGCCGATTAAAGGCTCCCAGCTTCTTCCATTAAATACGGCGAACCCATAAGGTGCCCCAAGCACATTGAGTCCAGCATAGAGCTCGGATTGCTCAGTTGACGGCATGCCGATCTGGCATGTTGAATCATGTTCAGAAAGCAAGGCCTCGAACTCGATCTCGCCCTGTTCGAACTCGATATTCGAACGCACAACTGCAAATGGAGTGGCTGGCTCGCCGGACGGCGTACCTTCTGTGGCAATCCCACCAGCAAGCGTGATCTCATCGTCGGAAATCTCAACATTTCCGAATGTAGATACCCATTTCGTACTCATTACTGGCTTCTCCTGAAACGCGCAACACCGAGGCGCCGTATTGGTTTCGATACGAGATTATGATCGTCGAGACGTGCTTCGTCACGCGGCTATACGAGTGAATGCCACCAACTGCGCGAGGATGCTGATCGCGATTTCTTCGGGGGTTTCGGCGCCGAGGTCGAGGCCGACGGGGGCGGTGATGTGGTCGCGGAGGTGGGTGCTACTTGCGGGCAGGTGGGCGAGGACTTCGGCAATGCGTTTGCGGCTGCCCATCATGCCGATGAACTCGGGCGGGCGGGCGGCGAGGCGTTCGAGGCTGGCGAGGTCGGCGTGCCAGTCGCGGTTGAGCAGCACGGCGTGCACGCGTCGTGGCGTGTCGAGGCAGTGCGTGATTGCGTCGAGCGCGTCGTGGCAGGTGACGCCGGCGAAATCGGCGTGCTCGTAGCCTTCGGCGCGGGCGTCGACGACGTGGATCTCGTAGTCGAGCATCGCCGCGGCGCGGGCGAGCGCGAGGCCGCAGTGGCCGGCGCCGATGATCAGCATTCGTGGCGACGGTTCGAGGGTGTGGGTGGTGTCGTGGCCGAGATCGTCGCTATCGAGCGTGACCGCCATGCCATCCGCGAGCCGTTGCGCGACGGCCTGCGCGCGTGTTGCATCAGCCGCGCCCCGCCACTGTCGCAACGCCACCAGCATCGTGCCGCCGCAAATGCCTTGCGCACCTTCGCGCCCGGTCAGGTCGATGGCGACGCTGCCGATACGTTCGTCGCGTGCGAGCAAGGCGCGTGCTTCGGCGATCACCTTGGCTTCAAGCCGGCCGCCGCCGACGGTGCCGTTCGTGCGGGTCGCCGCGACCAGCATCTGCGCACCGCGATGCCGCGGCACCGCGCCGCGCGTGTCGAGCACGGTCGCGAGCACGACCGATTCGTTCGACAGCCAGCCGGTCAGCGCCGTGTACAGCCGCTCGCTCACCCGCCGCGCACCTTCACGATCGCGCGATAAATCGCTTCCGGCGTGCTCGGCGCAGCAAGTTCGACGACGCGGGCATCCCCGAACGCCGCAACGGCATCGCGGATCGCTTCGCGCACCGCGATCGCGAGCATGAAGGGCGGTTCGCCCACGCCCTTGCTGTGGAAGATCACGTTCGTGCTCGGCGCCTTCGTGCGTCGGTACAGATCGACGCGGAAGTCCTCCGGCACATCGCCGACGGTCGGAATCTTGTAGGTGCTCGGTGCGTCCGTCAGCAGCCGGCCCTGCGCGTTCCAGCGCAGTTCCTCGCTGGTCAGCCAGCCCAGGCCCTGCACGAAGCCGCCTTCGATCTGGCCGCGGTCGATCAGTTCGGCGATGGAATCGCCGACATCGTGCAGCAGGTCGGCGCGCAACAATCGATGCACGCCGGTCAGGCCGCAGACTTCGACTTCGCAAATGGCCGCGCCGAAGGCGTAGTAGTAGAACGGATGGCCGCGGCCGAGCTTGGGGTCCCAGCTCAGGCCGGGCGTGCGGTAGTAGCCGGTTGCGGACAGGCTGATGCGCGCGTTGTAGGTCGAACGCACGACATCGTCGAACGCCAGCGACACGTCCGAGAGATCACGCAGGAACACACGATCATGCGCGAACACCACGTCGCCAGCCTCGCCGCCGAGTGATGCCGCAGCCACCGGCGCCATGCGCGCGAGCAAGGTCTCGCAGGCCGCCTTCACCGCCTGGCCATTCAGATCGGAGCCGCTGCTCGCGGCCGTCGCCGAGGTGTTCGGCACCTTGTCGGTGCTGGTCGGCATGATGCGGATGCGCGCCACGGAGACACCCAGCGTCTGCGCCGCCACCGCCAGCATCTTGGTGTGCAGGCCCTGGCCCATCTCGGTGCCGCCATGGTTCAGCTGCACGCTGCCGTCGGTGTAGACATGCACCAGCGCACCGGCCTGGTTGTACTCGGTCTTGTTGAAGGAGATGCCGAACTTGACGGGCGTGATCGCGAGGCCGCGCTTCTTCTGCGCATGCACGCGGTTGAAGGCGTCGATGCCGGCGCGGCGCGCGTCGTAGTCGCTGTTCGAACGCAGTTGTGCCCACAGCGTCGGCAGTTCGTTGTCGACGACGGGCTGGCCGTAATGGGTCTGGTTGCGGTCGGGTGTTTCGCCTTCGCGATAGAAGTTGCGCTCGCGCACCCGGTCGACCGGCAGCGCGAGGAAACGTGCGACGCGATCGACGATCTCTTCGCCGACGACCATGCCCTGCGGTCCGCCGAAGCCGCGGAAAGCCGTGTTCGACGCGAGATTCGTTTTCGCAATGCGCCCAATCACTTCGATGTGCGGGATGAAATAGGCGTTGTCGACATGCACCATCGCGCGCATCAGCACCGGCGGGCTCAGGTCGACGCTCCAGCCGCCGTCGGCCACGAGTTCGATGCGGGCCGCGTGGATCATTCCATCGTCGTCGAAGCCGACTTCGAAGCGCGCGAAGAACGGATGGCGCTTGCCGGTCAGCTGCATGTCGAGTGCGCGATGCAGCTTCACCCGCGCCGGTCGGCCGGTCTTCCATGCGGCGAGCGCCGCGGCGGCAGCGAACGGATTCGCCTGCGTTTCCTTGCCGCCGAAGCCGCCGCCCATGCGCAGACAGCGACAGACGACGCGGTTCGATGGAATGCCGAGCACGTGCGCGACCATGTGCTGGGTCTCGCTCGGGTGCTGGGTCGACGCGGTCAGTTGCACCACGCCTTCGCTGTCGACCTGGGCCCAGCAGGCCTGGGTTTCCAGATAGAAATGATCCTGGCCGCCGATCATCAGTTCTCCGTGCAGGCGATGCGGCGCGTTCGCCAGTCCGGCACCGGCGTCGCCGCGTTCGACCTTGGCCGGCGGCAGATGGAAGGCGTTGGCGGCGATGGCGGCATGCACGTCGAGCAGGGCCGGCAGCGGCGCGTAGTCGACGCGTACGGCCTTCGCGGCCGCGGCGGCTTGCGCTTCGTCCTCGGCCACCACCCACGCCACGGCCTGGCCGAAGAAACTGACGCGATCGGCCGGCATCACCGGTTCGTCGTGCACGATCGGACCGAGATCATTGACCCCGGGCACGTCGGCCGCGGTCAGTACGGTGACGACGCCGGGCATCGTCATCGCGATCGAGGCATCGATGGCACCTATGCGGGCATGGGCATGCGGCGCCTGCACCGGATACAGGCTCAGCAGGCCCTGCGGCGGATGCTGCTCGTCGGCATACACGGCGCGACCGGTGACATGGCCGACGGCGGACTCGTGGATGGTCGGCTTCGGTGCGTTCGGCGCGTTCGGCGCGTTCATGCCAGCTTCTCCGCGACGAACTTCACGAACAGGTTGCCGGCGAGGGCGCTTCGATAGTCGGCGTCGGCACGATGGTCGCTGAGCGGCGTGAATTCCTCGACCAGCGACGCGCGCGCGCGTTCGACCAGCGCATCGCCGAGCACTTCGCCCTGCAGCAGCGCTTCGGTCTTCATGGCGCGTTTGGGGATCGCGGCAAGGCCCCCGTAGGCAAGACGCACCTGCCGCACGCGGCGCTCGCGATCAAGCCGGATCGCATAACTCGCCGCGACGATGCTGATGTCGTCGGTCTGGCGCTTGGCGATCTTGTACGAGGCGGTGACCCGATCTCCGGGCAGCGGCAAGCTCACCGCGACGATCATTTCGTCGGGTGTGCGTTGCGTCTTGCGGTAGTCGAGGAAGTAGCCGTCGATCGGCAGATCGCGGGTGCCGTTCGGGCCGGCCAGATGCACGGTGCCGTCGAGCGCGAGCAGGATCGGCGCCAGATCGCCGATCGGCGAAGCCGAGCCGAGACTGCCGCCGAAGGTCGCGCGGTTCTTGACCTGTTTGGCGGCGAACCAGGGCAGCATGTCGTCGAGCAGCGGGAACCGTCCCGCGAGTTCGTGCTCGATGCGCGACAGGGACACGCCGGCGCCGATGCGCGCGGCGGCGTCGCCGATGTCGATGCGCTGCAGTTCGGCGATGCGGTCGAGCGCGATGAAGCGCGCTGCGACGCTCTGGCCGCGGCTCAGGTGGACGCCGAGATCGGTGGCGCCGGCCATCCAGGCCGCGTCGGGATGCGCCTGTTTCAGCGCCAGCGCTTCGGCCACCGTGGTCGGATTGTGGAACGCGCCGACGCTGGCCGAGACGAGTGCGGCACGCGGCCGTTGCAGGGCGGCGCCGAAGCGGTCGTCGACGATGGGCAGCGCCGCCAGCTGCTTCGCGGCATCGCGGATCGGGCGATAGCCGGTGCAACGGCAGAGATTGCCTTCGATGCAGTGATCGGAGAGGTCGCCGTCCTGCGTGCCGACGAACAGGCTCATGACGAAGCCCGGCGTGCAGTATCCGCACTGCGAGCCGGCGCCATCGGCCATCACCCGTTGCGCCGGATGCAGGCGCTCGCCTTCGGCGAGACCTTCGACCGTCACGATCTCGCGCCCGGGCAGGGCGCCCAGCGGCAGCAGGCAACTGTTCACGGCGCGATACTGCGACTGCCCGTGCGCGTCGGTCTCGATCATCGCCACCGTGCAGGCGCCGCAATCGCCGTCACCGCAGCCTTCCTTGGTGCCGTGCTGCTGCCGCGATTTCAGCCAGCGCAACAGCGACTGGGTCGGCTCCGCGCCGGCCAGATCGACCGCACGCCCATTCAGGATGAAACTCGTGTTCGTGTTCATTCGCGAAGATTACTTATGCTGGCGTCGAATCCCAAACGCGACGTCGCCAACGCGGGCTTTGCAGTAAGCTGGCGCCATGAGCGAGTCCCGTTCCACCTTCAAGCATCTGCCCATCGCCGAGCGCATCGAACTCGTCACGGAGATCTGGGACAGCATCGCCGAACAAAGCACGACCGCGCTCCCGATGTCGCGCGAGGATCTGGACGAAATGCACCGTCGGCTGGAAGCCCATCGAGCCGATCCGGGCGAAAGCCGTCATTGGGAAGATGTGCTGCGACAACTTCAAGGACGCACGCCTTGATGCCCGTTCGCTTCCGGTCGGAAGCGATCCGAGAGATGCTCGAAGCCCGCGATTGGTACGACTCGCAAAGGGCCGGACTCGGAGCATCGTTTGTTCTGGCGGCGGACGCCGCCGTAGAGCGGATTCGACGCTTGCCGTCGATGTTTCCGATGGTCGACGACGTGTTTCGCCAGGCGCTGCTGCGCAGATTTCCCTACTCGCTGCTGTTTCACGCTGCCGATGACGAGATCGTCGTCGTGTCCTGTTTCCATCATCGGCGACTGCCGGGCAGTTGGCGCGTGCAGGACGGCGACTGACGCCGCTCTGGCCGCCCCGAACGGATTGATGCAGACTCGGGGTTTTCCGGCGGGAGTTCTGCATGTCCAACGATCTGGCCGAGTTCATCCGCGGCATTCCGAAGGCGGAGCTGCACATCCACATCGAAGGTTCGCTGGAACCCGAATTGATCTTCGCGATGGCGGAACGCAACGGCGTTGCGCTGCCGTATCCGAGCGTCGAGGCGCTGCGTGCGGCGTATGCGTTCACGAACCTGCAGAGCTTCCTCGACATCTACTACGCCGGCGCTTCGGTGCTGATCGCCGAGCAGGATTTCCACGACATGGCCTGGGCCTACTTCGAGCGCGCCCACGCCGACCGTGTCATCCATGCCGAACTGTTCTTCGATCCGCAGACGCATACCGAGCGCGGCGTCGACATCGGCGTGGTGATCCGCGGCCTGAAGCGCGCCTGCGATGCCGCCCAGACGAAGTTCGGCATTCGCGCCCGCCTGATCCTGTGTTTCCTGCGCCATCTGAGCGAGGACGATGCCATCGCGACGCTGAATGCGGCGAAGCCCTATCTGCAGGACATCATCGGCGTCGGCCTCGATTCCAGCGAAGTCGGCCACCCGCCCGAGAAGTTCGCACGGGTGTTCGCGATGGCGCGCGAGCTCGGCCTGAACGTGGTCGCGCATGCCGGCGAGGAAGGGCCGCCGGACTACGTCTGGAGCGCGCTCGACGTGCTGCGCGTCGAACGCATCGACCATGGCGTGCGCTCGATCCAGGATGAACGCCTGATGCAGCGCCTGATCGCGAGCGGCATGGCGCTCACCGTCTGCCCGCTGTCGAACCTCAAGCTCTGCGTGTTCAAGCGCCTCGGCGAGCACAACCTGAAACGCATGCTCGAACGCGGCGTGCGCGTCACGATCAATTCCGACGACCCCGCGTATTTCGGCGGCTACATCAACCAGAACTACCTCGAGACGGCTGCGGCGCTAGGGCTCGATCGCGACCAGATCGTCGTGTTGGCGCGCAACAGCCTCGAAGCGGCGTTCACGACGACATCGGAACGGCGCGCCGATCTCGATACACTGGCGGCTTACTGCACGAAGGCCTGACGCCATGGGCAAGCTCACCACCCACGTCCTCGACACCGCGCACGGCAAGCCCGGCGCCGGCATCGCGGTCGCGCTGTATCGCATGAACGGCTACGACCGCCAGTTCGTCTCCGGCCACACCACCAATGCCGACGGCCGCTGCGACCAGCCCCTGCTCGACGGCATGGCGATCAAGCCCGGCGTCTACGAACTCGATTTCGCGATCGGCGACTATTTCGCGCGCATGGGCGTGAAGATGGCCGAGCCGCGCTTCATCGACGTGGTCACGATCCGCTTCGGCATCAACGACGCCAAGGCGCACTACCACGTGCCGCTGCTGGCGTCGCCCTACGGCTACAGCACCTACCGCGGCAGCTGAGGTCGTCGTGCTCGCATTCTGGACCGAGGCTGCGGCCTTCCTGTTGCGCTGGCTGCACGTGGTGGCCGCCATCGCGTGGATCGGCGAGTCCTTCTATTTCGTCGCGCTCGACCGCGGACTGAAGCCGCCGAAACAGGGCGCGCAAGGCCTCTTCGGCGAGTCGTGGTCGGTGCATGGCGGCGGCTTCTACCTGAAGCAGAAATTCCTGCCGGCGCCGGTCGAATTGCCGGCCGAACTGCACTGGTCGAAATGGAAGTCGTACACCACCTGGCTGTCCGGCTTCGCCCTGTTGGCGCTGACCTATCTGCTCTCGCCGGAGCTGTATCTGGTGGACCGCAATGTCGCCGACCTGACATCGACGCAGGCGGTCGTGGCGGCCGTCGCTTTCCTCGGCCTGACCTGGGTCTGGTACGACGCCCTGTGCAAGCTCGTCGGTTTCCGCGACGGCCTGCTCGGCGGGCTGGTCGCGCTGATGACGCTGGCGCTCTGTTACGTCGCCACCGGCGTGTTCTCGGGACGTGCCGCATTCCTGCTGGTCGGCGCGGCCTTGGCGACGATCATGTCGGCGAACGTGTTCTTCGTGATCATTCCCGGCCAGAAACGCATGGTCGCGGCGCTCGCCAAGGGCGAAGCACCGAATCCGCTCGATGGCAGCCGCGGCAAGCAGCGTTCGGTGCACAACACCTATTTCACGCTGCCGGTGGTGTTCGCGATGCTGAGCACGCATTACGGCACCGCCTACGCCCACGAATACAACTGGCTGGTGCTCGCCATCGCGATGGCCGCGGCGGCGATGATCCGTCAGTTCTTCGTGGTCTGGCACAGCGGCGAACGCGCCTGGGCGCTGCTCGGCGGCGGTGCGCTGGTCCTGTTCGGACTGCTGTTCTGGCTGTCGCCGGCCATGCGCGCGGAACCCTCCGCTGCGCCCGTATCCGCCGTGTCGCCTGCGGACGGCGCGACGATGCCGGACGGCAGCGCGTCGCCCGCGATCGTGCTGACCGACGCCTATGGCGAACATCCGGACACGGCGGCGATCCAGCCCCTCATCGACAAGCACTGCGTCGCCTGCCATGCCGCGCAGCCGAAGCTGATGGCGAGCGCCCCCAAGGGCACGATGCTCGACACGCCCGAACGCATCGACACCTACGCCGCATTGATCCACAGGCAGGTCGTCGAACTGAAGATCATGCCGCCGGGCAACATGACCCAGATGACCGACGCCGAGCGTGCGGCGATCGGGCGCTGGTTCGCGACGCGGTCGGCGCCGCGATAAGTCGATGCCATTGGTGCAGGCCGGGATGATCGTTACCGCGCCGCCAGCGGCCGGCCAGGGGACGGACGTGAGTTCGCGGCACGGGACGGATCTGCAGGGACTGCACGTGCTGCGTGGATTTGCCGCGCTGTCGGTGCTGGTGTTCCATTGCGTGCATGTCGGACCCTGGCCCGCATTCCCGGAAAACGGGCCGCTGGCGTGGTTCCGGATCGGCGGCTTCGGCGTGGCGATCTTCTTCGCGTTGAGCGGTTTCGTGATCACCCAGGCCGCACTGCGCGAGCACGAGGCCCAGCCCGGGCGTGCGCGGTCCGTGTTCATGCTGAAGCGGATCGCGCGCATCGCCCCGCTGTATCTGCTGACATCGATCGCCAGCCTCGTCCTGGTCGAGTCCGGCCCGGTCCTGGGCGCGGATGCATGGTTCCAGATCCTGACGCACCTGACCTTCACCCACAGCCTGTTTCCGTCGACCATCAACGCGATCAACGGACCGACCTGGTCGATCGGCGTGGAGTTCCAGCTGTACCTGCTGGTGGCCATCGCGATGCCGTGGTTGCCGCGGCTGCGCCCCGCGCTGCTGGCCGCGATCTGCATCGTGGTGCCGGTACTGTTTCGCACCGCCGCGTACGTCTACCAGCGCGACGTGCTGGCCTTGCCGTTCACCGATCTCGCCTATTGGGTCGCTTCGGTGCAAGTGCCCGGCAGCATCGATTCGTTCGGCGTGGGCGCGGCCATGGCGCTGGCGCGTGCGCGCGCCACTCGCCAGGGCGAATGGCCGAACTGGTGGCTGCCGCTGCTCGCCATGGCCACGGTCCTGGCGGCCTTCACCAGCCTGCTGCTGCGCTTCGCGCCGCCCTATCTGTGGTCGAATCTGGCGTGGTCCGTGCTGCTGCTGAGCATGGCCGCCGCGATGGCCATCGCCATGCTCGCGATCGCCATCCGCCTGCCCAATGCAGGCGTCCGGTCCGTGCATCGGCCGTTCGTCTATCTCGGCACCATCAGCTACGGCATCTACCTGTGGCATCTGCCGGTCATCCTGCTGCTGAAGCGCCACGGCAGCCTGGAGCACGGCGCCCTGGCCCTGGCCGCGGCGTGCATCGCGCTGGTGCTGTCGGCCCTGTCGTGGCACGGACTCGAGCGCCCGGCGATCGAATGGGCGCGACGCCGCCTGCGGCGCTGAAGCCGGCGCAATCCGACCCCTATTCGCGGCAACATGGCCCGGATGACCGACGCCGAGCGTGCGGCGGTCGGGCGGTGGATTGCCGTCGCCGGAAGCGAGTCGTTCGTCGCGCTGGCCAATCGCGACTTGGAGGTAATAACATTGTTGCCATGAAAGCACTCAAGGCCAATATCCGCGCGATCGGCAATTCGCGCGGCGTCGTGATTCCGAAGCCGATGCTGGCGCAGGCCGGCTTGACCGACGAAGCCGAGATCAGTGTCGAAGGCGGCGCCATCGTATTGCGTCGACCCGCATCGCGAGCGGGTTGGGCAGAGGCGTCGCGCCGCGTTGCCGAAGCGGGCGACGACACGCTGGTCATGGGCGAATTCGGCAATGCCGACGACGCGGAGCACAGGTGGCAACACGTGGCGACATCTGGGTCGTGAATCTCGATCCGACCCAGGGCAGCGAAATCCGCAAGTCGCGTCCTTGCGTCGTCGTGTCGCCGCCGGAGATGCTGGACCATCTGCGCACCGTGCTGGTCGCGCCGATGATCAGCAAGGGCCAGTCCGCGCCGTTCCGCATCCCGATCACGCACGACGGACAGAAAGGCCTGGTCTTGCTCGATCAGATTCGTGCGGTCGACAAGACCCGGCTGGTGCGCAAGTCGGGTCGCACGTCGTCGTCCACGCTCGCCAACATCATCGCGACCCTGCAGACGATCTTCGGTCCTTGAAGGTTCGTGGCGTCAGGGCGAGCCCGCGATCGATTCGATCCACCAGGTTCGCGGCAGATTCGCCTCGTCGCAGTTGTGGCCTTCGCCGCCGCGGTCGACGATCAGGAAATCGCCGACGCCATCGAGGGCGATCAAGGGGTGGTGCCAGGTGCCGGCGTGGTAGTTGACGCCTTCGCCGTGCGCGGCGAGGAAGCAGCGCGGCGGGTGTTCGGGAGATTCGGCGACGACGACGAGGTAGGGCGTCGTCGAGAGCGGGACGAAGGCCTGCGAACCGAGCGGATGGCGCTCGAGCATCGTCACCGCGAAGGGCAGCGGGCGCGGTTCGGCACGGGCGAGGCTGATCAGGCCGTGGCCGGCGCCGACTTCGACGCGGGCCAGTGCGTGATGGCGTTGCGTGGTGCCGTTGTTGATCGGAAACACCTTGCTCGCGGCGCCGAACGCGATCACCTCGCCGAAGGGCGCGAAGGCCGCGCGCGTCAGCGCTTCGATGCGCAAGGTCGATGCGGCGTCGTGCGAAGCAGCGCTCATGGCAGGAAGATGTCGCCGCCCTTCATGACGAAGCGCACCTGCTTCAACGTCGTCACGTCGGCGAGCGGATCGCCGTCCACGGCGATCAGGTCGGCCGCATAACCGGGCGCCAGTCGCCCGATCTCGTTCGACAGGCCGAGCAGATCGGCACCGTTCACCGTCGCGGCCTGGATCGCTTCCGCGGGCGACATGCCGTGCAGCACCATCAGCTCGAATTCGTCGGCATTGCGGCCGTGCTTGCTGACGCCGGCATCGGTGCCGAAGGCGATCTTCACGCCGGCCGCATGCGCCGCGCGCAGCGACTTGCCGGTGATGTCGATGCGCCAGCGGATCTTTTTCAGCACCTCGCCGGTATACGCCTCCGGATTGGCGGCCAGGCGTTCCTTGTAGCCATTGATCGTCGACAGCGTCGGCACGTAGTAGGCGCCGTGCTGCTTGAACAGCGCGATGCTGTCCCGATCCATCAGCGTGCCGTGTTCGACCGAGGCGGCGCCGTGACGCAGCGCGATGAGGATGCCGTCGTTGCCATGCGCATGCACCGCGACCTTCTTGCCGTACATGGTCGCGGTGTCGATCAGCGCCTGCACTTCGTCGTCGAACAATTGCACGCCGAGCCCGGCGCCGATGCGGCTGTTGACGCCGCCGGTGGTGGTGATCTTGATCCAGTCGACGCCATGCGCGACCTGCTCGCGCACCGCGCGACGGCAGGATTCGGAGCCGTCGCACATGGTCGCGCCGCGCATCGCCAGCTCGCGCAGGTCTTCGTTCAGACCGAGGCCGGGATCGGCGTGCCCGGCCGTGGCCGAAATGCCGCGGCCGGCATCGAGGATGCGCGGGCCCTCGGCCTTGCCCGCGGCAATCGCGTTCCGCAGCGCCAAGGTCACGTAGTCGCCGTCGCCGAGATTGCGCACCGTCGTGAAGCCGGCGGCCAGCGTCTTGCGCGCATTCAGCGCGGCTTCGTAGGCGTGATCGGCGACGTTGCGGGTGAACTCGGCAATCAGCGCTTCCTGGCCGCCGAGGTCCGATGTCAGATGCACATGCGCGTCGATCAGGCCGGGCAACACGTAGCGCTGACGCTGGTCGATGACGGTGGCGTCATCGGGCACGTCGGCCAGCGCGTCGGCGCCGACGAATCCGTCATGCACCGCGACCACGCGACCCTCGTGGATGACCAAGGTCGACGCGCCGCGCGCCGGTTTTCCGGGTTGGTCGAGCAGATGCCCGGCCTGCACCAGGGTCCAGTCGGAAGCGGTTGCCGCGGCGCCGAGGCACAGTGCGAGCGAAGCCGCGAGGATCGAGCGAATCGGATGCATGACGGATTCCTCAGGCGATGCGGCCACGCAGACGCAGGCGCGAGACGCCGCCGTCCGGGAAGAGGTTGAAACGCACGTGGGTGACCGGCTGGCGCAGCACGATCTCGGCGCGGTAATGGTGCTGGTGATCCATCTGCAATTTCTGTTCGGGCAGCAGCACCGGCCAGAACATCGACTGCGTGACCATCGATTCGGCGGTGCCGCCGGCCGCGTTCGTGGCCTGGATCGAGCAGCGGTCCGGATAGTTGCCCTTGAAGTGGCAGGTGTCGACTTCGATGGCTTCGATCACGCCGGGCTGGCCGAGCGCGAGGATGCACCAGTCGTTGCCCGGTTCGCGGCGACGCCGCGTTTCCCAGCCGTCGCCCATGTTCACGCCGCGGCCCGGAATCAGCAGCGACGATGCGAGGCCGAAATGCTGGTTGTTGGTGGCGACCACGGTGCCGCCATTCAACGCGGCGACCAGATCGATCAAGCCATCCGCCTCCGGCTGCGCCAGCGTCGGATCGGGCACGCCGTACACGCGCAATCGCGCGAGTCCGCCGTCCGGATACAGGTTCACGCGCAGGTGCGACACGCGATGCGCGCCGTCGAGCGCGACATAGTGATGGGCATTGCCGCCCAGATTCATCGCGGCCAGCACCGGGAACCAGACCGTGTTCGCATCCGGATCGCCGTTCGCGACATCGCAGCCCTCCAGCGCGATCGCCGGCGGATAGTTGCCGGTGAAGTGGCTGGTATCGAGATCGACGCCGAACAGGACGCCCGGCCGCGCCAGCCGCACGATGCACCAGTCGTGGCCGGGGCCGCGCTTGCGCCGGCTCTCCCAGCCATCCATCCACTTGCCGTTCGTGTCGTATTTGCCTGGCACGAACACCGCCGGTTCCGGATTGAGCATGCGCGACATCTCGGCGAAGAAATCGTCGCTGCACGCGAGCGCCTTCGCACCGAGGCGGGCATCAGCCAGGTTGACGTAACGGCGGGTGAAATCGGGGGCGTCGGGATCGAGTTGCGGCAAGGCCATGGCGATGAGGTTCTGTCGATGCGGAAACCGGATGTTAGACCGAACGCAGGTCGGATCAAGCGCAGCGGATCCGACGCGTGTCAGAGGACCAACGCCTCCAGCCGGAACCCTGCGATGCGTTCGATCTGCTTCAGCGCCTCGGCGATTTCGGCGTCGCGGTCGTGGCCGATGCGCGCCCGCATGTTCGCGATGATCGAGTCGCGGGTATGGCCTTTGACCGCGAGGATGAACGGAAAGCCGAAACGCGCGTCGTAGTCGGCATTCAGGCGCGTGATCTCGGCGAATTGCTCGGGCGAACACTGGTCGAGACCGGCGCCGCGCTGTTCGTTCGTCGAGGATTCGGTCAGTTCGCCGCGGATGGCGGCCTTGCCGGCCAGCTGCGGGTGCGCGCGGATCAGCGCCATCTGCCGCTCGCGCCCGGCAGCGGCGACGGCCGCACACATCGCGGCATGCAAGGCCTGGATCGAGGCGAACGGACGGTGCGCGACGACCTGTTCCGCGACCCAGGGCGAGTGCTCGAAGATGCCGCCGAGCGCGGCGACGAAGGCGTCCGGGTCGGTGCGGTTCAGTCGGTCGAGGGTCATGCCGAACTCCGAGGAAAAGCCGAACGTATCGCGAAGCCGGTGCGCGCGTCAGCGCCGATTCCGCAGAATCTCCGCCATGACCCGATTCGTCTTCGCCGCTTCGACGCCGGTGGATGGATGCGGCGCGCCGCCGCGCAGCTGTCGGACCATGGCCGCGACGTGGTGGATCTGGATCGGCGTCGGGTTCGCGATGAACACCGATTGCTCGGTGCCTTCGACACGGAGTTGCAGCGGCACGTCGTCGAACATCGAGAAGCGGATCGCCCCGCGCTGGCCAACCATCTCGACGACGTCCTCGCGACGATCGCCGCCGAAGTTCCAGCTGCCGCTGCCGAGCGCGCCGCTCGCGAAGCGCCAGCAGGCGCCAACCGCATCCTCGGCGCCGTAAAGCCCTTGCTGGTTCGTCGCGAGCCCGCAGACCTCTTCGATGTCGCCCAGCAGGAACTGCAGCAGGTCGAGTCCGTGGCTGGCGAGGTCGGCGAAGTAGCCGCCGGGTGCGCTGTCCGGGCGCGTGCGCCAGTTCGGTTCGCGCGCCAGGTCGCGCGCCGAGGCCGGCTTGACCAGATGCCAGCGCACGTCGCGCACCGCGCCGATGCGCCGGTCGTCGAGCCACGCCTTCACCTGCAGAAAGCGCGGCAGCGAGCGGCGATAGTAGGACACGAACAAGGGCAGGTTGCGTGCGGCAAAGGCTTCGACCATGCGGTCGCATTCGTCCGGGTCGAGCGCCATCGGCTTTTCGACGCAGCAGGGCTTGCCGGCGCGGGCCACGCGCAAGGCCAGGTCGGCGTGGCTCGACGGCGGGGTCGCCACGTAGACCGCGTCGACCTCGGGCGCCGCGATCAGCGCATCGATGTCGGCATGCACCGTCGGCACGCCATGACGACGCGCGTAGTCCTGCGCGGACGCAAGGGATCGCGACGCCACCGCCACCAGCGCCGAGCCTTCGGCCTGCCGGAAGGCCGGACCGCTCTTCGCCTCGGTCACGGCACCGCAGCCGATCATGCCCCAGCGAATCGTCGCCATCGGCATCAGCGCGTCTGCAGCCAGAACGTCACCGGTCCGTCGTTGACCAGATGCACCTGCATGTTCGCGCCGAACTGGCCGGTTTCGACCACGGTGTGGGCGGCGCGGGCGCGTTCGACCAGACGGTTGAACCAGCGCAGCCCGGCTTCCGGCGGCGCGGCCGAGGTGAAACTCGGGCGCATGCCCTTCTTGGTATCGGCGGCGAGCGTGAACTGCGACACCAGCAGCAAGCCGCCGGCGATGTCGTGCAGAGAACGGTTCATCTTGCCCTCGTCGTCCTCGAACACGCGATAGCCAAGCAAGCGCATCAGCGTGCGTTCGACTTGCGGCTCGCCGTCGTCCGGTTCGACCGCCACGAAGGCGAGCAGGCCGCGGCCGATGTCGCCGACGATCCTGCCCTCGACTTCGACACGCGCTTCGCGCACCCGCTGGATCAATACAATCACGCCGACTTTCCGATCAGGGTTCCGATCGGGGATGATCGCAGGATGCGTGATGAATGCCTGTGTCGATCGTCGTGTCCGAATTGAGTGCCGCGCCGCTGAAGGTGCGCGTCGCGGCGGCGTCGATGCGGCTCGCCTCGTACCTGCCCCTGTCCTGGCTGCATGGCATCGGCGCAGGGATCGGTCGCCTCGCCGCGCTGCTGAAGACGCGCGAATGGCGGGTGACGCGACGCAACCACGAACTCGTCGGTGCGGCGCTCGGCGCGGCCGGCCGCGATGCCTTCGTGCGCGACGTGCTGGTCGACACCGGCAGGAACCTGACCGAACTGGCCAAGGTCTGGGGCGCGACGCCGCAACGGGCGCTGGCGCTCGTCCGCCACGTCCACGGCCGCGAGCACTTCGATGCCGCGCGGGCGCAAGGGCGCGGCGTCATCGTCGCGGCGCCGCATCTCGGCTGCTGGGAATTGCTGAACCTGTGGCTGTGCGCACAGGGGCCGATGGCCTTGCTCTATCGCGTGCCGCAACACGCCGAATGGGAAACGCTGCTGCGCGATGCCCGCGGCAAGCTCGGCGCCGTGCAGGTGCGCGCCGACGCTGCCGGCGTGCGCGAACTGCTGCGTTGCCTGAAGCAGGGCATGACGCTTGGAATTCTTCCCGACCAGCGCGCCAAGGGCGGCGAGGGCGAATTCGCGCCGTTCTTCGGCCTGCCCTGCAAGAGCATGACCCTGCTCTCGCGGCTCGCCGAAAAGACCGATGCGCCGGTGGTGTTCGGCTTCGCTCGGCGCCTGCCGCGCGGCGAAGGCTTCGATCTGCACTTCCTGCCCGCCGAACCCGGGATCGCCAGCACCGGCCGCGCGACGGCGGTTGGCGCCCTGCATCGCGGCATCGAAGCCTGCGTGCGCCTGGCGCCGACGCAATACCAGTGGACCTACAAGCGCTACTCGGCCCAGCCCGGCGTCGAGGGCGATCAGGTCTACGGCCGCGGTTAACGCGGCAGTTCGAGGGTGTCGGTCTTGTACAGGGCCACGTGCGGCACGCCGTCGGCGCCGATCCAGCCGCGGGCCATGCCCGGCGTGTTGAACGGGAACGCGACCGAGCCGTCGGCGCCGAGCGCGATCGCGCCGCCGTCGCCGCCGGCCTTGGGAATGTCGGTGTTGATGACGCCGTCGGCGGCCTTGGCCAGCGGCTGTCCGGCCAGGCGCACGCGGGCGCAGATCTCGTGAGCGGCGGCGGCGCGAATGTAGAACTCGCCCCAGCCGGTGCCGGACACCGCACAGCGCGCATCGGCCCAGGTGCCGGCGCCGATGATCGGCGAATCGCCGACGCGGCCATAACGCTTGTTGGTCATGCCGCCGGTCGAGGTGCCGGCGGCGAGATGCCCCGTTGCGTCCAGCGCCAGCGCGCCGACGGTGCCGAAGTAAGCCTTGCCCGGCAAGACCGTCGGCATGTTCGCCGCCTGCGCGTTCTTCTCCTCGTCCAGCGCCTTCTGCAAGGCCTTCCAGCGCTTGTCGGTGCGGAAGTAGGACGGATCGACGAGTTCGATGCCCTGGGACTGCGCGAAGGCTTCGGCGCCGTCGCCGACCATCATCACGTGGTTCGAGCGATCCATGATCGTGCGCGCCAGCGTGATCGGATTCCTGACCCGATGCAGGCCCGCGGCCGCGCCCGCCTTGCCGCTGGCGCCGTCCATGATCGCGGTGTCGAGTTCGTTGCGGCCGTCGTGGGTGAACACCGCGCCGCGGCCGGCATTGAACATCGGCGCGTCTTCGAGCACGGCGATCGCCGCGGTCACCGCATCGACCGAGGACGCGCCGCCCTGCAGCTTGGCGTGGCCGGCCTTGAGCGCCGCTTCCAGCGCCGCGCGCGCTGCGGTTTCTTCGTCCTTCGTCATGTCGCCGGGTTCGATGCCGGCGCCGCCGTGCAGGACCAGCAAGGGCCGGTCGAGCGCGACCAGCACGCCGTCGCGCACTGCGTAGCGGCGCTTGAAGGCGGGCCGGTCGATACGGCCGTCGGGCAGATGCAGTACCGATTCGACGCCGGCGCCGATGGTCTCGACGCGTGCCGCGTTCATCGGCAGATCCTCGGTCTGGCGACTGATGCCGCCTTTCACCAGGATGGCGCCGGCGTGCGGCGCGGTCGCGTAGACCCGCGCCGTGCCGTCGGCTTCCACCGCGACCGCGGCGTCTTCATCGACCCCGAGACCGAGCAGGGGCCGATCCGCCATCGACTCGGCTTTCGCCACGAAGGCGACCAGGCGACCGAGGCGTCCGCGCTCGCTGAAATGGGTGTCGGTGATGATGCCCTTGAGCAGCGGCAGATGCAGGAAACCGGTTTCGATGGTGTTTTCGGGGCCGAGCGGATCGGCCAGCGCGAGCGGACTGATCTGGCTGCCGCCGTCCATCGCGCCGTACAGATATTCGCCTTGCATGGCGAGTCCGGCGCTGGTGCCGCCGAGCGGCTTGCCGGCCTGCACGTGGGCGTCCAGCGCCGCGGCCACCGGCGTGCCGCGCCAGTAGCGCACGTAGCGCGACTGGTCGCCGCCGGCGATGAAGATGCCGTCGGCGCGTTTCAGTGCCGCGAGCATGCGTTCGTCGCTGGCCTGTTCGCGGTCGCTGAACACGAAGGTTTCGACCGACTTGATGCCGCCGACGTCGTTGAAGAACTCCTCGCCGATCTCGCCCGCCTGCGAGGCGCGCAGCACCACGATGTGGCCGTTGCCGGCGCGTTGCATGAACCAGCGCATCGCCGCGAAATTGCGGTCGCCGCCGCCCATCAGCAACAGGCCGGGCTGCACCTTGCCCGGCGTCTCCGCGGTGGTGTCGCCGATCACGTAGTGGCCGTAGTCGGCCGCGAGCGCGGACGCGCTGCACAGGCTCAGGGCGGAAAACAGCATCGACCAGCATCTGCGTCGCAACATCGTCATTCACTCCGGCGGCAAAGGTTCTTCACAAGACGAAGCAAGGCGCAATTCCCCCCGCTTGCGCTATGTTGGCGTGATGCATGTTGCGCTGGACAGATGGTTCACCGACGAGATCCTCGTGCACGAGGAGGCGCTGCTGCGCTATCTGCGGCAGGCCTGTCCGACGATCGAGGAAGCGCACGACCTGCGTCAGGACATCTACGCCCGCGTCTACGAGGCCGCCCGCGCCGCACTGCCGACCCAGCCGAAAGCCTTCCTGTTCGCGACCGCGCGCAACCTGCTGGCCGACCGCGCGCGACGGGCGAAGGTGGTGTCGATCGAGCCGATGGGTGATTTCGAGCCCTCGCTCGTCTTGATCGATGACGTGTCGCCGGAACGCTGGTGCGGCGGACGCCAGGCGCTGAAGCGCCTGGCCGAGGCCTTCGACCGGTTGCCCGATCGCTGCCGCGAAGTCGTGTGGCTGCGACGCGTCGAGGAACTGTCGCAGAAGGACGTGGCAGCGCGCTTGGGCATCACCGAGAAGACCGTGGAAAAACACATCGCCAAGGGCATGCGTCTGCTCGCCGACCACTGGTTCGGCGGCCATGCGTCGGCCGAGACGCAAGCCGCGATCCGGGATCAGCGCGATGAACGCCGGCACGCGGACTGAGATCGAGCAGCGCGCGGCGGCGTGGTTGGCGCAGCGCGACGGCGGCGCGTGGTCGGATGCCGACGACGCGGCGCTGCAGGCCTGGCTGGACGCGGCGGCCGCGCATCGCGTCGCCTTCCTGCGTCTCGACGCCGCATGGACACGAGGCGAACGCCTGCAAGCGCTCGGCGCCGGCTGGAAGCAGCCCGAGCCGCCGCCGCGCGGACACTGGCAGGCGCCGCCGGAAACACGCCGCGAGCAGTTGTTGCAGGCGCTCGAACGCACCCAGGCGCCGCCTCGCAGCGCGCGTCGTTCGCGCGCGACGCGCGTGCTCGCATTCGCGGCGATGGCGGTCTGCATCGTTTCCGCCGCACTCGGCTGGCACGCCTACACGCGGGTGCAATCGGTGCGTCTTTCGACCCGGCTCGGCGTCATCGAGACGCAGGCGCTGGGCGACGGCTCCCAGGCCACGCTGGCCAGCGACAGCGCGCTCGACGTGCATCTGTCGCGACGCGAACGCCGGGTCGAACTGCTTCGCGGCGAAGCCATCTTCGATGTCGCCAAGGACCCCGGACGCCCCTTCGTCGTCGATGCCGGCGCGCGCTGGATCGTGGCCGTCGGCACGCGCTTTTCGGTGCGCCGCGACGCCGGCGAACTGCGCGTGGTGGTGACCGAGGGCACGGTGGGGCTGCAGTCGGCCGATGGTGCCGCGGACCAGCCGTCGTCGTTGCTGCCGGCCGGCAGCGTCGCCCGGATCGATGGCGGCAACGAGCTGCTGCGGCGCATGACGGTCGCCGAAGCCGAACAATTGCTGGAATGGCGCGACGGCCTGCTGTTCTTCCACAACACCTCGCTGCGCGACGCGGTCGCCGAGTTCAACCGCTACAACGCGCGCAAGATCGTGGTCGCGGACGACCGCGTGGGCGCGTTGCGCATCGGCGGCCATTTCCGCTGGGACAACGCCGATGCCTTCGTGCGTCTGCTCGAACGCGGCTTCCCGGTGCGCGCCGACCACGACGGCGACCACATCGTGCTGCGCTCGCCCTGAGCCGGTCGCGTAGGGATTTCGCGGGTTCGTTCGTCTTGCCACTGGAACGGCGCCACGTCGAGCGCCAGGGGAAAATCACCATGAAGTCGCCGCGCCCGTTGCGTGCCCTGCTGTTGTCCTTGGCCTGTTCCGCCGCGCTCGTCGCGCAGGCGCAAGCCGCTACTCGGATCGACATTCCCGCCGGCGACCTCGCCGCTGCGCTCGACGCCTATGCGCGCCAGAGCGGCGTGCAACTGGTGTACCGCGCCGATCAGCTGCAGGGTGCGCGCAGCCCCGGCCTGAGCAGCGATGCGGCATCGGCGCAGGCGCTCGATGCCCTGCTCGCCGGCAGCGGCTTCCGTGCCCAGCGCGACGACAGCGGCGCAGTCCTGATCGTGGCCCAGGCGACGCCGGCCGCTGCGCCCACGCCGCCGAACGCATCCGACAGCGCGACGACCGAAGCCCGGTCCGATGCCAACGACACGCCGCAGAACCTCGAAACGATCCTGGTCACCGGTTCGCGCATCGCGCGTGCGCAGACCGAAGGCCCGGCGCCGATCACCATCGTCACCGCCGAGGACATCCAGGCCGCCGGCTTCACCAGCGTGCCGGAAGTCCTGCGCTCGCTGAGCCAGAACAGCGGCAGCGTGTACGGCCAGCAGAACACCACGAATGCGCAGTCCACGCCGGGCGCGCAGGCGGTCGACCTGCGCGGCCTCGGGTCCAACCACACCCTGGTGCTGGTCAATGGTCGCCGCATTGCCGATTTCCCGTTGCCGTTGAACAGTCGCAGCAACTTCACCGACATCGGCAACATCCCGCTCGGCATGATCGACCGCGTCGAAGTGCTGACCGGCAGCGCCTCGGCCGTGTACGGCTCGGACGCGATGGCCGGCGTCATCAACTTCATCCTGAAGAAATCGACCGACGGCCTCACGCTCGACTACCGCTACGGCGATACCGAACGCGGCGGCGGCGAATCGCACCGCTTCACGCTGACCGACGGCTTCGATCGCGGCGGCTTCACCGGCATCGTCGGTCTGGAACTGATCGACAAGGCGCCGCTGTGGGGTTACGAGCGCGACATCCAGGACGCCACCTCCGATGCGCCGACCGCGCGTCGCCGCCTGCCGCGACTGATCGCGCAACGCTACGACTGGGACGACGACGTCAATATCGGACCCGCCGACGACTGTGCGGCGATGGCCGGCCTCAACGACGGCACCACCGAGCTGGCCGAAGACCGCTGGGGCGAACCGTTGTGCGGCAGCGAACGCGCGATCGCGTATCGCACCATCGAAAACGAACGCAAGGGCGCGATGGCCTACGGCTCGTTCGAGTACCGTTTCGAGGGCGACCTGGCCTGGTTCGCCGACCTGCAACTCGGCCACCAGAACGTCAACCTGCTGACCGGCACCAATGGCAACGACGTGGCCAGCGACCACATGGGCTGGGAATTCCACGATCCGGAATCGGCCCGCAACTTCCGCCGCAAGATGTTCTTCAACGCCGGCAGCGGCCACTACGAAATCTGGTCGCGCCAGTTCTCGCCGGAGGAAGTCGGCGGCTTGCGCAACCGCATGAACAAGACCACCGAAAAGACCTTCGCGCTGACCTCCGGCTTCACCGGCGGCTTCGGCGAAGACTGGCACTGGGAAGCGGCCTACAACCATTCGCAATACAAGGCCATCGTCGAGATGCCGCGCATCAAGGCCGCGGCCGCGAACGCGTTCTTCCTCGGCCCGCTGCTCGGCTACGACGACGACGGCTACGCGATCTACAACCCGGACCCGGCGCGCCTGTTCACGCCGCTGACGCCGGCGCAGTTCGCTTCCATTTCGACGATGTCGACCTGGCGCCCGAAGGCCGGCAACGACAATCTCGGATTCACCATCGACAATTCGGCGCTGTTCTCGATGCCCGCCGGGGATGTCGGCTTTGCCGGCGCGATCGAGTACGGGCAGCAGTCCTATCGCGTGAATCCCGACCCGCTGGCCCTGACCGAAGATGCCTACTACGGGCCGCGCTACGGCGACGGCAGCGGCGACCGCGACCGCTGGGGCGTGGCCGGCGAGTTCCGCCTGCCGCTGCTCGACAGCCTGCAGGCGAGCGTGGCCGGCCGTTACGACGAATACCGCTACGCCGGCCTGAGCCCGGGCAAGTTCACCTACAACCTGGGCCTGGAATGGCGCCCGCTGGACACGCTGCTGGTGCGCGGTTCCTACGGTACCGGCTTCCGTGCGCCGGACATGCACTACCTGTTCGCGGGGCTCGACTACTACCGCACCACCTTCGCCACCGACTACTACGCCTGCCGCAGCGAGGAACCGGGCTACAGCGACGGCGACTGTTACGACGACGGCAGCTGGGACGGCAGCACCTTCGACGTCTACCAGGGCAACATGGCGCTGGACGTCGAGACCAGCAAGTCTTTCACCGCCGGACTGGTGTGGTCGCCGTTCGAGAACTTCGACCTGGCGGTCGATTACTACAAGATCGAGATCTCGAACCAGGTGCAGTCGCAGGACCGCGAACGCCTGCGCGCCACCGAAGCCGATTGCCGTCTCGGCGTGACCGATACCGGCGAATCCGTCGACATCAACTCGCCGACCTGCGTCGACGCGCTGGCGCGCGTCATCCGCGAAGATCCTGCCGATCCGCTCAGCGCCATCACCAGCGTGCACTTCACGCCGATCAACATCGCGCGCGAAGAAACCTCCGGCATCGACGTCACCGCGAACTATCGTCTGGAAACCGCCGGCGCGGGCAACTTCGCCTTCAGCGGCAACTACACCTTCGCGCACAAGCACACCCGCCAGCAGTATCCGGGCGACCCGGTCGAAGACATGCTGGACGTGAGCTTCGCCGCCACGACCCTGCCGCGCGTGAAGAGCAATCTCGGCGTGAACTGGGACAAGGACGCCTGGGGCGCCAGCCTGTTCGGCAACTACCTCGGCCGCGTCGCGAACTACAACAACGACGCCTGGACGCAGCCCACCTGGCGCTTCAATGCCGGCACGCGTTACGACGTGAACGATCATCTGCGCCTGTCGCTGTCGGTCAACAACCTGCTCGACAAGATGCCGCCGAAGGACGCCACCTGGGCCAACTATCCGTACTACGACACCTCGTGGTTCGACTCGGTCGGCCGCAGCTACTTCCTGACCATTACCTGGAAGATGGACGGCGCGCCGCTGGAGTGAGGGCGGTTCACCCTTGTTGCGTGATCGCGAGCCCCGGTTTGCCGGGGCTCGTTTTTTCGAGCCTGTGCCGGGCGTCTCACGACCCGCCGCCGCGCAATCGTTCCAGCTTCGCGGCATACCGCAGTTTCTGGTCGCCGTCGCTGAGGCCGCGGGCGCGTTCGAGTTCGCGGGCGGCGGCTCGGTTGCGGCCGAGTTGCAGGTAGGCGCGGGCGAGGCCGAAGTGGAAGCTGTGTTCGCCTGCGTGCAGCTGGATGGCGCGGCGATAGTGCGCGGCGGCGCGGTCGAAATCGCCGGCGCGTTCGGCGTCGAGCGCACGCATGAACTGGTGCAGCGGGTCGCGCGATTGCACCGATTCGAGTTGCCGCAGCAGCGCATCGGCGCGTGCGGTCTCGCCGTCGCGGCGGAACTGCATGGCCAGATTCGACAAGGCGCCGGGGTGGGCCGGATCGAGCGTCAGCGCGTGTTCGAAGTCGCTGCGCGCGCGGGCGTCGTCGCCGGCATGGCGATGCAGCACGCCGAGGTTGCTCCAGCTGGTGGCGAAGCTCGCGTCCTCGGCCAGCGAGGCTTCGGCGTGGGCGAGGGCGGCATCGAGTTGCCCGGCCTGCATCAGGTCCACGGCGCGGTTGTTGTAGTAATGCGCGAACAGGCGCGCGTCGTCGATGGCACGCGGCGGTTCGGTGGCGATGACCTCGTCCCAGGCGACATCGACGGTCAGCCGTTTGCGCCGCACGGTCACGCCGGCATTGACGTGGTTCGAGCGATAGATGGTCTGGTCGATCTTGCGCCAGGCCAGGGTTTCGGCGATTTCCTGGCCGTAGGCGTCGAGTCCGGCCTCGCGTGCGAGCGCGACGGTGAGCAGGGTGAAGCTCAGGCAATTCGCGCGCCGTGTCGCATAGGCCTCGGCCACGGTGTAGGTGGCGTCGGGCTGGTACTGCATGCCGAGTTGTTCGGGCGCGAACAGGTAGTCGACCAGGCCCTGCAGCCGCTGCGTTTCGCCGCGTTCGACGGCGAGCACGCGCGCGCGGAAATCGTCGCGCAAGGCATCGGGCAGGGCGAGGATCTGCGCCGGCGCCGGCACGGCGCAGACGCTGCCCGCCCAGACGATGAGCAGGATCGCCAGCCAGCTTCGCCCCGTTCGCCCGTTCATCGCTCCGTCCCGCGCGGTCCGCCTTCGATCGCGCCGGCAGTGTAGTCCCACCGCTCCGCCGCGACGCCTGCCGGAAGCCCGGCCTGCCCCGGTTTGCGCTAGGGTTTCCGACGACCAAGGCGGAGGGATGCATGCGAACCGTTCTGCTGGCCGGCGCGACCGGACTGATCGGCATCGAATTGCTCGGGCGGCTGTTGCGCGACGAGGGTTTCGACGGCCGCGTCGTCGCACCGACCCGACGCGCCATCGGCGTGTCGCATCCGAAACTGGTCAACCCGGTCGTCGATGCGATGACACTCGGCGACCTCGGGCTGCTCAACATCCTGGCAAACCACGGCGTCGATCACGTCGACGCCTATGCCTGCTGCCTCGGCACGACGCTCGCCAAGGCCGGTTCCAGGGTCGTGTTCCAGAGCATCGATCACGGCCTGGTGTTGCGCTGGGCGCGCGTCGCCCGCACGCGCGGTGCGCGTCAGACGCTGCTGGTGTCGTCGGTCGGCGCCGACGAACGCTCGCGTTCGTTCTACCTGCGCGTGAAAGGCGAAGTCGAACGCGACCTGGCGCAACTCGGCTTCCCGCGCGTCGACGTGATGCGCCCCGGCCAACTGCTCGGCGACCGCGGCGAATCGCGACCGGTCGAACGCCTAGCCCAGGCCGCCGCGCGCGTCTACAGTCCCTGGCTGAAGGGCGGATTGTCGCGTTATCGCGGCATCGAGGCCGGCACCGTGGCCGAGGCGATGGCGCAGCTGATCCGCGAGAACGGCGCCGCCGGCGACCGCGTTCACCATCACGACGAGATGCAGCAGCTGGCCGCGTCACGCTAGATTGCGCGCCATCCACGAGGGGAACCGCCATGGCCGACCGTTACACCGAAGTCACCCGCACCGGCTGGGGCAAGCGCATCGGGCAGTCGCTGTCGGGCGCCCTGATCGGGGGTCTGCTGTTCCTGGCTTCGTTCGTGCTGCTGTGGTGGAACGAAGGCCGTGCCATCGGCGAAGCGCGCGCGCTCGCGGAGGGCGCGGGTGCGGTCGTCGATGTCGGCATCGACGCCGTCGATCCCGAGCGCGAAGGCCGGCTGTTGCACGTGACCGGCGCCGTCGACGCGCGCCCGGAAGCGCGCGACGAAGCCACCGGCATTGCCGTCGATGCATTGCAGCTGCGTCGCGTCGTCGAGATGTATCAGTGGGTCGAGAAACGCAGCAGCAAGGAAGAGAAGAAGCTCGGCGGCGGCAGCGAAACCGTCACCGTCTACGATTACGAGCAGGAATGGAACGACGACCCGATCGACTCCAGCGACTTCAAGAAATACGAGACCCATGCCAACCCGAGCGACTGGCCGCTGCGCTCCGACAGTTTTGCCGCGGGCGAGGTGACACTGGGCGCCTTCGTGCTGGCGCAGCCGGTACGCGATGCGCTGGGAAGCTGGCAGGACCTGCCGGCGCAGATCACGGCGCAGCTGCCGGAGCAGTTCGGCGAGTTCAGACGCATGGCCAATGGCGTGTTGTACCGCGGCGCCGATCCCGAACGTCCGCAGATCGGCGACATGCGCGTGCGCTACGAATACCAGCCCGAGGCGACCTATTCGATCGTCGCGAAACAGACCGGCGGCATGCTCGATCGCTACGTCGCGTCGAACGGCCGCGAGGTGCTGCTGGTCGAGGACGGCTCGGTGCCGGCGGCAAAAATGTTCGAAGGCGCGCAGTCGCGCAACAGCCTGATCACCTGGCTGGTGCGGCTCGGCGGCACGGTGCTGATGTGGATCGGCCTGTCGATGGTGTTCGCGCCGATCAGCCGCGTGCTCGACGTGTTGCCGATGCTCGGCACCATCGGCAGCTGGGGCATCGGCCTCGTCACCGGCCTGATCTCGCTGCTGCTGTCGCTGACCACGATCGGCATCGCCTGGGTGTTCTATCGGCCGCTGCTCGGCGGCGCCATCATCCTCGGCGTCATCGTGCTGTTTTTCTGGTCGCGCAGCGGGCGCAAGCCGGCGCCGGCGCCGGTGGTCGCGACGACGCCACCGCCACCCCCTGCCATGTAGGAGCGCCATTCATGGCGCGACCGAACCTTGTCGCGGCGTCTATCGCGCCGAACCTTGTCGCGACCTCCATCGCGCCATGAATGGCGCTCCTACGTGGGGCGTCGCGATGCGGTCCAGCGCTGCAGCTCGTCCAATGGCAGCGGCGTGCTGATCAGGAAGCCTTGCACGTAGTCGCAGTGGTGGCCTTGCAGCCATTGCAGGTCGGCGCGTTCTTCCACGCCCTCGGCGACCAGATTCAGGCCGAGGTTGTGGCCGAGCGCGATGACCGAGCGGCAGATCGCGGCCGAATCCTCGTCCACCGCCACGCCGCGCACGAAGCTCTTGTCGATCTTGAGCTTCTGCACCGGGAAGCGCTTGAGGTAGGACAGCGACGAATACCCGGTGCCGAAATCGTCCACGGCCAGGCCGAGGCCGATGCCGCGCAAGCGGGCCATGATCGCGATGGCGTCGTCGAGGTCGTGCATCAGCACGGTTTCGGTCAGCTCCAGTTCGACCCGCGCCGCCGCCACCTGATGTGTCGACAACGCCGCCTGCAGGCGCTCGACCAGGGCCGGATCGCGGAACTGTGCCAGCGACAGGTTGATGGCCAGCCGCACCGGCGGCAGCTCGGCCTGGTCCCAGCGCGCGAGGTCGGCGATGGCCTGGGTCAGGATCCAGTGACCGAGCGGCACGATCAGCCCGCTCTGTTCGGCCAGCGGGATGAAGCGTTCGGGCGTGACCAGGCCCAGCGTCGGGTGGCGCCAGCGCACCAGCGCCTCGATGCCGTGCAATTCGTTGCCGCGGGCGTTCAGCACCGGCTGGTAGTGCAGTTCGAACTGCTGCTGCGCCAGCGCCAGCGCCAGCTGGTCGAGCATGGCCTTGCGTTCGACCAGTTCCGCATGCAGACGGTCGGTGAAGAAACGGAACGTGTTCCGGCCTTCGGACTTGGCGTGGTACATGGCCAGGTCGGCCTTGCGCAGCAGCTGTTCGGCCAGGCGGTCGTCGCCCGGACACAGGGTGATGCCGATGCTGACGCCGACCTGCAGGCGATGCGCATCGATCTCGAATTCGTCGCCGATGCGGTCGATGATGCGTTGCGCCATCCAGGCTGCTTCGCCGGCATCGAGCAGGTTCGGCATCAGCATCGCGAATTCGTCGCCGCCGAGGCGCGCCACGGTGTCGCCCGGGCGGATGCAATCCTGCAATCGCTCGGCGACGGCGCGCAGCAGCGCATCGCCGACGCTGTGGCCGAGGCTGTCGTTCGCGACCTTGAAGTGGTCGAGGTCGAGGAAGAGCAGGGCCATTGCGCTGTCGTCGAGCTGGCAGCGTTCGACCGCGCGCTTCAGGCGATCGTTGAACAGCGTCCGGTTCGGCAGGCCGGTCAGGGTGTCGTGCGTGGCCAGCATGCGCACGCGTTCTTCGGCGCGCTGGCGTTCGGTCACGTCGCGCACCTGCACGTTGTAGAGGCCGTGGCTCGGGCCGCGCCAGTAGCTGACCGACACTTCGGCCGGAAAGGCGCGTCCGTCCTGGCGTTGTGCGCTCAGCTCCAGCACGCGGCTGGCGGCGCGGCTGGCGCCCTGGCCGTCGCTTTCGGCGAAACTTTCGATGCGCGGGTCCCATGGCATCAGGCGCTTGAACTCGGCGCCCGCCAGGTCGGCTTCGCGCCAGCCGAACATCTGCTCGCCGGCGCGGTTCATGCTGATGATGCGGCCTTCGTCGTCGATCTGGATCAGCGCGTCGTGCGCCAGTTCGGTGACGGCGCGGAACTGTTCCGCCGACGCATGCAGATCGGCATGGTTTTCGGCGATCTGCGTGGCATAGCGGTTGAAGGTGCGTGCGAGCTGCGCCAGTTCGTCGCGACCACGCTCGTCGATGCGGCCGGGCACGACCGAATGTTCGGTGGCCGCGAGTTGTTCGGTGATGCGCTGGATCGGTTGCACGAGGGTCCGGCGCAGCAGCCAGCCGGCGATCAGGACCACGACGACGACGGCCAGGCCCAGCGCCCAGGCCACGCGCGTCATCACCGACATCACCGCCTCGTGCACCAGCCGCGCCGGCTGCACCAGCACCAGCTGCCAATGCGCGCCGGGCAGGCGGATCGCGGTGACCAGGCCGGCTTCCTTCAGGAATGGGTCGCGCGGCAGCGTGATCTGGCGCACCTCGGCATCGTGGTCGCCGTCGTCGAGCAGCTGGGCGGCGATGCGTTCCGCTTCGAGGCGGTCGATGCCGGCGGTGGCGGCGTCGATCTGTTCGGCGATGTCGGACAGGCGCGGGTCGGGCGGTTCCCCGAGCGGCTGTTGCAGGAAGCGCGCGAGTTCGCCGAAATCGGCATGGTGCGCGGCGAAGTCGGCAATGCCGAAGACGGTGCCCGAGGGCGTTGATCCGCTCCCGCCCGGCAACGGCACCCGCCGCATCGGCGGCACGGTGATGAACACGCCGTTGCGATCGACGGCAAAGGCATAACCCTGCAGCGCCGCGCCGCGCCGGTCGAGGAAGCCCTGCAGGCCCGACAGTTTCAGGTCGACCGTGCTGACGCCCATGAAGCGGCCGTCGACGCGCATCGCCGCCGTGCAGGTCACCATCTTCTCGCCGCTGTAGGGATCCTGGTAGGAGCGCGACCAGTAGCAGCGGCCTTCGCGCTGGTGCCGGGCCGGCACATACCATTCCTCGCCGTGGTAGCCGGGACCGTCGGGCGCGTTGTAGTCGTCGAAGTAGCGCAGCACGCCGCCGGCGTCGCGGCCCCAGAAGAAGCTGCGGCGGGCGACCCCTGGGATGAAGGCGTCGGGCTCGGGCCACAGGCCGCCGCCGGCGATCAGGTCGCCGCGGCCATCGAGGTCGAGCACGCCGGGAATGACGTCGCGCCACAGCGCTTCGTCGCGCGGCAGACGTTCGCCCAGATTCTCCAGCGCCACCGCCAGGCCTTCGGCCAGCGCCAGTTCCTTGCCCATGTCGCTGGCCAGGCGCTGGGCCGCGACGTGGGCGGAATCGCGCTCGCGCGCCATCAGCAGTTCGTAGCCGCGCAGGTAGAAGACCACGAGCACGGCGGCCAGCAGCATCGCCAACGCCAGCACCAGGCCGACCAGCAACTTTGCCCTGAGGCTGTGCCGGAACGGCACCTCCGTTCGCTCGGAACCCTGCATCCTGCTGTCCTTTGCCGAATTTCCCCGAGCCGGCACGCTCGCATGCGTTTCGCGAAAACGCAACGGTCCAAACCAGCAGGTGGACTATTCGAAACCGTCGCCGAAGACCAGCGCCAGCGGCACGCCGACCACGGCCAGCCAGCCGGAGGCGGGGCTCACGCCAGTGTTCGGGCCGCTGATGTCCCGGTTCGGCGCGACGTCGCCCTGCGCGGTCCGCGCGAAGCCGAGCACCCGTGTCGCCGCGCTGTTGAAAGCGCCGCTCGCGACCAGCAGTTCGTCGCGGAAGGCGTAGTAGTCGAGCCCGCCGGCATTCGTCATCCGGGTGTTGTTGCCGCCGATCACCCGCAGCGGCGCGACGTTGCCGTCCGCACCGACCGGGAACACGACGATGCGGCTGCGCGCATCGGCATCGGTGACGAGCACGAACAGTTCGTTGTGCGTCGGGTCGACGGCCAGCGAGTTCACGAACGAACCGAGTTGCGTCGACGGACCGGCGATGCGCCGCGAGGCCACCGGCGCGCCGCTGATCGTGCGCGGGAAGATCAGCACTTCGCCGCCGGACTGGTTGCCGCCCAGATCCTGGTAGTCGCCAACCGCGACCTCGTCGCTGGCCGGCAGGTAGGCGAGGCCGCTGGCGTTGTCGATCACCGTCGGCGCGAACGTGGTCGAACGCAGCGGCGCAGTGCTGCCGGTGGCGTTGCGCGCAAACGCCAGCACGAAGTTGCTGCTCAACGCGATGTATTCGTCGTGGCCGGTTGCACGCACGACATTGCGCGGCTGGCCCATCTGCGGGCTGGAGAATGAACGCAGCGGCGCCACGTCGCCGCGTGCGTCGGCGGGAAAGACGTGGATCTTCTGGCCGAAGAAATCGGCGACCAGCACGGTTTTCTCGCCCGCGTCGTAGACCATGGCCGAGGCGTCGAGCAGGCCGCTCTGGGTCGGGCCGCCGAGCAGGGACAGCGGCTCGGTATTGCCGTTCATGGCGTCGCCGAAGATCGAGATCGTGCGGAAGCGGTCGCAGCCGCCTTCGCAGATCTTGCCTGCGAGCACGTCGGCGCGTGCCGGCATGACCAGCATCAGGAACGACAGGACGAACAGCGACAGCGACAGGCAAGGGTTCATGGCAGGCTTCCGGTGGGCGACGAGATGGCGGCCAGTACGCAGTTCCGCCGCGAAACTCGTCACGCCCCGGTCAGCGCGCCAGGAACGGCGACCGCCGCGCCTGCGTCGCCCGTTCGAAGGCGTAACCGAGGCCGAGCAACTTCGCTTCCGAATACGGCAGGCCCATGAAGCCGAGGCCGACCGGCAGGTGGCGCACGAAACCCATCGGCACCGTCAGGTGCGGATACCCGGCGACCGCGGCCAGCGAAGTGTTGCCGCCGGTGTAGTGGTCGCCATTGATGGGATCGATCAGCCAGGCCGGGCCGCCGCTGGGGCCGATCAGGGCGTCGAGGCGATGGGCCGCGAAGGCGGCGTCGAGTCCCTTCGTGCGGGTCAGGTCGTGATTCTTCGCGAGCGCGTCGCGATACGCCCGGTCGGTGAGCGCGCCCTTGGCCTCGGCGCCTTCGAACCATTCCTGGCCGAAGAAGGGCATCTCCAGCGTGGCGCGGGCGCGGTTGAATTCGATCAGCTGCGCCAGCGTGCGCGCCGGTGCGCTGGCCGGCAGGCGCGACAGATAGGCATTCAGATCGGCCTTGAGTTCGTAGCTCAGCACCTCGAACTCGCTGTCGTCGAACTGGCCGAGCGTGTCGATTTTCACCTCGTCGACGATCTCGGCGCCCAGATCCTTCAGGGCGCGGATCGCGCCTTCGGCCAGGCGGTCCACGTCCGGATGGAAACCGAACAGGCCGCGGGCGACGCCGATGCGCGCGCCCTGCGCCGCACGCGCCTTGAGCGCGCCGAGATAGTTGCGATCGAATCCGGCCGCAGGGGGCGCGATGAATCCGGGCTCCGTGTTCGGTTGCGCGATCGCCGCGAGCAGGGCGGCGGCATCGGCGACGCTGCGCGTCATCGGCCCCGCGGTGTCCTGCGAATGCGCGATCGGGATGATGCCGGTGCGCGGCACCAGGCCCAGGGTCGGTTTCAGTCCGACCAGGCCGTTCGCGTTCGCCGGCGAGATGATCGAACCGTCGGTCTCGGTGCCGATGCCGAGCGCCGCGAATTCCATGGCGATGGCGGCACCGGTGCCGGAACTGGAACCGCTTGGCGAGCGCGTGCGGTCGTAGGCATTGGTGGTCTGGCCGCCGCGTGCGCTCCAGCCGCTGGTCGAGCGCGTCGAGCGGGCATTCGCCCATTCGCTCAGATTGGTCTTGCCGAGGATGACCGCGCCGGCCGCGCGCAGGCTGGCTGCGACCGGCGCATCGGTCGGTGCATGCCAGTCGGCCAGGGCCAGCGATCCGGCCGTGGTGTGCATGCGGTCGCCGGTGTCGATGTTGTCCTTGATCAGCACCGGAATGCCGTGCAGCGGACCGCGGATCTTGCCGGCCTTGCGTTCGGCGTCCAGTTGGGCGGCGATGGCCTCGGCATCCGGATTCAGTTCGATCACCGCATTGACCGTGTGCGCGTCGTGCGCCTGGATGCGTTCGAGGTAGGCGCGCGTCAGTCCGAGCGCGGTGTGGCTGCCGTTCTGCAAGCCCTGCGTCAGCGCTTCGCGGTCCTTCCCGGCCAGTTCGAAGTCGCCCATCCGGCGATGTTCGTCGTGCCCGGCGTGCGCCGCCGTCGGCAAGGCCGACGCCGCGGCCAGCGCGGCGCTGCCGGCAATGAAATCGCGACGACGCGGATCGTGGGTCTGGCTCATGGCGCTCTCCGTTGGCGAAGCGCCGATGATCGCATCGGCGCCGTCAACATCAAGTCGCAGGCGACGGCTTCAGGCACCGCAATGCACGTCCACCGCCACGCTGGTGCGCCGCGCGCCCAGCGTAATGTCCAGCACTGCGCGTTGCCGGCTCCCTTCGCATTCACTGCCGTCACAGGCATCGATCGGTCCGAAGTCGCGGGCGACGACGCGGACGAGTCGATTGCCGAAGACGCGGGGTGCGCGTTCGTCGCTGCCGATGCGGTCGAGTCGCTGGACTTCGCCCTTCAGCGACACGCGCGCGACGCCGCGGCCGCGGTCCGGCAAGGAGCGTGCTTCGGTGACCATCAGCAGCCGTTGCGTTGCCACGTCGCGGTATTCACAGCCGGCACCGTTCAAGCCTGCGGCCAACGCATCCAGCGGCGTCTCCCCGGACGCTGCCGCAGTGCGGGTCGTCGGCCCGGCGACGAGGAGCATCAGGCCGCAGATCGCGCCACATCGCGTTCTCATTCGCTCGCATCCAGCGCCTTCGGGTCGACGCCTAGGTCCTTGAGTTTGCGATACAGGTGGGTGCGTTCCATGCCGGAGATCTGCGCGAGGCGCGAGACCGAGCCGCGGCAGTGCTTGAGCTGGCGCATCAGATAGGTGCGTTCGAAGCGGTCGCGGGCGTCGCGCAGCGGCAGCGACAGGTCGAGCAGGAAGTCGCCGGCGGGCTTGGCCGGATTCGGCGCGATGATGCCGAGCGCGTCCTCGATCTCGTCGAGGTCGATCTCGCCGTCGCCGCCGATGATCAGCAGGCGCTGCACCAGGTTGCGCAGTTCGCGCAGGTTGCCTGGCCAGGCGTGGCGACGCAGGCGCTCGACGGCCGGCGCGCTCAGGGTGCGTGCCGGCAGGCTGTCGCGCGCGGCGACCTGTTCCAGGTGCGCGCCGAGCAGGGCGGCGATGTCTTCGGGCCGTTCGCGCAGGGCCGGCACATGCACGGTCAGCACGTTGAGCTGGAAGAACAGGTCTTCGCGCAGCGTGCCGGCTTGCAATTCGTGTTCGAGCGGACGCGTGCTCGAGGCCACGACGCGGGCCGGGAAGGCGCGCGGCTTCTGGCCGCCTTCGGGCACGTACTGGCGCGCGGCGATGGCCGAGGCCAGGCGCGCCTGCGTGGTTGCGTCGAGGTGGGCGACGTCGTCGACGTAGAGGGTGCCGTTCGCGGCCTGGGCGATCGCGCCGGCTTCTTCGCCATGCGCGGTCTCGCGCCCGAACAGGGCGCCGACACCGCGTTCGCCGGCCATGGTCGCGGCCGCGAAATGCACGAAGGGCGCGGCGGCGCGCGGCCCGTGACCGTGCACGTAACGCGCCAGCGCTTCCTTGCCGGTGCCGGTTTCGCCGCGGATCAGCAACGGCGCGTCGGCGTGCGCGGCGCGTTCGAGCTGGGTGCGCAGGATCTGCATCGCGGTGCTGCCGCCGATCGGCGGCGGCGGCGCCACGCGGGCGCGCAGGCCCTGGTTTTCGCGTTTCAGCGCGGCATGTTCGAAGCCGCGCTGCACGGTGGCGAGCAACTTCGCCAGCGACACCGGCTTTTCGAGGAAGTCGTAGGCGCCGAGCTTGAGCGCGCTGACTGCGGTTTCGATCGTGCCGTGACCGGAGATCATCACCACCGGCGCATGCAGGGCCGCTTGCTCCTGCCATTCCTGCAGCAGGGCGACGCCGTCGCCGTCCGGCAGCCAGACATCGAGCAGCACGAGGTCCGGCCGAAAGGCCGGCAGGGCCGCGCGTGCGGCAGCGACGCTGTCGGCGGTTTCGACCTGATGCCCTTCGTCGAGCAGGATGTCGCCGATCAGTTGACGGATGTCCGGCTCGTCGTCGACGACGAGCACGCGATTCTGGTTCATGCGGACCTCGTGAAACGGTCCCGAGCATAGCGAAGCGAAACCGCCGTCGGCCACGCTGCCCCCGCTTCGACACCGAATTTGAACCAGCCGGACGAAACCGGGCTGGCACAATCGGCTTCTTTGCCGCAGGTCCGACCATGGAACTCAGCCACATCCTCTTGCTCGCGCTGGTGCAGGCGCTGGCCGAATTCCTGCCGATCTCGAGTTCGGGCCATCTCGGCCTGGTCGGCTTCCTGTTCGGCTGGGCCTACCAGGGCGTCACCTTCGACCTGGCCCTGCATTTCGGCACATTGATGGCGGTGCTCGTGTATTACCGCCGCGACCTCGTCGCCATCGCCGTCGCGATGCTGAAGCGCGACCGCAGCGAATCGGGCCGCGCCCAGCATCGCCTCGGCATCGGCCTCGCGCTCGGCATCATTCCTGCGGTCGTCGTCGGCCTGCTGATGGGCGAGGAGACCGCGAACGCGCTGCGCGTGCCGGCCCTGATCGCGGCGAACCTGATCGTGTTCGGCCTCGTGCTCGGCGTCGCCGACCGCGTCGGCGGCAAGACCCGCGGCGTGTTCGACCTGTCGATCAAGGAGGCGCTGCTGATCGGCGCGGCGCAGGCGCTGGCGCTGATTCCCGGCACCTCGCGCTCCGGCATCACCATGAGCGCCGGCCTGTTCCTCGGCCTGAATCGCCACGAGGCCGCACGCTACAGCTTTCTGATGGGCGTGCCGGTGACGGCCGCGGCCTGCGCCCACGGTGCGCTCGAGCTGTACAAGAGCGGCGAAACCTTCGCCTGGGCCGACTTCGCCATCGGCGCCGGCGTGTCGGCGGTGGCCGGCATCGCCTGCATCCACTTCCTGCTGCACTTCCTGCGCCGCCTCGGCCTGATGCCCTTCGTCTGGTATCGCATCGCGCTGGGCGTGTTCGTGCTGGGTCTTGTCTACCTGCGTTGACCAGCCGAACGCCGAACGCCGAACCGCGAATGCAGGTCGGATCAAGCGAAGCGGATCCGACATCTGTTGGTCATCGCGTCGCATTCATTGACCGTCGTCGGATCCCTCGCTGCGCTCGTTGATCCGACCTACATTCCGGGGCGTTGATCCGACCTACATTCGCTCTCGATGATCCAAGAGGAACGCGAGCTTCTTCGATTTCGGGAGCTGGCGGATGGCGTGTTCGGCCTTCGCCGCGGCGCTGCGGTCCGGGTACGTGCGCGTGCCGAGCAGGCGCAGGGGCGGATGCGCGCGGGTGAATTTCGCGCCGCGGCCGGATGCGCGCGGGTGAATTTCGCGCCGCGGCCGGACGCATGCATCGCATACCGTCGTTCGATGTCGTTGGTGATGCCCGCATACCACGCACCATTGCGGCATTCGATCAGGTACAGGCACCAAGGCTTCGCTTCCGGGCTCATGGCTTCTTCGCGGTCGGGCGGCTACTTTAGGATGTTGTCCATCCTCCGGAGCATCGCCATGAAATCACGTGCCGCCGTCGCCTTTGAAGCCGGGAAACCGCTGCAGATCGTCGAGATCGATGTCGCGCCGCCGCGCAAGGGCGAGGTGCTGGTCAAGATCACCCACACCGGCGTCTGCCATACCGATGCCTTCACGCTCAGCGGCGACGATCCGGAAGGCCTGTTTCCGGTCGTGCTCGGGCATGAAGGCGCGGGCATCGTGGTCGAGGTCGGCGAAGGCGTGACCAGCGTCGCGCCCGGCGACCACGTCATCCCGCTGTACACCGCCGAATGCGGCGAGTGCCTGTTCTGCAAATCCGGCAAGACCAACCTGTGCGTTGCCGTGCGCGCGACCCAGGGCAAGGGCGTGATGCCGGACGGGACTTCGCGCTTTTCGTACAACGGCCAGCCGCTGTACCACTACATGGGCTGCAGCACCTTCAGCGAATACACCGTGGTCGCCGAAGTCTCGCTGGCGAAGATTCATCCCGAAGCGAAGCCCGAACACGTCTGCCTGCTCGGCTGCGGCGTTACCACCGGCATCGGCGCGGTGCACAACACCGCCAAGGTGCAGCCGGGCGATTCGGTCGCGGTGTTCGGCCTCGGCGGCATCGGCCTCGCGGTCGTGCAGGGCGCGCGCCAGGCCAAGGCCGGGCGTATCATCGCCATCGACACGAACCCGTCGAAGTTCGAACTGGCCAAGCAGATGGGCGCGACCGATTGCGTCAATCCGAAGGACCACGACAAGCCGGTGCAGCAGGTGATCGTCGAGATGACCGGCTGGGGCGTCGATCATTCCTTCGAATGCATCGGCAACGTCCAGGTGATGCGCGCCGCGCTCGAATGCGCGCACCGCGGCTGGGGCCAGTCGGTGATCATCGGCGTCGCCGGCGCCGGCCAGGAGATCTCGACGCGGCCGTTCCAGCTCGTCACCGGGCGCAAGTGGATGGGCACCGCCTTCGGCGGCGTGAAGGGCCGTTCGCAGCTGCCGGGCATGGTCGAACAATCGATGCGCGGCGAGATCGAACTGGCGCCCTTCGTCACCCACCAGATGCCGCTGACCGAGATCAACCACGCCTTCGAGCTGATGCACGAGGGGAAATCGATCCGCACCGTGATTCATTATTGAGACAAGCATCGCGCCGCACGCGGCGCTCCTGCCGGCGGGGAATCATGAATCGACTCGAACATCGCGCCTGTTTCGGCGGCTGGCAGGACGTTTGTCGCCATCGCAGCGAGACCTTGAACTGCGACATGAACGTCGGCGTCTATCTGCCGCCGCAGGCGGCGACGCAGGCATGTCCGGTGCTGTACTGGCTGAGCGGGCTCACCTGCACCGAACAGAACGCGATCACCAAGGCCGGCATGCAGCGTTACGCGGCCGAGCATGGGCTGATCATCGTGACACCGGACACCAGCCCGCGCGGTGCCGACGTCGCCGATGCCGAGGGTTACGACCTCGGGCTCGGTGCCGGTTTCTACGTGAACGCGACGCAGGCGCCGTGGGCGGCGCACTACCGCATGCACGACTACATCGCGCACGAGCTGCCGGCCTGGATCGAAGCGAACTTCGCCGCGACGGATGCACGCAGCATCAGCGGCCATTCGATGGGCGGGCATGGCGCACTCACGATCGCGCTGCGCCATCCCGGTCGCTATCGCAGCGTCTCCGCATTCGCGCCGATCGTCGCGCCGACCCAGGTGCCGTGGGGCCAGAAAGCCTTCCGCGCCTATCTCGGCGACGACGAATCTGCCTGGCGCGAATGGGACACCTGCGCCCTGATCGAACACGCCACGGAACGATTGCCGTTGCTCGTCGACCAAGGCGACGCCGACGAATTCCTCGCCACCCAACTCCGCCCCGACCTGCTGCACGCCGCCTGCACCGCCGCACGCCACCCGCTCACCCTGCGCCTGCAACCCGGCTACGACCACAGCTACTACTTCATCGCCAGCTTCATCGGCGAACACGTGGCTTGGCATGCGGCGGCGTTGAGTCTCTGAGTCGGTTTCATGCCTTGCGGTCGCGCCGCACGCGGCGCCCCTACAATGGGGCGCAGGCTTCATCGTGCCGGCGTCAGGGGAGCAAGCGCATGAGAATTTTCTGTGTGGCAATGACAGTCGTGATGGCTGTGTTCGGGCTCGGCGCGGCGTGGGCGGTTGAGGGGGATCTGCCGGGGCGCACGGAGTTGAAGCGGGCCGATCTCGACGGAGCGCCGGGCATGGAGGTGATCACGTCGATCGTGGTGATCGCGCCGGGCGAGTTCATGCCGGCGCATGTGCATCACGGCGTCGAGACCGGGTACGTGCTCGAAGGCGGGCGGGTGGCGCCCGAGGGCAAGCCCGAGTTCGAACTGGCGACCGGCGCGCCGCTGATGAACCTGCGCGGCGTCGTGCATGGCGGCTTCAAGGTCGTGTCGGATACGCCGATCAGACTGCTTACCGTGCACATCGTCGACAAGCACAAGCCGTTGTATGACGGCATGAAGCGCGGAGCTGAAGAAGAGCGCGGGACGGCGCCCGCTCCCACCCCAGCCCTCGCAACCCCGCGGTTTGCGGCTTTTGTGGGAGCGGGCTCTGTCCCGCGATGGAGCTCCCACAGGAGCAAAGCCAGAGTGTCGGCGGCTCTTGCGGGAGCGGGCTCTGTCCCGCGATGCTTTTTGTGGCTTGCTCTCGTGGGAGCAGGCTCAGTCCAGCGATGCTTTCACGCGATCCTCGAAGGCCTTGCCAAGCGCTTCCGCCGCCTTGGGGTCTCCGGTCGTGATCAGCTTGGCCTCGAGCGCGGCGCGCAGCACCTCGGCCTTGCCGCCGACCACCGTCGCGGTCTGGTCCATCGTCTCGAGCAGCACGAAGCGCTGATCCGACCGGCGTTCGTGCAGCACCGCATCGAGCAGGCGCAACACCGCATCGACGTCGTACCAGTCGCCGAGATTCTCGGCCGTTGTCTCCAGCCTCTGGCCATCGACATAGGCGCGCAGCACGTAACCGCCGTCCTCGTCGTCGATGTCCGGCGCGATCTCCTCGAACACCACGCCGTCGAGCGCCGGGCGCACGGTGTCGGCGAGCGATCGCAGCAGCGAATCGTGTTCGTTCGGGAAGGTGCCGGTCTCGACGTCGAACCAGTAGCCGTGCCCGGCCCCGACCAGAAGGTCGTCGGCGGTGGTCGCATCACCGGTGTGGTCGGGATCGACGCGATTGAAGCCGAGATCGCGCAGGCGTGCGGCGAGTGCACGCGCGTCGGATGTCGCCGCAGTGGCGGCTTGCGGCGTGGATGCCAACGGCTGCATCGCCTGTGCAAGATGGGCCGAGAACGCCGCGTCCTGGATTGCGGCGTGTTCGGCACGCAGCGCCGTCATGGCGGCCGGATCGGACAGCTTCGCCATCGCCAGTGCGGCCTCGTAGGCCATGCTGCGATCGTTGCGTGCGATCGCGCCATGCAGCACGGCGGCGAGCCGCGGGTCGTACGGCATCGTCGCGCCGAGCGCGCGATCGCGCCATGGCGAATACCAGGCCAGCACCGCCCAGTCCGGCGTGTCGTCGCGCACGATCAACGTCTGCGCATCGGCGGTCGCGCAGTGCTCGGCATGGGTGCCGACGACGGCCATGCGCAGCGGCGACGGCGGCGCTTCGACGATGGCCTGGACAGCCGTGCAGAACGACGCGGTGGTGTCGCGATAGTGCAGGCCCTGATGCCAGCCCTGTGCCCAAGCGACGACGTCGGCCTCGGCAACACGCGTCGAGGCGTCGCGCAGGCGCTCGATCATCGCCATGTCGCCGCGCGCGATCGCATCGAACACATGCGCCTGGGGCGGCAGCGAGGCATCCCCCTCGTACCAGGCTTTCAGCGCGGCCGAAGATTCCGGCAGTGCGCCCGCGTAGCGAGAGGGCAAGGCGCTGGCGCTGCGTTTCACCGTGGCGGGAATCGACTTCGTCGTCTTCGCGGTTTCATCGGCGGGCGGCGGGCTGCAGCCCGACAGGGCGGCGAGGGACAGGGACAGTGTGCAGGTGGCGATGTGGCGCATGGGCGGCGAGCCTAGCAGTCGGATGTCGCAAGGCAGAGCCTGACCTAACAGCATCGCGGGGCGGAGCCCGCTCCCACAAGAGCAAAGCCAGAGTGTCGGCGGCTTTGTGGAAGCGGGCTCTGTCCCGCGATGGAGCTCCCACAGAAGTCAAGCCGATATTGTTTGCGGCTTTTGTGGGAGCGGGCGCCGCCCCGCGATGGAGCTCCCACAGAAGCCAAGCCGATATTGTTTGCGGCTCTTGTGGGAGCGGGCTCTGTCCCGCGATGAACTCGCCCCAGTGTTCTGTCCCGCGACGCTCTTGCGAAATTTCCCCAGTCGATCCCGGTCGCCAACCAGGGACTCTCCGCCTCGGCGCTGCGACCCTGCACCGATGGACACTCGCATTGCACGGGGCAGCCATCGGTTGCGATTGCATCGGACACCTGGCACGGCGTTGATCACCACCTGCTGCGCGGATCGCCAGCCCTTGCTCGCGGATCCAGTCGCCGCGGCCATCGTGCTCGAATCGTTGCAGTGGCTGGACGCGCAGCATCGGCTTCGGCTCCATGTCGCCGTGGTCATGCCCGATCATTTGCATTTCGTCGCCGACCCGCTCGGCAGCGCCTGGCCCTCGCTGCTGCGGACGATGAAGAGCTTCACGGCAAACGAGATCGCAAGGCGTTTGCAGTGCGGCGGCAAGGTCTGGCAGCCGCAGTATCACGATCGCCGCATCGACGACGACGCGCAGTTCGCCATCGCTGTCGACTATTGCTTGCAGAATCCGGTGCGAGCGGGGCTGGTTGCGACAGCTGCCGAGTGGCGGCATTCCTGGTCGAGGCTTGATCGGGATTGAGTGGTCGCAAGATCGCGGGGCGGAGCCCGCTCCCACAAGAGCACTCGGCACTCCGGCTTTGCTCCTGTGGGAGCGGGCTCCGTCCCGCGATGCTGTTGGATGGGGCTCTGTCCCGAGACATGCGGGCTAGAATCGGTGCAGTCCACGGAGTGCCACGATGTCCGAGTTCCTGCTGGCGATCGACGCCGGCACCACCAGCATCCGCGCCATCCTGTTTGATCGCGACGGTCGCGCCCGCGCCACCGCGCAACAGGAATTCACGCAACATTTCCCGCAGCCCGGCTGGGTCGAGCAGGACGCCGACGAGATCTGGGCAACGACGTTGATCGTGGTCCGGCGCGTGCTGGCCGAAGCCGCGATCGATGCCGCACGCATCGCTGCGGTCGGGCTCGCCAACCAGCGCGAGACCACGGTGCTTTGGGAGCGCATGAGCGGCGCGCCCATCCATCGCGCCATCGTCTGGCAGGACCGTCGCACCGCTGCCGTGTG
>JBGASK010000116.1:0-9579 GCA_044229785.1 Ahniellaceae bacterium
TCAAGCGCCGATTTAGCAAGAATCGCCTGCGATTCTGCGGCTAACTGGACAGGATAGTGTCGCCCCTGCAGACTACGAATCTTTGACGGAAGCACCGTGGCGAAGATCCTGCTGCTCAATGGCCCGAACCTGAACCTGCTCGGCGAACGCGAGCCCGGGGTCTACGGCCATGTGACGCTGGCGGAGATCGAGCAGCGTGCGCGCGACCTCGCAGCCGCGAACGGCCACGAACTGGCGACGCTGCAATCGAACAGCGAACTGGCCTGGATCGAACGCCTGCACGCCGCGCGCATGGACGGAACGGCGTTCATCGTCGTCAATCCGGGCGCGTTCACGCACCAAAGTGTCGCGATCCGGGATGCCGTCACGGCGACCGACCTGCCCTTCGTCGAGGTGCACCTGTCGAACGTGCATGCGCGCGAACCGTTCCGGCACCGCTCGCTGTTTTCCGATCGCGCCGTGGGCGTGATCGCCGGTCTCGGGCCGGAAGGTTACGAATTCGCATTGACCGCCGCGTTCCGCCGACTGCAACCGGTCGCGGGCGACGGCATCCAGACGGGGATCTGAGCTTCGGGCTCGGATGCAACAACACGGGAGGAACACCATGGATCTTCGCAAGATCAAGAAACTCATCGACCTGCTTGAGGCCAGCAATCTCAGCGAACTGGAAATCAAGGAGGGCGAGGAGGTCGTGCGCCTGGCGCGCATGCCGAAGAACATGCCGGTGATGATGCCGGCGCCCGCCGCGGCCGCCCCGGTCACGCACGTGCATGTGGAGCAGCGCCCGAGCGGCGCCCAGCATCATGCCCATGTCGAAGGCGGGCATGCCTCGGGCGGCGGCCGCGAACTGCCGGACGGCCATGTCATCCGCGCGCCGATGGTCGGCACCTATTACGCCTCGCCGAATCCGGAAGCGCCAGCCTTCGTGAAGATCGGCCAGCAGGTCAAGGCCGGCGACGTGCTCGGCATCATCGAAGCGATGAAGATGTTCAACCAGATCGAGGCCGACATCTCCGGTACGGTCACCGCCATCCTGTCGACCAGCGGCCAGCCGGTCGAGTTCGACGAACCCATGTTCGTGATCAGCTGAGCCCGCCCCGATGCTCGACAAAGTCGTCATCGCCAACCGCGGCGAAATCGCGCTCCGGGTGCTGCGTGCCTGCCATGCGCTCGGCATCAAGACGGTGGCGGTGCATTCCACCGTCGACCGCAACCTCAAGCATGTCGGCATGGCCGACGAATCGGTCTGCATCGGGCCGGCGCCGGCCTCCGACAGTTACCTGAACATCCCGCGCATCATCTCGGCGGCGGAAGTGACCGACGCCGAAGCCATCCATCCCGGCTACGGCTTCCTCAGCGAGAACGCCGACTTCGCCGAGCGGGTCGAGAAATCCGGCTTCGTCTTCATCGGCCCGACCGCGGACGTGATCCGCCTGATGGGCGACAAGGTCGAGGCGATCAAGGCGATGAAGGCGGCGGGCGTGCCCTGCGTGCCCGGCTCCGGCGGCCCGCTCGGCGACGACGCCGAGGAAAATTCCAAGCACGCAAAGGACATCGGTTATCCGGTGATCATCAAGGCCGCGGGCGGCGGCGGCGGCCGCGGCATGCGCGTCGTGCACACCGAAGCGGCCCTGCACAATGCCATCGCGACCACCAAGGCCGAGGCCAAGGCGGCCTTCGGCAACGACATGGTCTACATGGAGAAATTCCTCGAGAACCCGCGCCACGTCGAGATCCAGGTGCTCGCGGACGGCCAGGGCAATGCCATCCACCTCGGCGAACGCGACTGCTCGATGCAGCGCCGCCACCAGAAAGTGGTCGAGGAAGCGCCCGCGCCCGGCATCACGCCGGAAATGCGCGAACAGATCGGCAAGGTCTGCGTCGAAGCCTGTATCCGCATCGGCTACCGCGGCGCCGGCACCTTCGAATTCCTGTTCCAGGACGGCCGCTTCTATTTCATCGAGATGAACACGCGCATCCAGGTGGAACATCCGGTCACCGAACTCGTCACCGGCATCGACCTGGTGCGCGAACAGCTGCTGATCGCCGGCGGCGAAAAGCTCTCGATCAAGCAATCGGACGTGGTGCTGCGCGGCCATGCCATCGAATGCCGCATCAATGCCGAAGATCCGGACACCTTCATGCCGAGCCCGGGCCTGGTGAAGCGTTTCCACGCGCCCGGCGGTCCGGGCGTGCGCGTCGACACGCACATCTACGACGGCTATCGGATTCCGCCCAACTACGACTCGATGATCGGCAAGCTGATCGTGCACGGCGCCACGCGCGAACAAGCGATCTCGCGCATGCGCGTCGCGCTCGCGGAAATGGTGGTGGACGGCATCAAGACCAATATCCCGCTGCAGTCGCGCATCATGGCCGACCGCGGCTTCCAACAGGGCGGCGCGAACATCCACTACCTCGAAAAACGCATCGCCGAACGCAAGGACAAGCCGATCGGGCTGTAACGGAGACGCAGGGATGGGCTGGCTGGAAGTGTCGATCGAAGTGGAACAACGCTCGCTGTCGCGGGTTGAAGCGGCGCTGGAAGACCTGGAAGCGGCGTCGATCACGCTGCTCGACGCCGAGGATCATCCGATCCTCGAACCCGGCCCGGGCGAAACGCCCCTGTGGCCGCAGGTGACGGTGCGCGCGCTGTTCCACGACCACGTCGACCGCATCGGCCTGTTCGACGCCCTGCAGATCATGGTGCCGTGGCTGACGCCGGAAAAGATCACCGCACGCGGCGTCGCCGACGAGGACTGGACCCGCGTCTGGATGGACACCTTCCAGCCGATGCAGTTCGGGCGCCGCACCTGGATCTATCCCTCGACCAGCGAACCGCCGGCCGACAGCGAGGCCGCCATCGTGCGCCTCGATCCCGGCCTCGCCTTCGGCACCGGCACGCACCCGACCACGGCACTGTGCCTGGCCTGGCTCGACGGACTCGAGCTGCGCGGCAAGACCGTGCTCGATTTCGGCTGCGGCTCCGGCATCCTCGCCATCGCCGCGCTCAAGCTCGGCGCCGCACGCGCCATCGGCATCGACAACGACCCGCAGGCCATCGTCGCCAGCCGCGACAATGCCGAACGCAATGGCGTGGTCGAGCATCTCGACCTGTATCTGCCCGACGACGTGCCGGCGGGCCTCGCAGCCGATGTCGTCGTCGCCAACATCCTCGCCGGCGCCCTGATCGCATTGCAGCCGACGATCACCGCGCATTGCCGCACGAACGCACCGCTGGCCCTGTCCGGCATCCTCGCCGATCAGGCGGATGAAGTCGCCGCCGCCTATCGCGCCGACTTCGCCGATCTCGCGATCACGCCGCAGGAAGACTGGGTGCGCATCGACGGCGTGCGTCGCTGAGCGCACTGCGGCATCATCGTCGCGATGTACACCCAATGCCCCGAATGCCTGACGATCTACCGGATTCCGGTCGACGCGCTGACGCGTGCGCACGGGCGGGCGCGTTGCGGGGTTTGCCGGGCCGAGTTCGATGCGCTCGCGACCCTCGTCGACCATCTGCCGGCGGAGCCGGTGGGCAAACTGGAACGGCACGCCTCCGGCCCGCTGCCGATCCTCGATGTGCCGGCCATGCGTCCGAAGGACGGCCAGCACGACCTGTTCGCGCCGGACGAGGAAGAAGACGTCGCGCCCGCGCCGACCTTCGTGCATCCGCCCGCAGCCAGGCCGGCCCACAACCGCACGCTGCGCTACCTGAACCTGTTGCTGCTCGTCGGCCTGCTGGCCCAGGCGACCTATGCCGGTCGCGGCTGGTGGATGAACGAGCCCCGTGTGCGCCCGTGGCTCGACGCCGCCTGTCTGCGACTCGACTGCCGATTGCCGCCACGTGCCGACCTTGGCCAGATCGCGCTCGTCTCGCGCGACGTGCGTCCGCATCCGAGCCAGGGCGGCGCGCTGATCATCTCGGCGACGATGCTGAATCGCGCCGGGTTCACGCAACCGTATCCGATCGTCGAGATCACCTTGTCCGATCTCGACGAGAAGCTCGTCGCCATGCGCCGCGTCGCGCCCCAGGACTACCTCGTCGATGCGCGTGCGCTGGCGCGCGGCCTGGCGCCGAACGCCACCGCGACGATCGATCTCGAGGTTCAGGATCCGGGACGCAACGCGGTCGCGTTCGAGTTCAAATTCCGTTAATGCGGCAATGTTTCCTTGCCGCCCGCGGACACCGCCGGCTATAACCCGCGCTCGCCTTTGCGGCCGCGCATGAAGAACCCGTTCAAGTCCCACCCCAGCTCCACGCCTCTGATCGTGCAGGCGCACGACCCGGCGCGCACGCGCCGCATCCGGGTTGCGCTCGTGGCGGCCTGGGCGCTCAGCGCCGTCGCCGTCTGGGCGATCGCGTCCTATCGCGCCGCGCCCGGCTTGTTCGACATGCAGGGCAAACTTTCGCAGGCGGAAGCGCAACGCGAATCGATGCGCGCCGAACTCGAGCAGACCAAGCAGAAACTCAGCATCAGCGAACGTTCCGACCAGGTCTCGCGCAGCGCCAACGAAGTGCTGCAGGAGCAACTGACCACGAGCGAAGAGGAAATCGCGTCGCTGCGCGCCGATCTCGCCTTCTATCAGCGCCTGATGGGCGGCAAGGCGCCGCGCCAGGGCCTCACCGTGCAGCAGATCGCGCTGCGCCCGATCGGCGACGGCGACGGCTACGAATTGCGGGCGACCCTGACCCAGAACCTGCGCAAGGGCGAAACCACCAGCGGCGACGCCAACATCCGCGTCGAGGGCATGCTCAAGGGCAGCCTGAAGAGTCTCGACTGGCGCGAACTCGCGCAACGCAAGCCCGATCAGCCGCCGGCATTCTCGTTCAAGTATTTCCAGGAGCTCGACGCCAGTTTCGTGCTTCCCGACGGCTTCACCCCCAACCGCGTCGTGCTCGTGATGAAATCCGCACAAGGCGACCAATTCGAGCGCAGCTTCCCTTGGGAACAGGCGCTCGCCACCGGAGCAGACGAGCATGTTTGGAAGTAGCAAGAACAACGCCAGCCGGCCGACGATGACGATCGACACGCTGATCGGCGCGAAGACCCGGATCAAGGGCGACATCACCTTCTCGGGCGGTTTCCGCGTCGACGGCAGCGTGGTCGGCAGCATCGTCGCGGACGGCGCGCCGGACGCGGTGTTGTCGATTTCCGACCAGGGCTCGGTGGAAGGCGAAGTGCGCGCACCGCACGTCATCATCAACGGCGTGATGAAGGGCGACGTGATCGCCAGCGAACGCGTCGAACTGGCGGCGCAGGCACGCGTGCACGGCAACGTGCATTACAAGGTGCTGGAAATGGCCGCAGGCGCCCAAATCACCGGCCGCGTGGTGCGCGAGGACGAACCGCGCAAGCAGCTGCCGAAGCCGGAACCCAAGCCCGAAGCGGCCGCGAACGAGGGCGAATCGGCCATCGAGGTGCGTGTCGAGCCCAAGGAAAAATCGAAAGTCGACGCCAAGCGCAGCTGACGCTTGAATGCGCCCGGCGCCGACCCGATCTGCGCCGCACAGGAGCCCGCCATGACCGATATCGCCCCCCCGAGTTACCAGACCAGCGCCGGCAACGCGCTGAACTTCACCGCGTCGGCGGCGCGCAAGGTGCGCGACCTGATCGCCGAGGAGAACAACCCGGCGCTGAAGCTGCGCGTCTACATCCAGGGCGGCGGCTGTTCGGGCTTCCAGTACGGCTTCAGCTTCGAAGAAGCGGCCGAGGACGACGACCTTGCCGTCGAGCGCGACGGCGTCACCCTGCTCTGCGATCCGCTCAGCCTGCAATACCTCGGCGGCGCCGAGATCGACTACAGCGAAAGCCTGCAGGGCGCGCAGTTCGTGATCCGCAACCCGAACGCGAAGACGACCTGCGGCTGCGGCTCGTCGTTCACGGTCTGAGCATGGACTTCGCCTTCGTCGGCGGATCGCTGGAACGCAACGGCGAATCGCGCGAGGACGCCGGCTGGCTGCGCGCCCGCTTCGACGACGATCTCGCCCTGGTCATCGTGCTGCGCGGCAGTCGCGACGTGCTGATCGCGCGGCCCGAACCGCACCTGCTGCGCATTCCGCTGCCGCTGCTGCGCGACCGCTTCGAGGCCGCGCGCTTCACCTACCTCGGCGATCAGGACGCACGCACGCTGTTCGCGCTGACCTTGCGCGACGAAGAGCACGACGAGTTCCTGGCGATCCATCAAGCATTGGCGACCGAGCTGCGTGCCGCGGCGATGAACCTGCAGCCGCACGAAGCCGGCCTCGCCGCATTCGCGAGTTCGCTCGCGTACTGGCAGTCGCGGTCGCGCCATTGCGGCGTGTGCGGCGCACGCACCTTGCTCAGCGCCGGCGGCCATCGCGCCCTGTGCAGCAACGCGGCCTGCGGCGCCGCGTTTTTCCCGCGCACCGACCCCTGCGTGATCATGCTCGTGCACGACGGCGAGCGCGCCCTGCTCGGTCGCCAGCCCTCGTGGCCGGAAGGCCGCTACTCGACGCTCGCGGGTTTCGTCGAACCGGGCGAGACGCTGGAAGACGCGGTGCGCCGCGAGACGTTCGAGGAAGCCGGCATCCGGGTCGGCGACTGCGCCTACGTCGGCTCGCAGCCTTGGCCGTTCCCGGCCTCGCTGATGCTCGGATTCGAGGCGCAGGCCGTGTCCGACGACATCCGCATCGGCGCCGAAATGGCCGACGTGCGCTGGTTCACCCGCGAGGAGCTGCGCAGCGGCGCCATCAAGCTGTCGCCGCGCTTTTCGATCTCGCGATACCTGATCGATCGCTGGATCAACCTGCCGGCAACCCGAACCGCCTGAGGATGGCCGCCGTCGCCGCCGTCCACACGGCGAGATCGGCATCGTGCGCGATCACCCGCGGACGCAGGTCGAGGCTGCAGTCGAGCGCGCGGCTCAGGCATTCCTGGTGCGTGCGCAGCAGCACCGCGCGGGATTCCGCATCAAGCACCCCGGCCACGTGCAGCGATTCGATCACGCGGGTCGTGCCGCCGCTGCCGCACAACGCCGGATGCCTCTGCGCGTGCACCAGCACCAGGGCCTGCAGCAGGAATTCGATGTCGACCAGCCCGCCACGACCCTGCTTCAGATCGAAGCGATCTGCCGTGCTGCGATCAAGCTCGGTGCGCCAGCGCTCGCGCATGCGTCCGACTTCGGCGAACACCTGCGCCGCGTCGCGCGGCTGCGACAGCACCGCCGCGCGCACCGCATCGAATCGCGCCGCGAACGCTTGCGCCCCCGCGACGGCTCGCGCGCGCAGCAGGGCCTGGTGTTCCCATAGCCATGCACGCTCGCGCTGGTAGTCGGCGAACGAGGCCAGCGACGACACCGGCAAACCCTTGGCGCCATCCGGCCTCAGGCGCATGTCGACATCGTAGAGATTGCCGGCCTGCGTCGTCGTCGCCAGCCAGTGCAGCACGCGCTGCGCGAGCCGCGGGAACCAGCGCATCGCCTCCAGCGGACGGGCGCCGTCGCTGCTGCGCTCGCCGAGCATCTCGTCGAACACGAAGACGAGATCGAGGTCGGACCCGAAGCCGAGTTCGCGCGCGCCCAGGCTGCCGTAACCGACGATCAGGAAACCGTCGCCGGGCGTGCCGTGATTCGCCGCCACGTCGCGTGTGGCCAGCACGAGCGCATGGCGCAGGGCGCAGGCGGCGATGTCGGCGAGCGCAGCCGATGCATCGACCGCGTCGATGCGCCGCGCCAGCCACGCCAGGCCGATGCGGAACACCAGGCTCTGGCGCGCATCGTGCAGTGCCGACAGCTCGGCCTCGACATCGCCTGTCGATGCGCGCGCCAATTGCCGCGCGAACGCATCGGCAATGGCATCGGCTGCCGGCACGGCATCGTCGAAGCGTTCGTCGAGCAGATCGTCGAGGAGCAGCGGATGCGCGATGACGCGTTCCGCGAGGAAGGCGCTGTTCGCGAAGACTTCGACCAGGCGCGCGCGCGCGCCGCGTTTCTCGGCGAGCAAGGCGAGATAGGCCGTGCGGCCCGAGATCGCATGCAGCAATCGAACCACGCGCAGCGCCGCCGGCTCGGGGTCGGCCAGCGCGCGCACTTCCGCGAGCAGGCGCGGCACCGCGCGCTCGAAGCGTTCACGCGCGCGGCTGTCGAGGCGACGCACGCCGAGGCTGCCCATGAGGCTGTTCAGGGCTTCGGTCACTGCCGCAGACCAGCCGCCGAGCGCATCCTGCGCACGCGTTTCGAACTCGTCGGCGACATGCAGGCCCTTGGCCCGTGTCGGCGCTTCCAGCGTGCGCGCGAACAGATCGGCCACCCAGGCGCGTTCCCCTTCCAGCGCCGCCTGCATCGCCGCGACGTCCGCAAATCCCAGAGTCGCGGCGATCCGCGACCGCGCCAGCGCATCGTCCGGCAGGCTGTGGGTCTGCTCGTCGCGCAGCATCTGCACGCGGTTTTCGGCGCGGCGCAGGAACAGGTAGGCGCTGCACAGGCGCTGTGCCGTGTCGGCATCGAAGTGACCGAGTTGTTCGGCCGCCGCGAGCGCATCAAGCAGGCGCGGGGTACGCAGCTCGGGCTCGCGGCCGGCGCGGATCAGCTGCAGCAGCTGCACGGTGAATTCGACTTCGCGGATGCCGCCGGGGCCGAGCTTCAGGTCGTGCTCGCGCTCGCGTCGTTCGACTTCGGCGTCGATGCGCGCCTTCAGTTCGCGCAGCCCTTCGATCGCGGTGAAATCGAGGTATTTTCGATACACGAAGGGGCGCAGGCTGGCGATCAGTTCGGCGCCGGCGGCACGGTCGCCGGCAACGCAGCGCGCCTTGGTCCATGCGTAGCGTTCCCAGTCTCGACCTTCGCGCTGGTAGTACTGCTCCATCGCCGCGAACGACAGCGCTACGCGACCGGCGCTGCCGAACGGACGCAAGCGGTAGTCCACGCGCAGCACGAAGCCCGAGGCCGCCACTTCCGACAGCAGCTGCGCCAGCCGCTGGCCGACGCGGGCATGGAATTCCTCGGCGCTGATCGAGCGCGCACCGTCGGTATCGCCGTTCTCGGCGAAGGCGAGGATGAGATCGACGTCGGACGAGAAGTTCAATTCGCCGCCGCCGAGCTTGCCCATGCCGACCACGCTCATGCGCGCGACGGACCCATCGGCACGACGCGGCCAGCCGTAACGCGCCGCCTGCTGCGATTCGACATGGCGCAGCGCGCATTCGATGCAGTCTTCGGCGAGCCGCGAGGCGCGCGCCAGCGTCGCCAGCGTCGTGTCCTCGTCGCCGAGGTCGTCGACGAGGATGCGCAGGCTCATTGCGCGTCGGTAGCGTCGCAGCGCTTCGGCGAAGTCGTCGCTGCGTTCGAAGCCGGCGGGATCGGGCAGGGCCGGTGCCACGTCCGCGACCACGTCGTCGAGAAACTGTCGCGGCGAACGCAAGGCCGCTTCGATCAGCCAGTCGCTCGCGAGCAGGGCGCGGTCACCGCGCTCCGCCGACCATGACGGCGGCGGCCAGACCAGCGCTTCTTCGGCGAAGCGACGCGTCAGTTCGTCGTGGCGCTGGCGCAGGAAGTCGCGGAGTTCGGGCGCAGGGCATGCATCGGTCATCGGCGGATTCTGGCACGCCGAAAATATAA
>JBGASK010000117.1:0-13557 GCA_044229785.1 Ahniellaceae bacterium
TGGGTCCTGTGTAGGAGCGCCGCGTGCGGCGCGACATCGATCCGTCGGTCGCCGGCCTCGGTTTATTTCAGCCCGCGCCGCACCAGCAGCGGCTCGATGTTCGGGTCGGCGCCGCGGAAGTCGCGGAACAGCTGCATGGCATCGATCGATCCGCCCTTCGAGAGCAGGGTCTTGCGGAAGTGATCGCCGTTCTCGCGCTTCAGGCCGCCGTGTTCCTTGAACCATTCGACGCTGTCGGCATCCAGCACTTCCGACCACAGGTAGGCGTAATACCCGGCGGCATAACCGCCGGAGAAGATGTGGTTGAAGTAGGTGCTGCGATACCGCGGCGGCACGGGCGCGAAGTCGACGCCGATCTTCTTCAGCGTGTCCTGCTCGAACTGGAGCGCGTCCTTCGGAATCTGGTCCGGCTTCAGCTGGTGCCAGGCCTGGTCGAGCATGGCGGCGCCGAGGTATTCGGTGGTCGCGAAGCCCTGGTTGAAGGTGCCGGTGGCCAGGACCTTGTCGAGCAGCGCCTTGGGCATCACTTCGCCGGTCCGGTAGTGCCTGGCGTAGTTCGCCAGCACGGTCGGGTCGGTCATCCACATCTCGTTGACCTGGGACGGATATTCGACGAAATCGCGCGGCACGTTGGTGCCCGAGAAGCGCGGATACTTCACGTTCGAAAACATGCCGTGCAGGACGTGGCCGAATTCATGGAAGGCGGTGTTGGCCTCGTCCCAGGTCAGCAGGGTCGGTTCGCCCTTCGGCGGCTCCGGCACGTTCAGGTGCATGGCCACGACCGGCTTGGTGCCGAGCAGGTGGCTCTGCGACACGTATTCGTTCATCCATGCGCCGCCGCGCTTGGACGGGCGCGCGTACATGTCGGTGATCAGCAGGGCGAGCTTGCTGCCGTCGGCGTCGAACACGTCGAAGGTACGCAGGGTCGGGTGGTATTTCGGCAGGTCGGTGCGTTCCTTGAACGTCAGCCCGTAGAGCTTGTTCGCGGCGAAGAAGATGCCGTCTTCCAGCACCTTGTCGATTTCGAAATACGGACGCAGCTGGGCCTGGTCGAAGGCGAACTTCTCGGCGCGCACCTTCTCCGAGTAGTACGACCAGTCGGCCGCGGCGAGCTGGAAGCCGCCGTTCTTCGAGCCGGCCTGTTCGGTGTCGATGATCTTCTGGATCTCGGCCGCTTCCTTCTTCGCGTTGGCGACCGCGGCCGGGGCGAGGCCGGACATCATCTTGTTGACCGCGGTCGTGGTCTTCGCGGTCTCGTCTTCCAGCACATAGGTGGCGAAGTCGGCGTAGCCGAGCAGTTGCGCGCGTTCGGCGCGCAGTTTCGCGAGCTTCAGCGCGATCTCGCGATTGTCGTACGGACCGCCGCGGGCGGCGCGCTGTTCCGAGGTCTGCTGCAGCTTCAGGCGCAGCGCACGGTCCTTCAGCGAGGTCGTGGCCGGCTGGCCGCTGGTGTTCATCAGTGCGATCAGATAACCCTTGTCCTTGCCGGCGGCCTTGGCCGCGGCTTCGGCGGCGGCGATGGCGTTGTCGGACAGGCCGTCCAGCTGCTTGCGATCCTCGACGTAGACGGCCGCCGCATTGCTCTCGTCCTGCACGTTCTGCGTGAACGCGGTTTGCGCCGAAGCGATTTCGGCGTTGAGCTTCTTCAGCGTGTCCTTCCGGGCGGCATCGAGCTGGGCGCCGGCGCGCACGAAGTCGGTGTAGTAGCGCCACAGCAGGCGCTCGGATTCGGCATCGAGCTTCAGTTCGGCCTTGCGGTCCTGCAGCGATTTCACGCGCTGGAACAGGGCGTCATTCAGCAGGATGGCATCGAGATGGGCCGCCAGCTTGGGGGCGACATCGGCGCGGATCTTGTTCATCGCGTCGTTGGTGACGGTGCCGGCGAGGTTGAAGAACACCGTGGTCGCGCGGTTGAACAGGGCGCCGGTCTTCTCCAGCGCGACGATGGTGTTGTCGAAGGTCGGCGCGTCCTTCTGGTTCGCGATGGCCGCGACTTCGGCCAGTTGCTCGCGCATGCCCTGTTCGATGGCCGGGGCGTAGTGTTCGTCCTTCAGCTGGTCGAAGGGCGGGTACTGGAACTCCAGCGTGCTCGCCTTGAGCAGCGGATTGGCGGCGGCGATTTCCTGCATGGGCGAGGCGGCTTCGGCGTGGACGATGGGCGTGAGGCCGAGCGTGATGGCAACGGCGAGGATCAGACGGGCGGACATGGAGATTCCTGCATGGAGCGGGACGCACACCTTAGGCGAGCGACCGGGCGATTGCGTGGACGGATCGTCAGGGGGCAGGGCGGTTCGCCCCGGAGCACTCACGTTTCGTCATGTCGAGATGCCGCCGGCAGCGCTTCACGGCCTCCGGACAAAGGAATACGCTCGGCTCCCCGACCCCGAGGAGACTGTCATGCGCTCGAACAAGAACCCGCGCCTCACCCTTCGCCGTTCCATGCTGGCTCTGGCGGTTGCCGCCCTCTGCGGCAGCGGTGTCGTGCTCGCCCAGGACGAGGCCAAGCCGGCCGAGGACCAGGACGACGGTACCGCCCAGCTCGACGTGGTGACCGTGACCGCGCAGCGCCGCGTCGAGAACGTCAACGAGGTGCCGATCGCCATCACCACGCTGGCCGACGAGAAGCTCGACGTGATCGGTTCCGGCGGCGACGACATCCGCGTGCTGTCCGGCCGTCTGCCCAGCCTGAACATCGAGTCCAGCTTCGGCCGCGCCTTTCCGCGCTTCTACATCCGCGGCCTCGGCAACACCGATTTCGACCTCAATGCCTCGCAGCCGGTGTCGCTGGTGTACGACGACATCGTGCAGGAAAACCCGTTGCTGAAGGGTTTCCCGATGTTCGACCTGGACAGCGTGGAAATGCTGCGTGGTCCGCAGGGCACCCTGTTCGGACGCAACACGCCGGCCGGCGTGCTGAAGTTCCAGTCGCGCCGCCCGACTCAGGACGCCGAAGGCTACGCCCAGGTCAGTTATGGCGCGCTCGGCAATGCCAACTTCGAAGGCGCTTATGGCGGCGGCCTGAACGAGGCCTGGTCGCTGCGCGCATCGGCGCTGTACCAGCGTCGCGACGACTGGGTCGACAATACCCGCACCGCGGGCGACGACGAACTCGAGGGCTACAAGGAATTCGCCGCACGCGTGCAGCTGCTGTACGCGCCGTCGGACGACACCGAGGCGCTGTTCAACGTCCACGCCCGTTCGCTCGACGGCACCGCGCGCCTGTTCCGCGCCAACATCATCCAGCACGGCAGCAACGACTTCGTGCCCGGTTTCGAGCGCGAATCGATCTCGATCGACGGCACCAACTCCCAGGAACTCGACACCGCCGGCGCGAACGCGCGCCTGCGTTTCGACCTCGGTCGCGTCACCCTGTATTCGGTGACCGGCTACGAAACCGCCGATTCCCTCAGCCGCGGCGACATCGACGGCGGTTATGGCGCCGTGTTCGCGCCGCCGTCGGGTCCGGGCTTCATTCCGTTCCCGGCGGAATCGGCCGACGGCCTGCCCAAGCACGACCAGTGGTCGCAGGAATTCCGCTTCGAATCGAACGAGTGGGGCGATTTCGACTGGCAGGCCGGCCTGTTCTGGTTCGACGAGTCGATCAGCATCGACAGCTTCAACTACGACACGCTGGGCGGCGGCGTTCAGAACGGCTATGCGCGCCAGGAGCAGGACAACACCGCGTGGGCGCTGTTCGCCTCGGGCGAATACCAGGCGACCGACGACCTGACCCTGCGTGCCGGCCTGCGTTACACCCGCGACGAGAAGGACTTCACCGCGTTCCGCACGCAGTCGCCGATCGGCGCCGGTGCGCTGGCGCCGATCCATGTCAGTCCGTCGGATACCGACGTGAGCTGGGACCTGAGCGCGGTCTATGCCTTGAATGATGCGGTGAACGTGTACGGCCGCGTCGCCCGCGGTTTCCGCGCGCCGAGCATCCAGGGCCGCCTGCTGTTCGGCAACACGGTATCGGTGGCCGACTCCGAAACCTCGCTGTCGCTCGAGGCGGGCATCAAGGCCGATCTGTTCGAGCAGCGCGCGCGCTTGGGCTTCGCGGTGTTCGACTACACGGTCGACGACCTGCAGCTGACGGCGGTGGGCGGTGCGGCGAACTTCAACACGCTGATCAATGCCAAGGAAGCGAACGGGCAGGGCTTCGAACTCGATCTGGAACCGAGATCAACGATCCGGGCCTGGCCATCCAGCCCTGCGGCGGTGGTTGCACGGTACTCGACCCGGCCGGCGCGTCGGCGGGCACGGTGTCGATCGACGGCAACAGCCTGCCGAACGCGCCGAAGTGGATCGGCAACCTGACCGCGCGTTACGGCATCCCGATGGGCGACGGCACCGAGTTCTTCGTCTTCACCGACTGGGCCTATCGCGATGAGGTGAACTTCTTCCTGTACGAATCCGCCGAATTCCACGGCGACGCGCTGGTCGAAGGCGGTTTGCGCGTGGGCTACAACTGGGAATACGGCAACAAGGAAGTCGCCCTGTTCGGCCGCAACATCACCGACGCCGAAGAACTCGTCGGCGCCATCGACTTCAACAACCTCACCGGCTTCGTCAACGAACCCCGCCTCTGGGGCGTCGAATTCACCGCCCGCTTCTAAGCCTCCAACCCGCAATGGCCTCCCTCGCAAAGCATGCGGGGGAGGTCGTTAGGCCATCATCGCAACGCGTGAGAGAGTCGGATATCGCCTTCGTTCATGAGATTCGTGCTTTCAATCGCGGTCCTTTCGTTGTTCGCATGTGCGCCCGTGGATCCCGTATCTCGGTTGGAAGCGTTTGCTGCTGTTGATGCTGATGATGCGCAAACATTGCGGCGTTTTCTTGATGAAGGTGGTAGCCCAAATGAATTGGCGGACAACGGAGCGTCGATGCTGTATGTCGCCACAGGTCCGCATGGCGGCGAGGCGGTACTCGAACTGCTGCTCGAACGCGGAGCCGACGCCAATGTTGGGTACGGCCTGTACACGCCACTCATGAATGCGTCGAGTTGGTGCTGGCTCGACGGCGTGCGCCTTCTCGTCGAAGCTGGTGCGGACCTTCATCGCAAGAACGAACGTCACGAGACTGCCATGGAGACTGTCTGCAAGTCCGGTGGCGATCGCGATGGAGTGGTTGCGTATCTGCGTGCGCGTGGAGCATCAGTCAGTCGCGATTGAATACTCCCTCACGCAAGGCGGATTGACCCAGTTCTGCTTCATCACGGTGGGATAGGTGCGGTCGTCTATCCGTCTTCGAAGTAGCGCAGTCATTCGCGCAGATGATCGACCTGAGACGCGTGATCAGGGGCGGTCGACGCGGCGGTCGGTGTGTTTACGCGCTTGCTTGATGAAGCTGGCATCGAACGTCTTGAAGGTGTCGTGGCCCTTGCTGAGGGCGAGATGGAAGGCGTCGGCGAAATCGAAGCCGGCTTCGTGCCAGTCGATCACCTGCGCGACCAGTGGACCATCGCTGACCGCGACATTGCGCAGACCGCAGACACGACGCAAGGCGGCGCAGATCTCGGCGCGACCGAGGCCGAAGGCCGCACGCAACACCCATTCGGTTTCCAGCAGCACCGTATCCGGAATGAAGATGTCCTCGGATGCGAACAGCTTCTGGCTGGCCTTGCCTTGAATCGGCTGATCGTCGACCAGCAGGCGAACCAAGACGTTCGTATCAATCGCGATCACGCCACTGCCTCCGTGCGTCGGCCGCGAGCGCAGCCGCGATCTCCTCGTCGGACTTCGCGGCCACCTTGTTCTTGAACATGCCGAAGACGTCGCCGAGTTCGGACGGCGCGAAAGGCGCCTTGGGCTTGAGCAGCAGGCCGTCGCCGGTGTCGATCACCATGAGTTCGAGGCCCGTTTCCCAGCGATGCACGCTCCGGAAGGCCTTGGGGATGATCACCTGGCCCTTGCTGGAGAGCTTCGTGGTTTCCATGGCGTGCTCCGAAAGTAAGACGGAGGTAAGACTACCGGCGCCGGTGTCACTTGTCGACGAAGGCGCGCTCGAAGACGTATTCGCCGGGCGTGCCGATGCGCGGGGCGGCCTTGAAGCCGCGGCTGTCGAGGATCTGGCGGAAGTCGGCGAGCATCTGCGGGCTGCCGCAGATCATGGCGCGGTCGTGGGCCGGATCCAGCGCTTCGATACCGAGGTCGGACTGGCATTGGCCGTTGTCGAACAGCGTGGTGATGCGGCCATGGTGCTGAAACGGCTCGCGGCTCACGGCCGGGTAGTAATGGAATTTCTGCCGGATCAGCTCGCCGAGGAATTCGTGGCGCGGCATCTCGCGCTCGAGATAGTCGCGGTAAGCCAGGTCTTCGGCATTGCGCACGCCGTGCATCAGGATCACGCGCTCGTAGCGCTCGTAGGTTTCCGGGTCCTTGATGATCGACAGGAACGGCGCCAGCCCCGTGCCCGTCGCCAACAGGTACAGATTGCGCCCCGGATGCACGTCGCTGATCAGCAGCGTGCCGGTCGGCTTGCGCGACAGCATCACTTCGTCGCCGGGCCGGATGTGCTGCAGGCGCGAGGTCAGCGGACCGTCCTGGACCTTGATCGAGAAGAACTCCAGGTGTTCCTCCCAATTCGCGCTCGCGATCGAATACGCCCGCATCAGCGGTTTTCCGTTGACCATCAGCCCGATCATCACGAACTGGCCGTTGTCGAAGCGGAAGCCGTCGTCGCGGGTGACGGTGAAGCTGAAGTAGGCGTCGGTCCAATGACGGACGTCGAGCACGCGCTCGCTGATGAAGGCCGGTGACGACATGAGGGGGATTCGCGACTCGCGCCGCGCCAAAAGGGGACGGCGCGCATTCTACGGGATGCCCGCAGCCGCAGATTGACGGCAGTCAAACGCGCGGCGCGGTCTCGTCCAGGGCCAGGCACAGCAGCTTCGCCATCAGGCCTTGTTCGAAGCCCACGGGCGCCGCCAGACCCATGCGCGCCAGCGCCGCATCATGGCCATCGCTGCCGCGCAGCATTGCCCGCGCCATCATGCCGATGCGCCCGCCGGTCGTGGCCGTGCCCGCCTTCAAATGTTTCAGCGCACCGATCAGGCGCAATTCGGTCTCGTCGAAATCGCAGCCGAACGGCCAGCGCGGCAGGTGGTCGAGCGCGCCGCCGGCCTTGAGTCGGTCGATCAAGCCCTGCGGCGTGTTCGCGCGTGCGGCCTCGGGCAACACGTAGTCGCGCGCCAGCTTGCCGTGGGCTCGGGCCTTGGCGATCAATTCATCGACGAAGCGCGCATCGCAGATCGCGAACATGCGCTGCAGGCATTCCTCGTCGGTGGCGCCACGCAGGTCGGCAATGCCGTACTCGGTGATGACGAGATCGCGCAGATGGCGCGGAATCGTGGTGTGGCCGTAATGCCAGACGATGTTCGACCGCGGGCCGTCGGCGTGCTCGCGCACCGCGCGCAGCATCAGCGCGCCGCGCCCGTTCGGGATTTCATGCGCCATCGCGACGAAGTTGTATTGCCCGCCGACGCCGCTGACGACTTGCCCATCGGCCAATCCATCCGACACCGCGGCGCCGAACACGGTCGCCATCATGCAGGTATTGAAGAAGCGCGGATCGTGGCGCTGCGCGATGTCGAGCGCTTCGCGGCCGCCGTACAACTGGTTGATGTGGGCGACCCGGGTCATGCACAGGCCGTCGTAGTCGGCGCCGCGAAGGGCGCCGAGCCAGTCCTGCAGTTGTCGCGTGCCCAGCCAGAACGCGCCATGCAGGTAGCGCCCGCCGACCAGACGTTTGCCCATCATGTGTTCGACCAGCAGCTGCTTGCCGCCACGATCGCGCAGGTCGGCGCCGCTGCGCATGCCGTCCGGCCAGCGCAGTTCGCCGTCCACCAGGTCGACCGCCGCATCGACCAGACCGAAACGTTTCAGCCAGTCCAGCGAGGGTCGATCCAGCGGCATCGCCACCAGCCCGGCCTCGATGAATCGGTCGAGCGTCGATGCATCGGCCACCGGCCCGACGGCACCGCAATTCAACAGGCGCTGCAGGCCCAGATCGTCGAACACCTCGCGGCGCAGGATGCCGGCCCGGCGCAGATGCATGAAGCCGTCCATCACCATTTCGCTGGCGCCGTACAAACCGCGTTCGAAGCGCCCGCATTCGATGCTCAGTTCCGGGCTGCGCAGCGGACTCAAGGCCTGCATCGTCCGCGCGAATGCGGCGTTGTCGCGTTCGCGCCAGATCAGCGCATGCACGATGGCGTCGGACAGGGCGCCGATGCCGATCTGCAGCGTGCCGCCGTCCTTCACGAGGCTGGCCGCATGCAAGCCGATGGCATGTTCGCTCGGCAGCACCGGTTCGCGCGGCAGGGCGAACAGCCGGTGCGTGTCGGCCGCGTCTTCGACCAGCAGGTCGGCGAAGTCGAGGCCGACTTCGGCGTCGTTGCCGAGGAAGGGCAGGTCGGGATGCACGACCGCGACGACATACGGCCGAGGCTGTCCGGCCGCCGCCAGGCGTTCCAGCAGCTCCAGCGTCACGTCCGGGTTGCAGGACAGGCTGAGCCGGTCGCCGCGGCGCGCCACCATCTGCACGATCAGGCTGGGACGACGCGCCGCCATGTCGCGGGCCACGTGGGTGTAGTTGATGCTGGCGTAGTGCCGCTGCGCGGCGTCGTTGCCGAGCCAGGCGCCGGACTGGAAATAGAACTCGTGGATCGACACGTTTGCAGGCAACCGGCCGGCGCGCTGATCGAGCACGTAGTGAAGGTCCGGGTAGTCGTTGCCGAAATGACGGTCGATGAAGGGCTGGGCGAAACGCGCTTCGAGGCCGGGTTTCGGTTGCGGTCGCGCCAGCGACAGCGCCGTGAACAACTGCAGCGATCGCGCCGGGTCGGCCTTGATCGCGTCGTACAAGGCGTTCAACACGCGGTTCGGCTTGCCGAGCCCGAGCGGTGCGGCCGCGACGATGGCTTGCGGGCACCGCTCGAAGATGCGGGCGAGGGCGGTCGCGGTGTCGGTCACGGTGTCGATCACGTTGCGGCTCATGGGCACTCCGGTCATGGCCGCATGCTAACCGCTGCGTCGGCGCGGCGACTGATCCGCGTCAATCCCGGGTGTCGTGTTTTTCCTCGTCCTTGCTGCGGCTCAGCTCGTGGAAGGTGGCGCCGGTGAAGCGCAGCGTGGACAGGGCGAGATGGACCTCGCGCAGGAACAGCGCCAGCGCCGCGATCATCGACAGCATCGCGGCGATGAAGAGCAGCGCCACCGGCACCGAGGCGTCGACGCCGAAGAAGGCGCCGATGAACATGATGGCGATCACGGCCGCGATCAGCAGCGCCGTCAGCGTGCCGAGCGCGATCGCCCAGCTGACCACGCGGCCGCGTTGGCCGATGACCTGCAGTTCGGCGCGTGCGCGTGCGGCGTGTTCGCCCTTGCCGTCGGCGGCCGATTCGATGCGGCGGGCGCGGTCGACGATGCGCGCCAGCCGGCCGGCCAGCACGCCGAGCAGGGCGGCGACGCCGGTCAGCAGGAACACGGGCGCCACCGCCAGCTGGATGGCGTGGGCGATGCCGGACGTGCCGAGGTTCGGGATCATTCGGGTCGGTGCTGGGATCGGGACGGCAAGCCTAGCCCAGCCGGCCCGACTACGGAAAACTGCGCAAGATCGGCAACGACCGCGACCCGCGACATCGCGAGACTGCAGTCTGCACCCAAGGAGCCGCACCCATGAAACCGACGCAGCGCCGCCGTTATGCCGACCGCATCGACCGGGTCGTCCAGCATCTGGACGGCCTCGACGTGGACGCACTGCCCGATCTGGCCCAACTGGCCCGGATCGCCGCGATGTCGCCCTTCCATTTCCACCGCATCTTCCGGCTGATGACCGGGGAAACCGTGGCGCAGATGCTGCGCCGGCTGCGGCTCGCGCGCGCGGTGCCGGTGCTGGGTACGGCGGCTCCCGTGACGGCGGCGGCCGGCGCCAGCGGATATGCATCGAGCCAGAGTTTCGCGCGCGCCTTGCGCGCGCAGGCTGGCCTCAGCGCCAGCGCGGCGCGCAGCGCGGACGCGGACCTCGACGCGTTGGCGCAGACGCTTCAGCGCAGTGGCGCCGATGCCGCGACGCCCTTGCGCATCGACATCGTCTCGCTGGCGCCGTTCCGCGTGCTCGCCATCCGCAACGTCGGCGCCTACGAGGAGTTGAACGCCGGTTACGGCCGATTGTTCGAACAGGTGCTGGCCCAGGTCGCGCCCGAGCAGATCCGGGGCATCTGGGGCATTCCGCGCGAGGATCCGCGTTTCGTGGCGCCCGAGACCTTCGTGTTCGATTGCGCCCTCGACCTCGGCGACGCGGGTCATGCGTCCGGCGACCTGCACGAGCTGCGGATCCGTGGCGGGCGTTATCTGCGCCTGCGCCATGTCGGCTCCTTTGACGCGTTGCCCGGCCTGATCGACCAGTTGTACGCACGCCTGCTGGACGACGAGGAACTCGAACCCGCCGACGCGCCGCTGCTGATCCACTATCTCGACGACCCGGAGCAGGTGACCGAAGCGGACTTGCGCTCCGATGGCTACCTGCCGCTGGCCGGCTGAGGCGTGACCGGCGTGAGCGGGAAATCGGGATTGCCACGCACGCCGGTTTCGAGTGTCCGCATCAAGGCCAGCACCGTCGATTCCTGCCAGGCGGGCGCGGCGATCTGCACCGCCACCGGCAGACCGGCCGCCGCCTCGTCGCAGCGCAGGGCGGCCTGCAGGGCGCGATCGCGGCTGGCGGGACGGGTGGTCGTTTCTTCGCTGCGGACGCGCGTGACCGGCACGACGCCGGCCGGCCAGCCCAGCACGTTCCACAACGACGCATAGGTGCCGGCGACGCCGAGATCGGCGGCCTGGCCGTGTCGATAGGGCGGCGTGGCGAAGGCCGGCATCAGCACGGCGTGGCATCCGCTCGCCGCCAGCATCGACTGGAACCGCGTCTCGAAGGCCTGCTGGCGCATCACCGTGCGCCAGTAGTGGTCGGTGTCGCCGCGACCGAAACAGGCCAGCATGTCGGCGGCGTGAATCTGTCCGACAGCGCGCAGCAGCGATGCCAGCGTCGCGTTGAAGACGCGACTGCGCGCGGCGAAGAACCGGAGGCGCGCGATGCGCGTGTCGACCGGCGAGCCCTGCAGTTGCCGGCGGATTTCGGCGCCGCGGTCGCTCGACAGCAGGTGATAGAAGATCTCCTGCGCGTCGATCAGCGGCGGTGGTGCCCAAGTTTGCACGTCGACGCCTGCGGCGCGCAGCTGCGCCGCGGCCTCCTGCACGGCCCGGCGACCGGCGCCATGCACGGGAAACACGCCGTCGTCCTCGATCATGGCCACGCGCAGCGTCGACGGATCGATGTCGGCGGATGCGCGCATCGGCGCGAACGGCGGTCCGCGCCGGCCGGCGTCGAATTCCCCGAACACGATGCGCGTGCCGAGTTCGACATCGGCGCTGCTGCGCGCCAGCACGCCGGCCTGGGAAATGATGGCGCGCTGGCCTTTCGAGAAGCCGATGCCGCAGGCGTCGTTGGCGCGTCCCGTGGTCGGTTTCAGGCCGAAGATGCCGCAGAACGCCGAAGGCACGCGAATGCTGCCGCCGATGTCGGTGCCGAGCCCGAGCGGCGAACCGCCCGCGGCGATCAAAGCGCCTTCGCCGCCGGTCGAGCCGCCGCAGGCCCGATCCGGGTGCCAGGGATTGCGGGTCAGGCCGTAGACCGGATTCTCGGTTTCGACGAAGGCCATCAGCTGCGGCACATTGGTCTTGCCGAGCACGATGCCGCCGGCGTTGCGCAGTCGCGCGACATGCGGGTCGTCTTCCGTATCGATCACGGTCTTGCGCGGCATCAGTCCGCCGGTCGCGGCCGTGCCGGCCACGGCCAGACATTCCTTGATGCTGACGGGCAGGCCCTGCAACGGTCCGAGCGATTCGCCGCGGGCGCGGACCGCATCGGCGGTATCGGCCTGACGTCGTGCCGCATCGAAACAGTCCACGACCAGGGCATTGATGGCCGGATTCACCGCCTCGATGCGGGCGATCTGGGCATCGACCGACTCACGCGCCGACACCTCGCGGCGCGCCAGCCGGTCGATCCAGTCATGGGCGTTCAACGACCAGAGTGCGTTCATGTCGGGCTCCGAAGACGATGGGCCCGAGTATGCCGCGGGCTACGACGGTTCGCGCCAGACCTTGCGTCGGGAAAACGGCATCCACTGCTGCTTGAGAATGCCCTCGGGCACGGTTTCCGGCTTCAGCACGCCGTATTCCTTCGGCCATTCGCCCGGCGACGGCAGCTTGAAGGTGCCCATGATCATGTCGATCAGGGGCAGGTGGATGGCGTAGTTGACGTCGACATAGGTCTTGTCGCGGACATGGTGCCAGTGGTGGTAGCGCGGCAGCACGATCAGGTATTCCAGCCAGCCGAAACGAAGCCCGAGATTGGCGTGTGCAAGCACCGCCTGCAGGCCGACCAGGATGACGTAGGCGTTCAGCGCCGGGGCCGAGAAGCCGAGCACGATCAGCGGCGCCAGCACCGCGGTGCGAGTCAGCACCACCTCGACCAGATGGATGCGCGAACCGGCCAGCCAGTCCATGTGCTCGGAGGAGTGATGCACGGCATGGAAACGCCAGAGCCACGGAATGTTGTGATAGGCCCGATGCAGCAGCGCCTGGGCGAGGTCGGCGAAGAACACCGCGAGCAGGAACTGCACCCACACCGGCCACGACTGGATGGTCTGCTGCAGCTCCGGGAACTGCGCGAACGCGGCGATGTGCGTGGTCGATGCCGTCACCAGAATCAGGATGAACTGCACGAGCACATGGGTCAGGAAGAAGTAGCCGATGTCGGTACGCCATTCCGGCCGCAGCGGCGATTGCGCATGCGCGCCGAGGAATTGTTCGATCGGCACGAACACCAGGGCCGAGAAGAACAGCGAGATCACGAACCAGTCGAGGCCGAGCGAGTAGGGCGTCTGGCCGATGGCGTCGAACTGCACGTCGGTACCGCCGAGCAGCACCGCCAGCGTCGCGGTCGCCACGCCCAGCATCGCGACACGCTTGTTGCGGCCGCGCAGGATGGCCAGCGTGCCCAGCACGAAGGCCGCGACCAGCGCGACGAGCAACAGGTTGCGCGCGAAGTCCTCGGTGTAGGCGACGCGGAACTCCTTGCTGGTCAGCAGTTGCGGGAAGTGGAAACACAGCACTCCGATCAGCGACAGCACGCCGAGCAGGGCCGAGATGTAGGCGAGATAGGAGCGTTGGTGGTTGCGCATGACGGGTTCCGAGCTTGCTAGAGGGTTGTCAATGAGTGTGGGCATGGTGGAATTGATGGCAGAATCTCGCCGAGCTACAGTTTGCATGCAGCTACTTTCGGCTGCGATGAGTCTTGGAGTTTTTATGCAGAAGAAGATTAAACGCAAAAAGGCATTGCTGAAACTGATCAAGCAGACCAGCGGTGAAAACGGCGTTGTTACCAGTTGGTAACATCATGTAACTTAGGCGGCTTCGGCCGCCTTTTTTGTTGGGAATGAATGAATCGCCTTAAACAATTCCTGGGGGCTCTTGAGCAGGGACTTCCCGCTATGCAAATCCT
>JBGASK010000017.1:0-22308 GCA_044229785.1 Ahniellaceae bacterium
GCTCGCGAGCGAGTCGCGCAACTGCGTCTCGAGGTGGATCTTGGCGACCGCCTGGTCGTCATAACCGTCGGCATCGCGCGGATGATCCTCGCCCGTGGTCGGGATCGCGGGCACTTCGCCGCTGCGCAGGGCGTGCAGCGCCGAACGATACCGGCTCAGCTGGCCTTTCAGCAGCGCGCGGACGATCGGGTCGGAGTTGTCGATGCGTTCGTTGATCTGGGCGCGATCGACTTCGATCAAGGCGGCGTCGGTGAGCGCACGCGCCGTGGCCGTGCGGGGCGCGTCGTCGATCACCGCCATTTCCCCCAGCAGATCGCCCGGCCCAAGCACGCTCAGCACCATCGGCACGCCGTCCTTGACCGTGAGGATCTCGATGCGACCCGATTCGACAAGATACGCCGACGTGGGCGGATCTCCTTCCTGGAACACGATCTGCCCGGCGGCAAGTTGCATGCGCTTGTTGCTCATGGCGGCTCCCGACGAATGTAGAGCGATGCTAGCAGCCACCGACTCCCCGGGAGAAAACGAAAGGCCGCCTCGCGGCGGCCTCTCGTCGATTGCTCGTCAATCTGCCCACTCAGGGCATGCTGACGGTACACGTCGTGTTGCTTCCCGCTGCGCCCAAGGCCACCGTACATGTCGGCGTGCCGGTGCCGCAGACCGCGCAAGCGTTGCCCCATGTGGCGTTGGCCGAAGCGCTCAGGGTAACGGTGTCGAGCGGATAGAAGGCCGCGAGACAGCTGCCCGGCCCCGGACATTGCAGGGCAGCGCTCGGGTTGGTCGACGTCACCAGCCCGGCCGTGGAAATCTGAACGGTCAGATTGGCGGAATCGCAACCCGCGGCCGGCGTCGGACTGAACAGGTCGCAGATGTCGCGGATACCCCACGTGATCTCGACCTCGACCTCGTTGTTGACCGTACGGAACGTGCAGCCCGCATCGCCGCCACCGCCGGAGCCAGCGCCGCCGGGAATGTCGAACCCATCGCCATCGACGATGGCCGTGGTTTCGCCCTGCGCGTTGGTCAGGCCAGGATGCGTACTGATGTTGAGGAACTGCGGCGAAGACGCCTGGCATTCGCCAACGATCAACACGCCCGGCACGCGGACATTGCTGGAGTCGACGAGACGGAACGTGAACAGGCGTGCACCGTCGCCAAACGTGCGGCTCGGGAATGCATACAGATGCCAGTTGTTGTCCACGCGGAGGGTGATGGTGTCCTCGATCTCTTCGTCGCCGTTGCGATAGCTGAACTTGAGCTCGCCGCCATCCGGCGGCAACCCGCTGGTCACCACTCGCGCCGTCGCGCAGCCGTCCGGTCCCGTGGCGTTCGCCAATTGCCCCTGGTTGGAGACACCATCGACACTCGCCTGGCCCAGCGCCGACGTGAAGCTGAAGGTCAGACGGGCATTGGCCACGCCTTGACGCCGCGCATCGACGAGGCAGACCTGCACGTCCACGGTGGAGTTGCCGGCAATCGGGTCCGGAGAGGCGATGATCTGGCCGCCGGACATGCCTTGCAGACGCATCACTTCGGCGTCCGTCACCAACTCGGGGGAACCGCTCACGACATCGCCATTGCCCTGGGCGTAGAGCACCGCGCGCTTTCCGAGCTTCGAGGCCGGATAGACCATGCGTGCGAATGCCACGCCGAATTGATCGGTGTATGCCGAGGCAGTGACATTCACGTCTTCGGCGCGACCGATGAGGTAAGGCAGCACCGGACCGTTGTTCACCGTCGCGCCGGTGTCGTCGTTGTAGTTGAAGCGCTGGGCGACAGTCAGGGCGGTGTTGCTTGGAACCGTGGCAATCCGGCGTGCACTTTCCAGATCACGATTGCCGTTCAGTTCTTCCCCAAACACGATCAAGGTGTCGTTGGGCCCTGCGCCGCCGCCTGCGGTCTTGAAGGCACCGGTCGGCGCGTTGAACGCCGTGCCGCCTTCCTGCGGATCGCCGTCGGCCCCGTGAATGGCGAAGTCGCCATTGGACTGCGGACCATCGATCGAACCGAAACGGATCTCCGTGCCCGGAATCACCGGGTTGCCGAAACGGTCGGTCGCCAATACGGAGACGTTGAAGTAGTAGTTGCCGGTTTCTTCGACGCCAACGTCATCGCTGAACAGGATGTCGACGCCGTCGTTCACGAACGGCGACGTGATGTCCAGATCATGGAGGCGACCATCGCCAACCGTGATGCTGGAGATCGCCGAAACCGGGTCCGCAATGCCGTTGTCGACGTTGTTGTCGGCGCGATCTGCGGTCGCCTTCACCTGGATCGAGCCGAGACGGGTCCCCGACTCGTAAGCAAAGCGGGCGATGCCTTGGGCGGTCTTCGTCTTGACGGACGATCCGCTGACGGTGGCGCCTTGGGCATTGACGGTACGAATTCGCTCGCCGCCCTGTGCTCCTCCGACGATCTCGACTTCGAGATTGTTCACCGGAGCGGCCGGAGTGCCTGGATCGGGCACCTTGACGCTGCTTGCGTCGTACACGAACGCCTCGAACTGATCCACGGTGTTGCCGCCCGAATTGGAGGCGTACACCGCACGGCCATCGCGCTGAAGGAGGATCGAAGCGGGCAGCGGCGGCGCTCCAGAAACGACATTGAAGGTGATCTGCGTCTGCAGTGTCTCGTTCGTGTCCGGATCCTGGGCAGTCACGGTCATCACGGTCGAGCCGGCTTCGTCGTAGGAGTGGAAGAAGATCGTCGCCTTGCCGGAGTTCACATCGACCGGCGCCTGGCCCATCATGGTCAGGAACTCATTGTGATCGATGCCGGGGATGCTCGGATCGTCCTCGGTTTCCGGATCGTCGAGCATCGAGAAAGCGCCGACCGAATTGACGGGGTTGAGACTCACGCCAACCACGAGCCGATCGGCCCCCGACGGCAACACCGTCTGCAGTTCGCCGTTCAGCCTGCGCCACGTCACCGTCACTTCGGACATGTAGGGCGACCCCAGGAACGGGGAGTATCCGCCGATGAAGCGATTGATCGGCAAGGTGGTCGTCTGAACCGCGAACGTCAGGCGGGGATCGTTCGGCGCACCGGCGACGACACTCACGCCCGCCGAAGAACTCACTTGGGCCGATCCGGCAGCGGTGTCGGCCGCAGTCGCAGTCAAAGTCATCGAACCGACGGCCCGACTGTGGAATCGGAACAATGCCGTTCCGCCGCTCGTCGTCGCGGTCACGCGTTCGCCGTAGATCGCGCTTCCCGAGACCGCCTGCAAGGACGATACCGAGCCTACGCTCGACGACGAGACTTGCATCGTCACCCGGGTACCGTCGGTCACCGAGGCGCCATTGGCGGTGGTCACGCGCACTGGCACGTCGACCAGAGAGAACGGCGTGGTCTGGGTCTGCGCCGGAACAACCGAAACGCGCAAACCAGGCGCCGTGAATCCGCCGTCGTTGCCGCTTCCGCCACCGCCACCGCAACTGGCGAGCGCGAGCGCCGTGATCCACGCACCCACCGCCTTCGCGAACTTAGTCATGTTGATCTCCACTTTCAATAACCGAATCGGAATGCTGGATGCCACTCACTTCTTGCCGCGCTGGCGAAGAATCTTGGGAGTGACGAATATCAACAGCTCTGCCTTCGACGTTTCGCGCAATTTCTTCTTGAAGAGATTGCCCAGCGCAGGCAGATCGCCCAGGAATGGCACCTTGGAGAGGTCTTCGCGCGTCTTGAATTCATAAACTCCTCCGAGGACGACGGTTTGCCCGTTCTCGACCAATACCGCAGTATTCAATTCACGTTTGTTGATCTGCGGCACATCGCCAATCGAGGTGGATACGAAACCGGCGAGTTCGTCTTTCTTGACGTTCATGGACAAGAAAATTCGGTCGTCCTGGGTGATCGTCGGAATCACCTTCAGTTCGAGGAGGATTTCCTTGAACTGGACTTGCGGAATCGGGATGCCGGTGCCCCCGCCCTGAGCCGAGATGGTGACGTACCCGATTTCGTCGCCTTGACGAATGACCGCCTCGCGCTGATTGGCCGTGATGACGCGGGGACTTGCGACCACCTCTCCTCGGCCCTCGGACTGCAACGCCGACAACTCGAGATCGAGGATGTAGTCCGCAGCCAGCACCGACCAGCCGAAACTCCCTGCGCCTGCGGCAGCCGGAAGATTGACGTTCAAACGATTGGCCAGCGAGGGCGCAGTCACGCCGCCGCCGCGCGGGCCGGGTGTCGCGACCGGAAGACCACTGGGGCGACCTGCCATTCGGTTCGCCAAGGCATTGTTGATCAATTGATCGGTTGCGCTCACCGTTCCGGAAGACGTGATGATGTTGCCGTGATGATCCTCATAGGCACCACTGACCCCGAACCTCGCGCCCAAGTCTCGCGAAAACGTGTCGGTCGCCACGACGATGCGCGATTCGATGAGCACTTGATCCACCGGCCGGTCCAGAAGCGCGATCAGCGACTTCAGCTCGCGAATCTTGTCGACGGTATCGTTGACCAACAACGTGTTGGTCCGCTTGTCGAACGTGACGCTGCCGCGCTTCGAAAGAAATCCGCGCTGAACCGCTTGCTGATTGCCCTGGCTCTGCTGTTCGCTTTCCAGGGTCTTTTCGGTCAGAAGTTTCGCGATTTCCTCGGCATTTCCGTAGTTGATCGGGATGTACTCGGTAACCAGTTCAGCGCGGTCTTCCAGTGCGATCCTCGCATCTTCGATCGCTTGTTCGCGCTGGGCGATCTCCGCGGTCGGCGCAATCCAGACCACGTTGCCCTGCTTGCGCTTGTCCAGCCCCTTGGCCTGCAGAATGATGTCGAGCGCCTGATCCCAAGGCACGTTGACCAGGCGCAGGGTGACGTTGCCGGAGACGCTGTCGGCAACAACGATATTGAGTTCGGAAACATCGGCGATCAGCTGCAGCGCCGAACGAACCGGGATGTCCTGGATGTTGAACGTGACCGGCGTGCCATTGTATTCGGCAGGTTCGCCAAGCTTCTTGCGCTCGTCGTCCTTGATGTTCGCCTTGGCGACTTCGATCACGAGTTCGTTGCCCGTCTGGTAGGCCATGTGCTCGATCGCGCCGCCCGTCTGGATCTCCATGCGCGCGCCACCGGCGCGTTCACGGGTTTCGATGAATTGAACCGGCGTCGCAAAATCGGTCACGTCGAGGCGGATCGGGAGATCGTTCGAGAGCGTCACGTCGAACAGATCGACAATCAGCTTGTTTCCTTCCTTGCGCAAGTCCGTGCCGGCGCCGTCCTTGTCAAAGCTGATCAAGACCCGGCCCTCGCCGTTCGAGCCGCGACGGAAGTCGACCTGGCTGACGACGGGCTGGGTCACGCTCGAACTCGCGGAACTGGTCGCCGCCGCGGCAGGAGCGACCCCTCTTCCGATCGAGAGAACGAGATTGTTGCCATCGATTCGCGTCTCGAACGCCGCAGGATGGAACAGTTCGACGACGACACGCGTCCGACCGCCAGCTTCGACCGCGGAAACCGAGGATGCCGCTCCGCTGCCGATGTTGATTCGGCGCTCCGTCAAGGCGTTGCGGGTATCCTCGAGATCCACTGCGATGCGGGGCGGCGCCTCGGTCGCAAACGCACGAGGCGCGGCAGGCGGTTCAGCCAGCTTGATGGTGACTTCGGTGGCGCCATCGGGCGTCGAAGCGTAACTGATGTCTTCGACTCGATTGGCCGCCGTGACACTGACCGAAGCGAACGTCAGCGCGACTGCCAGTACCCGTCGACCGATCGTCGTGAACATGCCGGCGCCAGGGATCTGGGCGTAGCGTTGCGTGACCGTGTGTGTGCTCATGCTTGCCACTCCTGATTATTCATCGTCCAACGCAATCGATGCCGGACGTTCGATCCAGCCTCCATTGCCGTTGGATACCAATTCGACGAGATCGATGCGATCTTCGAAGATGGCCGTTATCTGGCCGTCGTTCTGCCCTATGTAGTTCCCGGACTGCAGTCGATGGACGACGCCGTCCGGGTCCTTGACCAACACCGTGAGGTTGTCGAGCGTGCCAAGCGTGCCCACCATGTCGAGGCTGTCCAGCGGGTAGGACTCGAGATATTCCTTAGGGCGATCGGGATCCGGCTTCGGACCCGCCCCGCCCCCGCTCGGCGCGTTCTCGTCCTCCGAGAACGGAGCGAACGGATCGCGCAGTTCGAACGCGGCGTACGGAAACGGCGGAAAATTTCGCATCGCCGGCAGCGCCTCGACCGGAGCGCCCTGACGAGAACGGATCTCGGCAAGCTTCTCTTCGATGTCGCGCGTGCCTTTCGCGCAGCCGACCAGCATGGCCAATGCCATGAATGCCGCGAGGCGGAGCGTGGATTCAGTTCGCATGACGTTCCCCATGACGCCTCCTCAAGTTCCCGGCTTGGCCGGGGAAGTTGCCCCCGGAGTTGCCGTCGCTGCATCCGGCGCGACCGCGCTGAGCTCTTCGTCATCCAGGTAACGATAGGTCTTCACCGTGCCTTCCAGCACCAGCGTCCCGCCTGCAGCAGGCGACGGACTGCCCTGACGCGCCGCACCGCCCGCGGGAGTTGCACCGCCGCCGACAGGCGTCAGCGACACGTCGTGCATGGTGAGGATGACCACGCGCGGCAGCGAGGCCACGCCGCTGACGAAGGCGCCGAACTGGTGATACGACCCCTTCATGCGCAGCGTGATGGGCTTCTCGGCATAGAACTCCTTGGCGACCTCCGGCCCGGGTTCAAACAGCTCGTTGTCGATGCCGGCCGACAACGCCGTCTGCGAAATGTCGATCAACAAATCCGGCATCTCGGTCTTGCTGGGTAGCTGGCGAATCATTTGCCGCAGCAGTTCGCGCATCTCCTCGAGCTGCTTCTTGTACTCCTCGAGATTGACGACCTTGCCCTGCTTCTCCGTGAAAGCGACGATCAGTTCCTGCTCCTTAGCGCGCAGGACGTCCAGTTCGTCGTTGGCGGGCCTGATCTTCATGAAGTAGCCGGCAACCAGCACCACGAAGAACAACAACAGGGTCGAGACGAATTTGATCGGCATCGGCCAGGAACCGTAGTTCTTGGCGTCCAGATTGTTGATGTCGGACAGCTTCATGGGGCACCTCCGGCCTGCGTGCCGGGATTGGCGAGGTCGACATCGCCCTCCGTCGCGGCATCCTTTTCATCTTCGGATTTGCGCAGGTTGGCGGTCAGCGAGAAGCGATAGCGCGCTGCCTTGTCGGGCGTGGTCGAATCGATGATCTTGACATCAGGCTTGCGTATCCACTCGCTCTTTTCGAGATTGCGCACGTACTGCGCCGCACGCGCCCAGGATTGCGTCATTCCCTCGATTTCGATCGAGTCGGCGCTTTGTTTCAGCGACGTGAGACGCACTCCGTCCGGAAGCGTGCGCACGAGTTCGTCGAACATGTGCACCATCTGCGTACGGCTCGACTGCAGTTGTTCGATGATCTGCTTGCGCTGCAGAAGCTGTTCGCGCGTGGCCTGCAACGCTTCGATTTCCTTGATTTTCGCGTCGAGGGCGGTGATCTCGCGTTCCAGCAGCTGATTGCGGTTGTTCTGGTCTTCCTTGAGTCCGTCCCAATGGAAGATCGCGACGACAACGGCCAGAAGGCCCATGATCAGAGACCCGCCGAGCATCGTCTGGAACTCGCGCTCGCGCTGCTTGCGCCGCTCGGCGCGCCAGGGCAATAGATTGATCTTGGCCATCAGTCGAAGCTCCTGAGTGCGAGGCCACAGGCGATCATCAGCGCCGGCGCATCCTGCGCCAGCGTTTGCGCCTGGACGCGATTCGACAAGCTCATGCCCGCCAGCGGGTTGGCGACGATGGTCGGCACGCCGAGCTGCTCTTCGACCATCTCGGCGACGCCGGCGATCGATGCACAGCCGCCCGCAAGCACGACCTGATCGACCTTGCTGAATTCGGTGCCGGCGAAGAAGAACTGCAGCAAACGACTGATCTGCTGGACCATCGCTTCCTTGAACGGCTCCAACACCTCGATTTCATAACTTTCCGGAAGGCCACCCTGACGCTTGGCCATGCCAGCCTCTTCATAGGACAGGCCATACCGGCGCATGACCTCGTCGGTCAGCTGTTTGCCGCCGAACACCTGTTCCCGGGTATAGATCGTGCGCTGGTTCTTGAGCACCGACAGCGTGGTCATGGTCGCACCGATGTCGACCACGGCCACCGTGGCGTCTTTCGGCACGCTGAGCTGGTCGGCGAGCAGCTTGTAGGCATTCTCCATTGCAAAAGCCTCGACATCGACGACCTTGGCCGTCATGCCGCCGACGTCCAGCGCCGCAACACGCACATCGACATTTTCCGTGCGCGATGCCGCCAGCAGGACGTTCATCAGCTCCGGATTGTCCTTCACCGGCCCGAGCACTTCGAAGTCAAGGCTGACTTCTTCCAACGGGTAGGGGATGTATTGCTGGGCTTCGGCCATGATCTGGCCTTCCAGGTCGTCTTCGGACAAGTCGGCCTGCATCGGGATGATCTTGGTGATGACGGCGGAGCCGGCTACCGAGGCAGAGGCGAACTTGGTGCGGGCGCCGCTGCGCGCGAACGCGCGCTTGATGGCCTCGCCCACCGCCTCGACCTCGACGATGTTCTTTTCGACCACTGCATTCGGCGGCAAGGGTTCGACCGCGTAGTGCTCGACGCGATAGCGGCCGCCCGCCTGTGACAATTGCAACAGCTTCACCGCTGTGGAGCTGATGTCCACGCCGATCAAAGGAGGTGTACTTGCTGTGAACAGTCCCACACTTTTTCCCCTTGCCACGGGCTCTTACGAGCGGTTCATGCGTAGCTACATTAAATCCCAATCTTAACCATCTAGCAACAGCCCCCGTTTTGCCCCCCTTGAAACGTCAACTTGACGCTACTCCCGGGCCGAATCCTTGGCAATGCCGCCTATACTCGCGGCCCTTTGGGTGAAACGCAGGTCCGACGCGGTGAAACGCCTGTTACGACGGTTGCTGAAATGGGGCCTGATCCTGGGGCTGACCGGCTTGATTCTCGGGGTTGCCGCGATCGGCGTGGCCTACTGGATGATCGAACCGCGCCTGCCCAAGGCCGCCGAAATCCGCGACGTCCGCCTGCAGGTGCCGCTCCGGGTGTACTCCCGCGACGGCAAGCTGATCGCCCTGTTTGGCGAGACCAAGCGCACGCCGGTCGACATCGAGGAAGTGCCGCCGATGGTGCGCAATGCCTTCCTGGCGATCGAGGACGCGCGCTTCTACGAACACCCGGGGATCGACTGGCGCGGCATCCTGCGCGCGGTCTGGCTGTTGGCGACCACCGACGACCGCCGCGTCCCGGGCGGCAGCACCATTACCCAGCAGGTCGCACGCAACTTCTTCCTCAGCAACGAATATTCGATGACCCGCAAGGTCGCCGAGATCTTCCTGGCGCTGCGTCTTGAACGGGAATTGAGCAAGGACGAGATCCTGGAGCTTTACCTCAACAAGATCTTCTTTGGGTACCGCTCCTATGGCATCGCTGCGGCGGCGGAGTTCTACTACGGGAAGAAGCTGGCGGAACTCGACCTCGCCGAAGCGGCGATGCTGGCCTCGATCCCCAAATTCCCGTCCAGCGGCAACCCGCTGACCAATCCCGATCGTGCGCTGGAACGTCGCAACTACGTGCTGGTGCGCATGTCCGACATCGGCATGATCACGCCGGAACAGATGCGCGCCGCGCAGGCCGAGCCGAACCACGCGTTCCCGCACGAACCGGCGATCGAGCTCGACGCCCCCTATCTGGCCGAAATGGTGCGCCTCGAAGTCATCGAACGCGTTGGCGCCGATGCCCTGAACAACGGTTACAAGGCATACACCACGGTCGATTCGAGGTTGCAGGAGGCCGCCAACGCGGCGGTGCGCAACCGTCTGCTCGCTTTCGACCAGCGCAAGGGCTATCGCGGGCCCGAAGCTCGACTCGATCTTGCGACGCTGGCCACGGTGGAACAGCGCCGGGCCGCGGTCGGCGCCTATCGCTCGGTCTCGGGCCTGATGCCGGCGCTCGTCACCGCCAGCGATGCGGCCTCCGCGTCGTTGATCCTCGCGGACGGCCAAGTCGTGCTGCTCGATCTGGCGACGGTGGAATGGGCGCGGCCGCGCAGCGAAACCGGTGCGTTGGGCGCGAAGCCCAAGGACGTCTCGCAAGTGCTGCAGTCGGGCGATGTCGTCCGCATCGCCCGCGACTCCGAAGGCATCTGGCGGCTCTCGCAGATCCCGCGCGCCCAGGCGGCCCTCGCCTCGGTCGATCCCGAAGATGGGTCGATCCGCGCCATCACCGGCGGTTTCAGCTTCACGCTGTCGAAATTCAATCGCGCCACGCAGAGCAATCGCCAGCCGGGGTCCAGCTTCAAGCCTTTCGTCTACGCGGCGGCTTTCGAGCGCGGCTTCAATCCGGCATCGATCGTCAACGACGCCCCGCTCGCCTTTGCCGATCCTTCGGCCGAAGGCGGCGTCTGGAAGCCGCAGAACGACAACGAGAAGTTCCTTGGCCCGATGCGCCTGCGCGAAGCCATGGTGCTGTCGCGCAACCTGGTGTCGGTGCGCCTGCTCGACGCGGTCGGCGTCGGCTTCGCGCGCGAATACATCCAGCGTTTCGGATTCCCGCCGGAATCGTTGCCGCAGAACCTGTCGCTGGCACTCGGCACATCCTCGCTGCCGCCGGTGGCTTTGGCGCGCGGTTACTCGGTGTTCGCGAACGGCGGCTATCTGGTCGACACGTACAGTGTCGAACGCATCGAGGACGACACCGGCAATGCCGTCTACACCGCCAGCCCCAGGCGTGCCTGCCGCGAGTGCATCGCCCGCATCGCCGGCAGCGAAACCGCCACCGCAGCCAGCGCCGACGATCTTTCGGCCATGCTCAACGGGGCTTCCGCACCGGTCGAGCCCGAACCGCAGCCGCTGGCACCTGCACCGTCGGCGGAACGCCACAAGGATGATGCGGCATTGGCGCCGCGCGTCATCGACGAGCGCAACGCATTCCTGATCACCAGCGTGTTGCGCGATGTGGTCAAGCGCGGCACCGGGCGCGGCGCGATGGTGCTGGAACGCAATGACCTGGCCGGAAAGACCGGCACCACCAACAACTATCGCGACGCCTGGTTCTCGGGATTCAATCCGGCCCTGGTCTCCACGGTGTGGATGGGTCACGACGACTTCACCTCGCTCGGCGACCGCGAATTCGCGGCGCAGACAGCGTTGCCGATCTGGATCGACTACATGCGCGTGGCGCTCGACGGGGTGCCCGAGATGGAACTCGTGGTGCCGAACGGCATCACCACCGCGCACATCAACGGTGCCGGCAATCTGCTCGCGGAGGGCAGCGAAGGCGGCATCGTCGAATACTTCAAGACCGAAGACCTGATGCGCCTGTCGGTGGTCGACGAGAACGCCCCCGAGAAGCAGGACGCCGAGCAGCAGGGCATCGACCTCTTCTGATCCGCAAATGAATCGCCGCGACCACGACCTGCGCACGCGCCTCGCCCACGAGGCCGCGCGCCTGATGGCGGAACAAGGCATCCGCGACTACGGTGTCGCCAAACGCAAGGCGGCCGAGCGCGCCGGCATCCGCGACGAGCGCGACCTGCCGGCCAATCGCGAGATCGAAGCGGCACTGCGCGACTACCAGCGCCTGTTCCAGTCGGATACCCAACCACAACGCCTGCACCGCCTGCGCGAAATCGCCATCGAGGCGATGACCTTCTTCGCGCGCTTCGAGCCGCGACTGGTCGGCGCCGTGCTCGAGGGCACGGCCGACGAATTCTCCGCGGTGTGCCTGCACCTGTTTGAGGACGATCCGTCCGAGGTGCTGCGTTTCCTCGACGACCATCGCATTCCGTATGACGAGGACGAACGCGTCTTGCGCTACTCGCGAGCGCTCAGCATCGACGTGCCGGTGCTGCGTTTCGACGCCGACGACGCCAGCATCGATCTGACCTTGCTGCCGCGAATGCACCAGCGCCAGGCCCCGCTGTCGCGTACCGCCGACGCGCCGATGCAGCGCGCGTCGATCAATGCCGTACGTGCGCTCGTCACCCGGAAAAAAGGCGGCTGACGCCGCCCTCTTTTTGATACCGATGCAGCGAAGAATCAGCGCTTCGCGAGTTCGACGTAGTCGCGCGCCGGCGAGCCGACGTAGAGCTGGCGCGGGCGGCCGATCTTGGCGTCCGACGTGACGTTCTGTTCCAGCCAGTGCGCCACCCAGCCTGCGGTGCGCGCGATCGCGAACATCACGGTGAACATCTCGGTCGGAATCTTCAGCGCCTTGTAGATGATGCCCGAATAGAAATCGACGTTCGGGTACAGCTTGCGCTCGATGAAATACGGATCCTTCAGGGCCGCTTCCTCGAGCTTCATCGCCACGTCGAGCAGCGGGTCGTGCACGCCGAGCTCGTTCAATACCTGGTGGCACATCTCGCGGATGATGGTCGCGCGCGGATCGAAGTTCTTGTAGACGCGATGACCGAAGCCCATCAGGCGGAAGCCGGAATTCTTGTCCTTGGCCTTCTCGACCGCCTTGCCGACCTGATCCGCGGTGCCGATCTCGTTGAGCATCTGCAGCACGGCTTCGTTGGCGCCGCCATGCGCAGGTCCCCACAACGCGGCAATGCCGGCCGCGACGCAGGCATAGGGATTCGCGCCGGTCGAGCCGACCAGACGCACCGTCGAGGTCGAGGCGTTCTGCTCATGGTCGGCGTGCAGGATGAAGAGCAGGTCCAGCGCCTTCGACGCCACCGGCGGCAGCACCAGCGGCTCGGACGGCACTTCGAACATCATGTGCAGGAAACGCGTGCAGTAGTCGAGATTGTTGCGCGGATAACGGTTCGGCCATCCGATCGAATAGCGATAGCAGGCCGCGGCGATGGTCGGCACCTTCGCGATCAGGCGCACAGCGGCAAGGCGGCGCTGTTCGGCGTCTTCGATGTCGAGCGAGTCGTGATAGAACGCGGCCAGCGAACCGATCATGCCGCACAGCATCGCCATCGGGTGGGCATCGTGGCGAAAGCCGCCGAGGAAGCTCTTCAGCGCCTCGTGCATCATGGTGTGATGTGTGACTTCATGCTCGAAGGTGCTGAACTGCTGTGCGTTCGGGAGTTCGCCGTTCATCAGCAGATAGGCGACTTCGAGGAAATTGGAATGCTTCGCGAGCTGCTCGATCGGGTAGCCGCGATACATCAGCACGCCCGCATCGCCGTCGATGTAGGTGATCGCGCTGCGACAGCTCGCCGTCGACATGAAACCCGGGTCGTAGGTGAACAGGCCCGTTTCCTTGTGCAGCTTGCCGATGTCGATGGTCGAGGGACCGAGCGTGCCGGACAGCACCGGCAAGGTGGCACTCTTGTTGGTCGTATTGTCGCTGACCTGGACGCTGTGGTTCGACACGGGACACTCCTTCGCTGAATTCGCGGCCGATTATCGCACGGGCGTTTGAAATTTCCGCATCGCGGCACGTGGTTTTGCAAAGCCCGAAAACACAAACGCCGCAGCCTCTCGGCCACGGCGTTTGCTTGCCCCGTGCGGCGCGATCCTGCGCCGGACGTCTTTGACTGGTGCGATTACTTGCCCGCGTAACGCTTGCGGAACTTCTCGAGGCGACCGCCGGTGTCGACGATCTTGTGCTTGCCCGTGTAGAACGGGTGCGAAGCGGACGACAGTTCCAGCTTCACCAGCGGATATTCCTTGCCGTCTTCCCAAGTCGTCTTTTCCTTGCTCGTGATGGTCGAGCGGGTCAGGAACTTGAAATCGGCCGTGACGTCGTGGAACACGACTTCGTTGTACTTCGGGTGGATGTCAGCTTTCATGGCAAGGAACCGGCCGTAAAAAAGAGGCGCATCCTAGCCACCTCGACCCCGCTTGGCAAGACGGCGCAACATTCGGACTTCAGCCGGCGCTCATTCCCTTGCGAATCAAGGCTCAAGACAGGGCGGCGCGGATCATTTCGGCGAACCGGTCGATCCGGTACCGCATCAGGATGCGGCTTTGCACCCGCCAGCCCCGGTACCCCGCCCAATCGACGACGGTCATGCCGCGCGTCAGGACCCCATCCAGCTCGATCTTCACGGCGCAGGTTTCCCAATGCTCCGCGGCGGCGGAATCGAGCACGGCCGCCATCGCCAAGCCGTCCGCGGCATGCCAATGGGTGATGTCGCGAGTGCGCCGCATCCATTCGCGGGTCTTGCGGGAGATCGCGTCGTAGAAGCGCGCACGCGGGTTGTCCGCGGCCAGCCATCCGGCCAGATCGGCAAACCGAATGCCATGCGCCAGCGTCGCTTCCCAGTCGACCAGTTCGAACTCCGGCCAGGCACCGAAGACGACGGCGGCCGCCTCGGGGTCGAAGTGGATGTTGAATTCGCTGGTGGCGCGGGACACGTTGCCGCGTCCGTTCACCGCGCCGCCCATGATGACGAGTCGCGGCACCCGCTTCGGCAGGTCCGGGTCCAGCGTCAGCGCGAGCGCAAGATTGGTCAGCGGACCGAGCATCACGAAGGTCAGTTCGCCCGGATGCTGCTTCGCGAGACGCACCATCGCGGCGGCGGCGTGTTCGGTTTCGGCGACGCGTTTCGGCGCCGGCAGACCGACATCGCCGAAGCCATCGTTGCCATGCACGAAGGCGGCGTCTTCGGCCGGACGCACCAGCGGATCGCGCGCGCCGGCGTAGACCGGCGTGTCGGCACCGACCCGCTCGACCAGGCTCAGCGCATTCCGCAGCGTGTGTTCGATGCCGACATTGCCGGCGGTGATGGTCAGCGCTTCGACCTTGGTCTCTGGATGTGCATATGCCATCAGTAAGGCAAGCGCGTCGTCCACGCCCGGGTCGGTGTCGATCAGCAATCGTTGCATCGCGCGTTCCTCATGCTTGTGCGTATTCCACGGCCTGGCCGATCCAGCGCGCGACCAGCGCGTCGGCCGCACGCGGATCATGTTCGAGCAGCCAGTCGGCGGCGTCGGCCACCTTCGGCATGACCTCGGCGTCACGGACCAGATCGGCGACGCGGAAATTCATTTCGCCGGTCTGGCGCGTGCCCACGACCTCGCCCGGCCCGCGCAGTTCCAGATCCTTCTCGGCGATGCGAAAACCGTCGTTGGTTTCGCGCATCACCGCCAGGCGTTCGCGCGCCAGGGCCGAGAGTGGCGGCTGCCAGACCAGCACGCAACTCGACGCCGCCGCACCGCGCCCGACGCGCCCGCGCAATTGATGCAATTGCGCGAGGCCGAGGCGCTCGGCGTTGTCGATCACCATCAGGCTCGCATTCGGCACATCGACCCCGACCTCGATCACCGTCGTCGCGACCAGCAGTCGGAGTTCGCCGGCCTTGAAGGCATCCATCACCGACTGCTTGTCGCGCGGTTTCATGCGCCCATGCAGCAAGCCGACGCGCACGTCGGGCAATGCGCGTTGCAGGTCCTCGTAGGTCGCCTGAGCGGCCTTGGCCTCGAGCTGCTCGGATTCCTCGATCAAGGGGCAGACCCAGTACGCCTGCCGGCCTTCGGCGCAGGCCGCGCGAATGCGCTCGACGATTTCTTCGCGGCGCGCGTCCGACACCGCGACGGTCTGCACCGGCGTGCGTCCGGGCGGCAGTTCATCGATCACCGAAACATCGAGATCGGCATACGCCGCCATCGCCAGCGTGCGCGGGATCGGCGTGGCCGTCATCACCAGCTGGTGCGGCGTGCGTGCGCCGTCGCGCCCCTTGTTGCGCAACGCGAGGCGCTGGTGGACGCCGAAGCGATGCTGTTCGTCGATGATGGCGAGGCCGAGATTCGCGAACGCCACGCCTTCCTGCATCAACGCATGCGTGCCGATCACGATGTCCGCACCTTGGGCGATGTCCGCCAGCGCCTTGGTGCGCGCCTTGCCCGTCACCTTGCCGGCCAGCCAGACCACGTGCAGGCCGAGCGGTTCGCACCAACGTTCGAAGTTGCGCAGATGCTGCTCGGCCAGCAGTTCGGTCGGCGCCATCACTGCGGTCTGCACGCGCGCATCGGCGGCGGCAAGTGCCGCCAGCGCGGCAACCACGGTCTTGCCGGACCCGACATCGCCCTGCACCAGCCGCAGCATCGGCTTGCCGACCGCGAGATCGCGGTCGATATCGCCGAGCACGCGGCTCTGCGCCTTGGTCAACGCGAATGGCAATGCATCGAGAAAAGAGCGACGTCGCTTCTTGTCATGCCTGATCGTCGGCGCAGGCATCGCTCGCAGATGCCGGCGCAGCTTGCGCATGCCGATCTGGTGCGCGAGCAGTTCGTCGAAGGCCAGCCGCTGTTGCGCAGGATGCGAACGCGCCAGCAACGCGGCGACATCGCTCGCGTTCGGCGGCGCATGCACGATGCGCAACGCCTCGCCAAGGCTTGGCAGATGCGCCATCCGCCGCAATGCCGCGGGCAGCAGGTCGAGTTCGGCGTCGTCCGGCAAGGTGGCCACCGCGAGCTTCGCGAGCCGGATCAACGTCGCCTGGCCGATGCCTTCGGTGGCCGGATAGACCGGGGTGAGCGCGGTATCGAGCGGCGTATCCGGCTGCACGCGTTGATAGCGCGGATGCACGATCTCGAAGCCGCCCGGCGCTTCGCGCGCCTCGCCATAGATGCGCAGGCGCAGGCCGGGCACGAACCCCTCGGCCTGCGCCTTCGAGAAATGGAAGAACCGCAAGGTCAGCGTCGCGCGACTGTCGTCGGACACGGTGACGCGCAACATCGGCCGGAAGCGGAAGCCGCGTTCGACCGCATCGACCACGGCTTCGACCTGGGCACTGTCGCCGTGCCGCAGATCGCGGATCGGCGTGATGCGCGTGCGGTCTTCGTAGCGCAGCGGCAGATGGAACCACAGGTCCGACAGCGTGTGCAGCGACAGCCGCGACAAGGCCTCGGCGATCGCCGGACCGACGCCGCGCAGGGACGCCAGCGGCCGCGATGCGGCGTCGCTCATGCGGCCTCTCAGTCCAGGACGACGACGGCGTCGATCTCGACCTGCGCGCCGCGCGGCAGCGCCGCGACGCCGATCGCCGCGCGCGCCGGATACGGCGCCTGGAAATACTCGGCCATGATGCGATTCACTTCGCCGAAGTTCGACAGATCGGTGAGGAACACGTTGAGCTTGGCGATGTGCTTCAGATCGCCGCCGGCTGCGACGCAGAGCGCTCGCAGGTTGTCGAACACGCGGCGGATGTGAACCTCGATCGCGCCTTCGACCATCTGGCCCGTCGCCGGATCGAGCGGAATCTGGCCCGAGAGATACACCGTCTGCCCGCATTTCACGGCCTGCGAATAAGTGCCGATGGCCGTCGGCGCAGCGTCGGTGTGAATGATGTCGCGCATGATCAGCTCCCGGTCCGGTGCGAGTCGATTCAAAGACGCCGATGCTAGCCGATCAGCCGATGTAACGACTGACCGCGTGCACTACCGGCAGGCGCCGCAGGCGTCGCAGCACCTCGGCCAGATGCTTGCGGTGCTTGACCTCGATGACGAACAGCATCGCGGCGGTGCGCAGGTCGCGCTCCTGGTATTCGACGGTGTCGATGTTCGACTGGCACTCGGCGATCGCCGCAGCCACGGTGGCGAGCACGCCCGGCTTGTTGTCGACGACGACCTTGAGCGCGACCTTGAAGTCGCCGCTGATCTCGCGATCCCAGGCGATGCCGACGAAACGGTCCGGGTTCTTGCGGAACTCCGGGATGTTCGGGCATTCGGCCTGGTGAACGACGATGCCCTTGCCGGCCGACAGGTAGCCGACGATGTCGTCTCCCGGCAGCGGGTGGCAGCAATTGCCGAACGACACGACGCCACGTTCGGCGCCGGAGATCAGGATGTTGTCCTGGCCACGCGGCATCGAGCCGAGCGCCAATGTCGCGGCATTCCGCGCCAGCGCATGCGCGACTTGCTGCGGCATGCGATTGCCGAGCGCGATTTCGGCGAGCAGGTCCTCGAGACGACGCAAGCGATGTTCCTGCAGGAAGGCGTCGAGCATCGGCGCCGGAATCTGCTCGATCGAGGTGCCCAGACCTTCGAGCGCACGGTCGAGCAGACGATGGCCGATCTCGATCGATTCCTCGTGCTGGATCTGCTTCAGCGCGTGGCGAATCGCGGTACGCGCCTTGGAACTCACGACGAATTCGAGCCAGCCGATCTGCGGCTGCGCGCTCGCGGCGGTGATCACTTCGACCGACTGTCCGCTCGACAGCCGCGTGCGCAACGGCACCAGCTTCTTGTCGACGCGCGCCGCCACCGCGTGGTCGCCGACATGGGTGTGTACGGCGTAGGCGAAGTCGAGCGCCGTCGCGTTGCGCGGCAGGGCCAGGATGTCGCCCTTGGGCGTGAACAGATAGACCTCGTCCGGGAACAGGTCGACCTTGACGTGTTCGACGAACTCGATGGAAGAGTCGGCACGCGCCTGCGCGTCGACCAGTCCGGCCACCCATTCGCGCGCCCGCGACTGCGCGTTGTTGCCGGCCGAGCCTTCGCTCTTGTACGCCCAGTGCGCGGCGATGCCGCGTTCGGCGAGCAGGTCCATGTCCTCGGTGCGGATCTGCACTTCGATCGGCGTGCCGCCCGGGCCGAACAGCACCGTGTGCAGGCTCTGGTAGCCGTTCGCCTTCGGCATCGCGATGAAGTCGCGGAAGCGGCCGTCGACCGGCTTGAACAGGCCGTGCACGGCGCCGAGCGCCATGTAGCACTGCATGGTCTCGCGCACGACCACGCGCACGCCGTACACGTCGAGCACCTGGGCCAGAGTTTTGTGCTCGGACTTCATCTTGGTGTAGATCGAGTACGGCGATTTCACCCGCGACACCAGCCGCGCCGGAATGCCTTCGTGGTCGAGCTTGGCGGCGATGGTGTGCTGGATCTTCTCGACGCCCTCGCGGCGATTGCCGTAGAGCTGGCGCAGGCGATCTTCGAGCACGCGATGGCGCAGCGGATGATAGGCGGCGAAGCCGTAGCGCTGCAGTTCCGCCTTGATCGCGTTCATGCCGAGGCGTTGCGCGATCGGGGCGTAGATCTCCAGCGTTTCCAGCGCGATGCGGCGGCGCGATTCGTCGCTCATCGCGTCCAGCGTGCGCATGTTGTGCAGGCGGTCGGCGAGCTTGATCAGGATGACGCGCAGGTCGCGCGCCATCGCCAGCATCATCTTGCGGAAGCTTTCCGCGTTCGCTTCCTGGCGACTGCGGAACTTGACCTTGTCGAGTTTGGTGACGCCATCGACCAGCTCGGCCACGTCGGCACCGAACTGCTCTGCGAGCTCGGCATGCGAGACCGGCGTGTCTTCCAGCGTGTCGTGCAGGATGGCGGCGCAGAGGCCATCGGCATCAAGACGCATGTCGGCCAGGATGCCGGCCACCGCCAGCGGATGCGTGATGTAGGGTTCGCCCGACTTGCGCGCCTGCCCATGGTGCGCTTCGGCGCCCAAACGAAAAGCGCGCTCGACCTTGGAGCGCGCTTCGGGGCCGAGGTATTCGGCCAGTTTCTGGTCGAGCGCCAGCCAATGGCCCGCGAGGCCGGCGGTCGCGTCTGCACGTTCGCGGACGGTCGCCTCGGTCACGGGTTCGGCTCCTCAATGCATGAACTGGGAGCCCGAGTGTTGCAGAACTTCGCGAGGACGACGATCAGAGATCGTCGCCGCCCTTGGCCAGATCGTCGTCGGCCACTTCCTGCGCGGCCCATTCCAGCGCTTCGCGTTCGGCGCGTTCGCGTTCCTGACGCTCGATCTCGGCCAGCATGTCCTGATTGATGTGACGACCGGCGATTTCACGCAGCGCCAGCACCGTCGGCTTGTCGTTCTCGGAGACGATCAGCGGGTCCGCTCCCTTGGCGATCTGACGCGCGCGCTTGGTCGCCATCAGCACGAGTTCGAAACGGTTGTCGACCACTTCGAGGCAGTCTTCGACGGTGATACGGGCCATGGGCCACTCCTGAAAAATCGCGGGATACGGGAAAAACGGCCGCGCAGGCTAGCAGCGTGGCGCCGACCGGGCAATGTTCCACACCGCCCCAGTCCGCCAACCCGTTGATTTGCATGGCCGACGTTCAGGCCAGCAGGCTGTCGACCAAGCCTTTCAGGCGCTGCTGCTGAACCCGGCGGTGCAACCGCGTGGCGCGCACGATGGTGCTGATCTGCCCAAGCGCGACCTCGAAGTCCTCGTTGACGACGACGTAATCGAACTCCCAGGCGTGCGCGATTTCCTTGCGCGAATCGGCGAGCCGGCGAAGGATGGTGGCCTCGGTGTCCTTGGCGCGGGTGCGGAGGCGCCGCTCCAGCTCCGGACGCGACGGCGGCAGGATGAAGATGCTGACCGCCGAAGGCACCTGCGCCCGCACCCGCTGGGCGCCCTGATAGTCGATTTCGAGCAGCACGTCCTTGCCGGCCGCGAGCAAGGGCTCGACCGATTGCCGCGCCGTGCCTTTCAAGTCGCCATGCACGATGGCGTATTCGAAGAAATCGCCTTCGCTGGCCATTTCCTCGAATTTCTCGCGGGTGACGAAGTGATAGTGCTTGCCGTCTTCCTCGCCCGGGCGCGGTCCGCGCGAGGTGTAGGAGATCGACAGGCAGATGTCCGGCTCGCGCGCCAGCAGCGCGTTCACCAGCGTCGATTTGCCGGAACCGGACGGGGCCGCGACGATGAACAGGGAACCGGGCATGTGCGCTCCTTCCTTATTCGATGTTCTGCGCCTGCTCGCGCAGTTGTTCGATCAGCACTTTCAGCTCGACCGAGGCCTGGGTGGTGCGGGTATCGATCGATTTCGAACCCAGCGTATTCGATTCGCGGTTGAATTCCTGCATCAGGAAATCGAGGCGACGACCGATCGGCTCCGGCGTGTCGAGCCGGCTGCGCACTTCGGCGATGTGCGCGTTGAGGCGATCGATCTCCTCGTCCACATCGAGCTTGTGGAAGGCCAGCACCAGCTCCTGTTCCAGTCGCCCCGGGTCGAGCGGCTGCTTCAGCTCGGCGATGCGCGCTTCGAACTTCTGGCGCAGCCCGGCGCGGATGTCCGGCAGCCACTGCCGCACCAGGGCGACGATGGCGGCGATGCCGTCGAGACGCTCTACCAAGGTCGTCTTGAGGCGCTCGCCTTCGCGCGTGCGGGTGGCGACGAAATCGTCGAGCGCGCGCTCGAACAGCGATATCGCTTCGGCGCTCAACGCGGCGTTGTCGATCTCGGGCTCGTTGATCACGCCCGGGAACGCCAGCACTTCCATGCGCGACGGCGGCCGCGATTCCGGAAACGCAAGCAGCAGACGCTGCTCGAGATGACGCAGGTTGTCGACCAGGGTCTGGTTCAGGCTGAGCGCATCGGCGCTGGGCACCGCGCGAAAGCGCAAGGCGACATCGACCTTGCCGCGCGAGACGCGTTTTTCGATGCGCTCGCGCAGCTTGGGTTCCAGCGCGCGGAACTCTTCCGGCAAACGGAATCCGATCTCGAGGAACCGATGGTTGACCGAGCGCAGTTCGAACACGAGGCGCCCGCGCGCACTCGGGCCTTCGGCGCTGGCGTAGGCGGTCATGCTGCGGATCATCGGGATGTCCTTCGCGAAAGGGCGGCCATGTTACGCTCCGCGCCCATTTTTCCCAAGCGATCCGCGCCCATGAGCACCGTCATCCGTCCCAGCGGCCGCACCGTCGACGCCCTGCGCCCGGTCGCGATCGAGCGCCACTACACGCGCCATGCCGAAGGGTCTGTGCTGGTCAGCTTCGGCGACACCAAGGTGCTCTGCACCGCCAGCGTCGAGGAGAAGGTCCCGGGCTTCCTGCGCGGCAAGGGCGAAGGCTGGATCACGGCCGAATACGGCATGTTGCCGCGCGCGACGAATTCGCGCTCGAACCGCGAAGCCGCCAGCGGCAAGCAGGGCGGGCGCACGCTGGAGATCCAGCGTCTGATCGGCCGCAGCCTGCGTGCGGTCGTGAACCGCCAGGCGCTCGGCGAACGCACGATCACGCTCGACTGCGACGTGCTCCAGGCCGACGGCGGCACGCGCACCGCGGCGATCACCGGCGCCTATGTCGCGCTGGTCGACGCGGTACGCACCACGATGAAAAAGGGCCTGATCAAGACCGACCCGATCCACGGCCAGATCGCCACGATCTCGGTCGGCATCTACAAGGGCGCGCCGGTGCTCGACCTCGACTACGCCGAGGATTCAAACTGCGAAACCGACATGAACGTGGTGATGAACGACGCCCTCGGTTTCATCGAACTGCAGGGCACGGCCGAAGGCCATGCCTTCCGTCGCGACGAACTCGATGCGCTGCTGGCGCTCGCCGCCAAGGGCATCGGCGAGCTGCACGCGCACCAGCGCGAGGCGCTGGCACGCTGAGCCATGCGCGTCGTCGTCGCCAC
>JBGASK010000017.1:22314-60533 GCA_044229785.1 Ahniellaceae bacterium
GTCGTCGTCGCCACCGGCAACCCGGGCAAGCTCGCCGAGATCCGCCACGTGCTCGCGGACATGGCGGTCGAACTGGTCGCGCAGGGCGAACTCGGCATTCCCGAAGCCGACGAGACCGGCACCACTTTCGTCGAGAACGCGATCATCAAGGCACGCCAGGCCTGCGCATCGAGCGGCTTGCCGGCACTGGCCGACGACTCCGGCCTGATCGTCGATGCGTTGAATGGCGCGCCGGGCCTGATCTCCGCGCATTACGCCGGCGTGCATGGCGACGCCGCGCGCAATATCGCCAAGGTGCTCGATGAACTGCGCGACGTGCCGGACGAACGGCGCAGTGCGCGCTTCTACAGCGTCGTCGTGCTGATGCGCCACGCGGCCGACCCGCAGCCGGTCATCGCCGAGGGAATCATCGAAGGCCGCATCCTCGACCGACCGCGCGGCAGCAACGGTTTCGGCTATCAGCCCATATTCTTCCTGCCCGAACTGGCAGCGAGTTCGGCCGAACTGCCTTCGGACCACTGGCACCGCATCAGCCATCGCGCTCAGGCGCTTGCCGCGTTGCGCGCGCGCTGGCCGCTCTTCTCCTCCCCTTTGCGCAGCAAGGGGGAGGCCGGGAGGGGGTAAGTGTTGATCACGCCACCACTCGCGCTCTATATCCACATCCCGTGGTGCGTGCGCAAATGTCCGTACTGCGACTTCAACTCGCACGAGCAACGCGGTCCGGAACAGCATCGCGCCTATGTCGACGCGCTGCTCGCCGATCTCGATGCCGATCTCGCGCAGTTCGAATTCGCGCGCGATCGCCCGATCGTGTCGGTGTTCTTCGGCGGCGGCACGCCCAGCCTGTTCGCGCCCGACCTGATCGCCCGGATCCTCGACGGCTGCCGCGCGCGTCTGCGTTTCATCGACGACGCCGAAGTCACGATGGAGACCAATCCCGGCACCGTCGAACACGGCCGCTTCGAAGGCTACGTCAAGGCGGGCGTGAACCGCATCAGTTTCGGCGTGCAGAGTTTCGACGACGACAAGCTGGCGCGTCTCGGTCGCATCCATGGCGCGGACGAGGCGGAACGCGCGGTCAAGGAAGCGCAGGATGCCGGCGTCGGCGAGATCAACCTCGACCTGATGTACGCCTTGCCCGAACAGACACTGGCCGGCGCAGTCGCCGATGTCGAGCGCGCCATCGCGCTGCGGCCGACGCATCTGTCGCATTATCAGCTCACGCTGGAACCGAACACGGCGTTCGCCGCAAAGCCGCCGCCGCTGCCGGACGACGAACTGGGCTGGGACATGCAGGACGCCTGCCAGGCGCGATTGGCCGAAGCGGGTTTCCCGCAATATGAGACATCCGCCTACGCGCAGCCGAAGCACCGTTGCCGCCACAACCTGAATTATTGGCAGTTCGGCGACTACCTCGGCATCGGTGCCGGCGCGCATGGCAAGCTCAGCGACGGCAGCCGCATCGTGCGCACCGCGAAACTGAAGACGCCGAAGAGTTATCTCGCCAAGGCCGCGTTGCCGGATCGTCTCGCGACGTTGGCGCCGATTCCCGAACGCGAGCTCGGCTTCGAATTCATGATGAATGCGCTGCGTCTGGTCGAGGGCGTCGGTGCGGAAATGTTCGTGCAGCGCACCGGGCTCGATCCTGCCTCGGTCACGGCGATCGTCATGCGGGCTGCAGGCGACGGGCTGCTCGTGGATGATCCCGCGCGAATCCAGCCGACGGCCGATGGGCGCCGTCTGCTCAACGAGTTGCTGATCCGCTTCCTCCCCGATCGCAGGCGATGAATGTCGGCTCCGCTGCGCTTGAGCCGACCTACGTTCTGGCCCGCTAGAATGGGCGTCGAGGTGAATCCGTGACTGACGCACAGAAGAAGATCGATTTCGGCTACCGCAACGTCGACTGGAACGAGAAACAGAAGCTCGTCGGAAAGGTGTTCACGTCGGTCGCGTCGAAATACGACCTGATGAACGACCTGATGTCGTTCGGCATCCATCGCCTGTGGAAGCGCCATTTCGTCGCGACCAGCGGCGTGAAGCGCGGCGCGCGCGTGCTTGACCTGGCCGGCGGCACCGGCGACATCGCCGCCCTGCTCGCGGATCGCGTCGGCCACGAGGGCGAGATCGTGCTTGGCGACATCAATGCCGAAATGCTCGGCGTCGGCCGTGATCGACTGACCGACCGCGGCCTCGTCGGCAACCTGCGCTACGTGCGCCTGAACGCCGAAGCCCTGCCGTTTCCGGACGGCCATTTCGACGCCGTGACCATCGCCTTCGGCCTGCGCAACGTCACCGACAAGGCCGCGGCGCTGCGCGAGATGCGCCGCGTGCTCAAGCCCGGCGGCAAGGCCATGGTGCTCGAATTCTCCGAAGTCGCCGAACCGCTGCTGCGCCCGCTCTACGACATCCACTCGTTCGAAGTCCTGCCCCGCCTCGGCAAGCTGTTCGCGAACGACGCCGACAGCTACCAGTACCTGGCCGAGTCGATCCGCAAGCACCCGAACCAGGAAACCCTCAAGACCATGATGCAGGACGCCGGCCTCGACCGCTGCGACTACCGCAACCTCAGCGCCGGCATCGTCGCGATCCACAGCGGTTTTCGGGCGTGACCCGCCGTGACAACGCGCTGAGCCCGCCGCGCTAAACTCACCGCCTCTTTGTGGAGGCGGATCATGCGGAATCTGTTTGTCGGCCTGGTGGCCATGCTTGCGGCGGTGGGGCCGATTGCGTCTGCGCAGGCGGAGAACGCGCGCGACGAGCATTCGTATGCGCGGCTCGACGAGGTTCGGGTCAAGCACGTCTATCTCGACCTCGACATCTCGTTCGAGAAGAAGCGGCTCGGCGGTTTCGCCGAACTCGGCCTCGACTGGAAGAAGCCGGATGCGAAGCGGCTCGACCTCGACACGCGGGACCTGACGATCGAACGCGTCAGCGCGCAGCGTGCCGATGGTTCGTGGTCGAACGCATCGTTTTCGCTCGCGAAGCGCGACGCCAAGTTCGGATCGCACCTGACGATCCGCCTGAAGGACGCCGCGCCGAAAGTTCGCGTCTACTACCACACCGCGCCGGAAGCCTCCGGCCTGCAATGGCTGGAACCGGCGCAGACGCTGGGCAAGCAGAAGCCCTTCATGTTCTCGCAGGCCCAGGCGATCCACGCGCGCAGCTTCGCGCCGCTGCAGGACACGCCGACCGTGCGCTTCACCTATCGCGCGCGCATCACCGCACCGGACGGCATCCGTGTCGTGATGAGCGCCGACAACGAGCCGGGCAGCGACGGCAAGTCGGGCTTCCGCTTCAACATGCCGCAGCCGATTCCGTCCTACCTGCTCGCGATCGCCGCCGGCGACATCGCATCGAAGCAGGTCGGCCCGCGTTCGTATGTCTGGACCGAGCCGGGCCGTCTCGATGCGGTCGCGAAGGAATTCGAGGACATCGAGGCGATGATCGCCGCCGCCGAGAAACTCTACGGCCCCTATCGCTGGGGTCGTTACGACATGCTGGTGCTGCCGCCCTCGTTCCCCTTCGGCGGCATGGAGAATCCGCGCCTGTCGTTCCTGACGCCGACCTTGATCGCCGGCGACAAATCGCTGGTCAACGTGGTCGCGCATGAACTCGCGCATTCCTGGTCCGGCAACCTGGCGACCAATGCGACCTGGCGCGACCTGTGGCTCAACGAGAGTTTCACCAGCTACGTCGAGAACCGCATCGTCGAAGCCGTGTTCGGCGTCGACCAGGCGCAGATGGACCAGGTCGTCGGCCAGCAGGAACTGCTCGCCGAGATGAAGGAACTGCCGGAGAAGGACCAGCACCTCGTGCTCGATCTCGCCGGCCGCGACCCGGATGAAGCCTTCAGCGGCGTGCCCTACCAGAAGGGCGAATGGATGTTGCGCACGCTGGAACAACGCTTCGGCCGCGACAAGTTCGATGCCGTCGTGCGCGCGTGGTTCGACGAACACGCTTTCCAGTCGGTCTCGACCGAGCAGTTCCTCGATTTCTTCGGTACCCGTCTGCTCGATGCGAAGGACGCGCCGATCCGCCGCGCCGATCTCGACGGCTGGCTGTATCAGGCGGGCGTTCCGAAGTCGGCCCTGCTCGCGCATTCCGCGAAACTGGAAGCCATCGACGGCGCGCTCGCCGACTTCATCGCCGGCAAGAAGGACGCCGCCGCATTGAATGCCAGGACCTGGGTCACGGCCGAATGGGTGCACTTCCTCAACGGCTACTCGGAGAAGGCAAATGCCGCGCAGATGGCCGCCCTCGATGCGGCCTATGGCCTCACCCAACGCCGGAACCGCGAGATCGCGATGCGCTGGTTCCTCGCCGGCATCCGCGCCGGCTACACGCCGATGCGCGATGCATTGCGCGCGCACCTGATCGAGATCGGCCGCCGCAAGCTGATGATGCCGCTGTGGTCGGAACTGGCGAAGACGCCGGAAAACAAGGCCTGGGCCATCGAGGTCTACAGGACGGCGCGCGCCGGCCTGCATCCGATCGCGCAAAATTCGGTCGATACGACCCTGGGCTACAAGCCCTGAGCCATGGCCCGCCTGCTGCGCCGATCATTCGCCTGGCTGCTGCTGATCGGCGCGGCAACCGTATTGCTGGGCGCGGCAGCGGTGTTTATTGCACCCGACAAAGTGCTCGACGCCGAACTCGCGCGCAAGCACTGGTTCGCGGGCGTCGCCGAGAAATCCGTCGACGTCGACGGCCAGCACTGGCGGTACCTGGAACGCGGCCCGGTCGATGGCGACGTCGTCGTGCTGCTGCATGGCCTGCAGGGCGATTCGAGCAACTGGCTCGACGTCCTGCCGCATCTGCCGGAGACGCGGCGTTACCTGATTCCCGACCTGCCTGGCTTCGGCGGCAGCCCGACGCCGGCGGATCGCGATTTCCGTGCCGCAACGCAAGCGGATCGGCTGACGCAATGGCTTGATGCGCTGAACGTGGACCGCATCGATCTCGCCGGCCACTCGATGGGCGGTTACGTCGCCGGACGCTATGCCGCCGCGCACCCGGATCGCGTTCGCACCCTCGCCTTTGTCGACGCCGCGGGCGTGCCCTTCGACGCGAACGATTTCATCCGCACCCTCGAACGCGGCGACAACCCGTACAAGGTCACGACCCGCGAACAGTTCGACGCCTTCCTCGACAAGGTCTTCAAGCATCGTCCCTTCCTGCCCGGCCCGGTTCGCGATGCCTATGCCGACCGCGTGATTCCGCGTGCCGACGACTGGAACACGGCGATGTCCGCACTCAAGGCGCAGGATCAGCGCTACGGTCTCGTCGAAGTGCTGCCCATGCTGGACATGCCGAGCCTCGTGCTCTGGTGTCGCGACGATCAGGTGCTCGACGTGAGTTCGGTCAGGACGTTCGAAGCCGGCCTGCCGAACGAACGCGTCGTTCTCCTCGACGACTGCGGCCACATGCCGGTCATGGAACGCCCCCGCGACACCGCCGCCGCCCTCGCCGCCCTGTGGCGAAGCGTGTACGCGGCGAATTGAAGTCCTTCGGCTTAACGGGAAGGCAGCGGACGCGCGGCTAGAATCGGCGTCCGTTTGACTGGAGCCATTGATGCGTCGCCTCCTGATTCCTGCTGCACTGATCCTGTCCGCCTGCGGCAGCGATGCCCCGCCACCGGAAGCGGCCGCACCGGCCGCGCCGAGCCAGCCCGCCTACGTCGAACTGAAGGCCGATCCGGCCAAGGCGACGATGAGCGCCGCGATCGACGCGAACGATTTCGCGAAACACATCCAGACGATTTCATCCGACGAATACGAAGGCCGCGGCCCGGGCTCGCTCGGCGAACGCCTGACCCTGAACTACTTCGAGAACGAGTTCCGCCGCATCGGTTTTCTGCCGGCCGTGGCCGACGGCAAGCCATGCGCGTCGTTCCCTTGCGACGGCGCTTCGTACTTCCAGCGGGTGCCGATGGTCGAGACCAAGGTCGACCCGGCCACGACGCTGACCTTCACCGTCGCCGGCCAGGCGCAGACACTCGTGCTCGGCAAGGACATGGTCATCGGTTCGCGCGCCGAGAAGCCGCAGATCGACCTGAAGGACAGCGACGTCGTCTTCGTCGGTTACGGCGTGAATGCGCCGGAGCAGAACTGGAACGATTACGCCGGCCTCGACGTGAAGGGCAAGACCGTGGTCATGCTGATCAACGACCCGGGCTTCCTGCGCAAGGACGAGTCCCTGTTCAAGGGCCGCGCCATGACGTACTACGGCCGCTGGACCTACAAGTTCGAAGAGGCGGCGCGTCAGGGCGCCAAGGCCGCGCTGATCGTGCACAACACCGAACCGGCCGCCTACGGCTGGGACGTGGTCGTGAACTCGTGGACCGGCCCGGCGCATGACCTGCCGCTGTCGGAAGACCCCGAAAAACGCATCGACGCGCAGGGCTGGATCACGCTCGATGCCGCCAAGGCGCTGTTCGCGGCCGACGGCAAGGACTTCGAGAAGCTGATGCTCGACGCCGATTCGCAGGGCTTCAAGGCGATGCCGCTGAACGCGAAAGCGAACGCCTCGATCAAGCTGACGATGGAGAACAAGTTCTCGCACAACGCCGTCGCCATCCTCCCCGGAACCGAGAAGCCCGAAGAGTCGGTGCTGTACATGGGCCACTGGGATCATCTCGGCGTCAACGATGCCGCTTCCGCAGGCGAAGACCACATCTTCAACGGCGCCATCGACAATGCCACCGGCGTCGCCGGCGCGCTCGAGATCGCCCACGCCTTCGCGGCGATGGATCCGAAACCGAAGCGTTCCATCGTGATCATGCTGCCGACGCTGGAAGAATCCGGCCTGCTCGGATCGAAGTATTTCGCCGCGCATCCGCCGCTGTCTCTGGCGAAGATGGCTGCGGTGATCAACATGGATGCGCTGCCGATCCGCGGCCGCAACCTCGACATGGGCGTGATCGGCCAGGGCCAGTCCAGCGATCTGGAACTGATGCTGCTGCAACTGCTGACGGCTCAAGGCCGCACGATGGAGCCGGAAGCCGCACCCGAGAAGGGCTTCTTCTTCCGCTCCGATCACTTCAATTTCGCCAAGCAGGGCGTGCCGGCCTTGTATGCCCGCGCCGGCTTGACGCACGCGGACAAGGGCGCCGCGTACGGACAACAGTGGTCGGACGACTACACCGCGAACCGCTACCACAAGCCTGCGGACGAATTCGACGCGAACTGGGATTACGCCGGCGTCATCGACGACCTGAACATCTACTTCGAAGCCGGCAAGCGCCTGGCCGAACCCGGTGTCTGGCCGGCATGGACCGAAGGCAGCGAGTTCCGGCTGGCGCGAGAAGCATCGTCGAAAGAACGCGCGAACTGAGCCGATGCCCTTCGTCATCCTCTCGGCCATCCTGCAGATCGCGTGCATCGTGCACGCGGTCCGCACCGGGCGCGTGCAGTACTGGCCGATCATCATCCTGATCGGTTCGTTGCTGGGCTGCCTCGCCTATTTCCTGGTCGAGATCCTGCCCGAGTTGCGCAACAGCCGGACCGCGAAGCGCGTGGTCGCGAACGTCGCGCGCACGATCGATCCGGAGAAGCGCAAGCGCGAAATCACGGCGCAACTCGACATCGCGGATACGGTGCAGAACCGCGTCCGCCTCGCCGAGGAATGCCTGCAACTCGGCGACTGGCAGAACGCGCGCGTGTTGTACGAACGCTGCCTCAGCGGTCCGTATGCCGATGATCCGAACTTCCTGCTCGGCCGCGCCCGTGCCGAAGCCGGGCTCGGTCTGTTCGAACAGACCCGTGCCACGCTCGAACACCTGATCGCGAAGCACCCGGACTACCGCTCGAACGACGGTCATCTGCTGTACGCGACCACGCTCGAAGCGCTTGGCGAATCCGACAAGGCGCTGGACGAGTACCGGGTGCTCGAACTCTCGTTCCCGGGCGAAGAGGCGCGCATCCGGTACGCCCGCCTGCTCGCCAAGCTCGGCCGCGTCCGCGAAGCACGAACCGCTTACGAAGGCATCCTCAAGCGCGAGAAGACCGCACCGGCCTACTACCGCAAGAAGGAGCGCGAATTCTTCGATGCGGCGAAGAAGGAATTGGCGGCGCTGGGGGATTGAGGCGCGACGGGAAGCGGAGTGCGGCGACGCATCGCGGGACGGAGCCCGCTCCCACGAAGCGCGGGTCTGGCTACCCGAACCGGCTCTTCGGCTTCTCGGGCCTGGCTTCCTGCGGGGCGAGTTGCAGGGTCTGGATCTTGGCGAGCAGGTTCTGGATGTTTTCGGCCCAGCGCAACGACGCAGGCGGCGCCGGCGGCGGTCCGACGATGGGCGCCGCCGTCGGGCGCTTGCCGAGGCCGTCCTTGATCTGGTGCATGGCGTCGATGGCGAAGCCGTCCCAGCGCAGGAAATGCGCGGTCGGCACGCTGATCCAGTTCATGCTCGGCGTGTCGCCGCTTCTCGGATCCCAGTACTTCGCGCCGGCCAGCGTGCTCGCCTTGAGTCGCGCCCGACCTTGCAGGCGAAAGGCCATGCCGTCGAAGTGGTAGGCCATGAACGCCTCGCCGTGCAGCAGGGCCGCAGGCTTGCCGTACAACATGCCGGCCACGGCCTCGTGCCGACGCACCATGTAGTCGAGGATCGTGTCGTAGCGGGTCCGTGCATTCGCCATCGCGAAAACCGATGCAAGTTGTAGGCCGGAATGCTACGCCGAAACGGTCTGTTGCGATATCAGCCGGATTTGAGGGCGCGCGCGATCAGGCCCAGCCCGCCGAACAACAACACCAGCATCGCCAGGGTGTTGAACAGGCTGGTCGGCTCGAAATAGATGCGCAGGTTCATCAGGATGCCGGCCAGGATGATGACCACGCCGCCGAGCAGCAGCAGCCAGCCGATCTTCGAGCGTCCGTCCATGAACAGCATCAGCACGCCGACGATGAAGGGCAGCAGCGACAGCCCGAAGGTGTGCTGGCCGAAGAAGGACCAGAATCCGGTGCTTACCGTGACCTGGCTGGTCAGCAGGTAGCCGCCTGCCACCGCCATCACGAATCCGGCCAGAAACATCGGGATGCCGCCCGGCGTGCCGCCGGCACCTGCAAGCTTGTTCATCGCGATCCCGTTCCTGATGTGAGGGCGCGATTCTAGCGGCAGTGCTTGCGTGCGCCGCGCGAACCGGGAAGGATCGGCGCCAAGCCACCGCCTGCGGAGCACGCCATGCCGATTTCGCCGGGATTGCTGGAACAGATCGCCGCGCAACTCGCGGCCCTGCCGGAACTCGCGATCCGGCGCATGTTCGGCGGCGCCGGCCTTTACAGCAGCGGCGTGTTCTTCGGGGTCGTCGACGACGACCGTGTCTATCTGCGCATCGGCGACGGCAACCGCGACGACTTCAAGCGCGCCGGATCGGTTGCCTTCCAGCCGATTCCGGACAAGCCGGCGATGGCCTATTTCAGCGTGCCGACGATGGTGATCGCGCGCAGCGAACGTTTCGTCGAATGGGCGAAGAAGGCCGTCGACGCCGCACGCGCCGCGAAGGCCGCGAAACCGAAACGCGCGAAAACCGCACCCGCAAAGAAAGTCGCATCGCGCACGAAGCCCGCGAAGAAGGCCGCGGCTACCCCGAAGCGTACCGCCGCTCCGGCCAGGAAGGCCGCGGCCGTGAGGAAAAAGGCGGCACCTGCGAAGAAAGCCGGCGCGAAGCGGCGCCGCTGATGCGCGCACGTATCGCGGCCTTTGCCTTGATCGTCGCCGTGGCGCTGGCCTGGATCGGCGTGCTCGATCGTGTCGCCTCGCGTGAACTCGATGGCGCCTTCAAGCGCAGCTTCGCCACCTTCGCGGTCGCGCGGTCCTTGAACGGCGCGATCTCGCTGGTGCAGGACGCCGACGTGTCGGTGTCGCCGGCCGGCATCGGCCTCACCGTCAGCCCGGGCGAATTGCTCGATCCGCTGAACGATCTGCTCGAACAATTCTCGACGCTGGCGTTCACCGCGCTGACCGCGCTCGGCATCCAGAAATTCGCGCTGCAGTTGTCGGACAGCCTGCTGCTGAACCTGGTGCTGAGCGCCGCGGCGAGTCTCTGGCTGGTCGCGCAGTTCTGGCCGCGAGCGGCGATGTGGCAACCGCTCGCCGCACGCGCACTGACATTCGCGCTCGCGTTGCGCTTTCTGGTGCCGGGCTTCGCACTCGCGACCGCGCTGGTCGACCGCACCCTGCTGACGCCGGAATTCGAAGCCGCGAAAGCACAGTTGCAACTCACCACCGACGCGGCACAAGCCGTCGCGGAACCCGCGACGCAGGCCGAAGCGTCCGGCATCGGCGAACGGATCGCACGCTGGTGGGAATCGGCGAAGGCGGAGATCGACGTGCGCGAGCGCGTCGAACGGATTCGCGCCATCGTCGAGAACGCAGCCGAACCGCTGGTCACGCTGGCGGTCGTGTTCCTGCTTCAGGCCATCGTGCTGCCGCTGACGTTTCTTGCGCTCGGCACGCAGCTTCTGCGTAGCCTCGCGATCGGACTGGTGTCTGACCCATCACCCATCGGGCTGGCTACACGAACCACGAACCACGAACCAATGAAGGACTGACGATGGACGTCTGGAATGCCGAACGTGGTCGTCGGGCAGTTCAAGTCGGCTGCTTGATCTTCGGTCTCATCGCGACCAGCATCGCACTGGGCGAGGCAGCCGCCGATCCGGTGCCGAGTACGACTGCGGAGGGCAGCAAGATCGAATTCGACTTCCCGGGCATGAAGGTCGGCATCGCGGAATACGACGAGGGCCCGACCGGCACGACCGTCTTCTATTTCCCCGACTCGGTGAAGGGCGCCGTGGATGTCCGGGGCGGCGCGCCGGGAGATGTGAACGCAGCGGTTCTGATGAACGCCCGCGACGCCAAACTGGTGCAAGCGGTCGTGTTTTCCGGCGGGTCCTGGTACGGGCTGTCGGCAGCTACGGGCGTGGCGAACGGCATCAAGGATCTCGAGGCGGAACAGGGAGACCCCGACTTCATTGCGGGTGTTGTGGGCGCGATCATCTTCGATGTTGGCGGCCGCCGGTTCAGCCGGGTGACGCCAGACGACCGCCTCGGGAAGGCGGCGTTGAAATCTGCAGCGGAAGGTTGGTTCCCGCTCGGCGCGCGAGGCGCGGGACGATCGGCGATGCAGGGCTATTACTACGTTCGTGGCGAGAGTGCCGACAAGTTCGCGAAGTGGCCTCACTCAGGACAGGGCGGCGCTTTCCGCACCATCGGACCAACCAAAGTCGGTGTATTCACCGTGGTCAACGCGTTGGGAACCATCGTGGATCGGGACGGCCGAATCGTGCGCTGCGAACGAAACGGGCGAACGAATCCATGCCCGACCATCAAGGACAAGTTCAAGGCGTTTGCGCCCATCGGCGGCGACGCCGACAGCCCGCCCTCGGGCCCGACCGGGAATACGACGTTGACCCTGGTGGTCACGAACCAGAAGCTGCCGTTCTGGGCGCTTCAACGGCTCGCCGTCCAGGTGCATGGCTCGATGAACCGGGGCATCCAACCCTTTGCCACGGAAGCCGACGGCGATGTGTTGTACGCCGTGACCACGGACGAGGTCGACAACCACGCACTGTCGCCGATGGATCTCGGCGTGCTCGCTTCCGAACTGGCATGGGACGCGATCCTCAGCTCCGTTCCGGAACTCCCGCCTGAACCTGCCTTGCGAAACGCCCAACCGGATGCGGAAAACGTTCGCCATCTCCTTGGCATCTATGCATTTCCTGGCGGCGGCGAACTCACCGTCGGCTACGAAGCGGGCGTTCTGCGAGCCTCGTTCAAGGGCAACGGGCGCATCTTCTTCGACAAGGACCTGACCTACCGCTTGTTGGCTGCAGAAAACGGGCTGTTCGTGCTCGACGCACCGGCGCACGACGTGGTCAAGTTCGAGGAGTCCGATGGGCGCGTCTCAGGCCTGACCATGAACCCTGGCCCTTGGGCCATCCGCGCTACGCGGCAGGATTCATTGAAGTAGCGATACAGGGGCGCAGCGTGCTGCGCCCTGATCGCGCCTTGAATTTGCGCCTTGTGACCGCGCGACCATCAACCGCCCGGCTTGTCCGGCAGCGCGACCGAGAGTTCCAGCAACTCGTGGCCGCCTTCCTGGCTGACCTTGACCTGGATCGCGTCGGGGTCGACGTTGACGTATTTCTTCAGCACTTCGAGCAGTTCGCGGCGCAGCATCGGCAGGTAGTCCGGCGCATCGCGCTGGGCGCGTTCCTGCGCGACGATGATGCGCAGGCGCTCCTTCGCGACCGAAGCCGAATTCGGCGCGCGCGGTTTCAGGAAATCGAAGATGCCCATGTCAGCCTCCGAACAGACGCGAGAGGAAACCCTTCTTCTGTGCTTCGGTGAACCGCATCGGCACGGCATCGCCGAGCAGGCGTCCGACGGCATCGTCATAGGCCTGTCCGGCCGGCGACGCGGCGTCAAGGATGACCGGATTGCCGGCGTTCGATCCGGCCAGCACGCTTTCCGATTCCGGGATCACGCCGAGCACTTCGAGACCGAGGATTTCCTGCACGTCGGCGATGCTCATCATGTCGCCGCGCTCGACGCGCTCCGGGTTGTAGCGCGTCAGCAGCAGGTGCTGGATCACGCGCTTCTCGCCCGATTCGGCGTGTCGCGTCTTGCTCGCGAGCAGGCCGAGGATGCGGTCCGAATCGCGCACCGAACTGACCTCCGGATTGACCACGACGACGGCGCGGTCGGCGAAATACATCGCCAGGAACGCGCCCTTCTCGATGCCGGCCGGCGAGTCGCAGAGGATGTAGTCGAACCCCATCTCCTTGAGTTCGTTGAGCACGCGCTCGACGCCTTCCTTGGTCAAGGCGTCCTTGTCGCGCGTCTGCGACGCGGCGAGCAGATGCAGGTTCTCGAAGCGCTTGTCCTTGATCAGCGCCTGCTTCAGCGTCGCCTCGCCCTGGATGACGTTGACGAAGTCGTACACGACGCGGCGTTCGCAGCCCATGATCAGGTCGAGGTTGCGCAGGCCGACGTCGAAGTCGATGACGGCGATGCGCTTGCCGCGACGCGCCAGGCCGACGGCGATGCTGGCGCTGCTGGTGGTCTTGCCCACGCCGCCCTTGCCCGAGGTCACTACGATGATTTCAGTCAAGACAGCTGCTCCGTCAACGCACAATGGGAATCAGGACAAGGCGGCAAGCTTGAGCTTGTCGCCGTCCAGCCAGGCTTGCACGGGCTTGCCGTGCAGTTCCGCGACCGGTTCCTCGAACACGCGGTACTGGCCGGCGATGGCCACCAGTTCCGCCTGGAAATTCTGGCAATAGATGCGCGCCGCGGTGTCGCCGCGCGCACCGGCGAGCGCACGACCGCGCAGCACGCCGTAGATGTGGATCGAGCCGTCGGCGATGACTTCGGCGCCGTGGCCGACCACGGCCGCAACGGTCAGGTCGGTGCCGCGCGCATACAGGCGCTGGCCGGACCGCACCGGCTCGGCATGATGCTGCCCGACCGGGCGGACTTCGGCCGCCACCGGCACGTCGATCACGGCGGGTGCCGGCGCGGGTTCCGGCATCGCGACTTCGACCGGCGGCGCCGCAACCGACTCCGGCAGGGCCACAGCGTCGCGCTCGGGACGGAATTTCGCGAACAGCGGCCAATCGAGTTCGCGCGCCAACGCCGCCACCGCGTCGTCGCCGGCCGCCAAGCCGACCGGACGCAGGCCGGCACCGTGCACCGATTCGATCAGGGCGCGAACGGCCGCGGCCGAAGGCACGGCCTCCAGCGCGGACAGATCGAACGCCACCGGCACGCCGTCGAACAACTGCGGTGCGGCGCGCACACGGGCTTCGACATCGCCATAGATCCGCGCCGGATCGAGCGAGTGCAGCTTGAGTTGGGCGAGGCCGACCTGGCCAAAACGCAATTCGGCGACACGCCCGGAAACCGACGGCAACGATGCCGCACTCGCGGCATCGGACTGGGCTTCGAAGAGGTCGATGGGGGCAGCGGAAACGTCGGGAGTCGCTGCTGGCGGCGGAGATTTGCGGGCGCGCACGTCGTTCGCGGGAATCGAAACAGCGCGCAACATAGCCGGAATTGCGGCCTCCTGCCATGGCAAGCGCCTGATGGCACAGGCGAAATACGAGATTCTTCGATCAGTCAAGGCTTCGGCAACGCGTCGGTTTGCGTAGAATCGGCTTCCGATCCGACGGATGCCTGCCCTTGGCCCTGCCCGATTACCCGTTTGCCTCGCAGTTCTTCACGCATCCGGACCAGTTGCGCCAGCACTACCTCGACGAGGGCCGCGGCGCGCCGGTGCTGATGCTGCACGGCAATCCGTCGTGGAGCTATTACTACCGCCGCGTCGTCGGCGGCCTGCGCGATGGCTATCGCTGCATCGTGCCCGACCACATCGGCATGGGTTTTTCCGACAAGCCCGGCGACGATCGTTATGCGTACCGGCTCGAGCGCCGCGTCGAGGATCTCGAACGCCTGATGCAGTTCCTGATCGACGAACGCGGCCTGCCCGCAACCGGCCACACGCTGGTCGTGCACGACTGGGGCGGCATGATCGGTTTCGCCTACGCCTGCCGGCATCCGGAGCGCATCGCGCGGCTGGTGGTGCTGAACACGGCCGCCTTCCCGAATCCGAAGAAGCTGGCCTTGCCGTGGACACTGAAACTCGGCCGCGATTCGGCGCTCGGCGCCTGGCTGATCACGCGCTTCAACGCCTTCGCCGCCGGCGCCGCGACCTGGGGCGTCAAGCGCAAGCTCGATCCGGCCGCGCGTGCGGCGCTGCTCTCGCCCTACGACACGCCCGAGCACCGCATCGGCACGCTGCGCTTCGTGCAGGACATTCCGCTGACGCCGAACGATCCGGGCTACGCGCTGGTCGAGCGTACCGGGCAGCAGCTGGCGCAATTCGCGGGCCTGCCGATGCAGATCCACTGGGGTCGCCACGACTTCGTGTTCGACAATGCCTTTCTCGCCGAATGGCAGCAGCGCTTTCCGAAGGCCGACACCCACGTGTACGAGGATGCCGGCCATTACGTGCTCGAAGACGCCCACGAACGTATCCTGCCAAGCGTGCGCGCCTTCCTCGACCGTACGGCGATCGGGCAGGCAGCCTGACATGTCCGGCAGCGCGCCCGCCTCCACCGGCAATATCGCCGCCAGCCTGAGCTTCATGGCCTCGCGCCAGCCGGAGCGGGCGGCGATCCATTGTCCGGTCGGGCGCGATGCGGTTGGCGTGGCCGTGTACAAGACCCTGACCTATGGCGAACTCGAACGCGAAGTCGGGCTGGTCGCATCGGGGCTGATCGCCTACGGCATCGGCCCCGGCGTGCGCACGGCGCTGATGGTGCGCCCGAGCATTGAGCTCTTCGTGCTGATGTTCGCGCTGTTCCGGGTCGGTGCCGTGCCGGTGCTGATCGATCCGGGCATCGATCGGCGCGCACTCAAGCAGTGCCTGGACGAAGCGCGCCCGCAGGCTTTCATCGGCGTGCCGCTCGCGCATGCCGCACGCGTGCTGCTCGGCTGGGGTCGCGGCAGCATCAAGCAATTCGTGACGGTCAACGGTTCGCGCTGGTTCTGGGGCGGCGCGCTGTATGCGCAGATTCGCGCGCTCGGCGACAAGCATGGCCCGGTGCCGCCCGCGGCGATGGCCGCCGATCAGCTCGCCGCCGTGCTGTTCACCAGCGGCGCCACCGGGGTGCCCAAGGGCGTCGAATATCAGCATCGGCATTTCCTTGCGCAGATCATCGCGATTCGCGCGGCATTCCGAATCCAGCCGGGCGAAATCGATCTGCCGACCTTTCCGCCGTTCGCATTGTTCGATCCCGCGCTCGGCATGACCAGCGTGATTCCGGACATGGATCCGACGCGACCAGGCAGCGCCGATCCGGTCAAGCTCGTCAACACGATCGAGAAATACGGCGTGACCACGCTGTTCGCGTCGCCCGCCCTGGTCGACGTGCTCGCCCACTACGGGGCCAGCACCGGCAAGCGGCTCACGACGGTGAAACGGGTGATTTCGGCCGGCGCGCCGGTGACGCCGAAAGTGGTGCAAAGGCTGCGCACGATGCTGCCGGAGGACGCCGAAATCTTCACGCCCTACGGCGCCACCGAATGCCTGCCGGTCTGCGTCATCGAAGGTCGCGAGATCCTGGCCTTGGCGGAACGCACGAATCGCGGCGAAGGCATTTGCGTCGGCAAACCGCTGCCGACGAACCAGGTGCGCCTGATCAAGGTCAGCGACGAGGTCGTCGACGCCTTCCTGCCCGAAAACGAAGTCGTTCCGGGCGGCGTCGGCGAAATCGTGGTCTGCGGCCCGAGCACGACCGAAGCGTATTTCGCGCGCGCCACCGCGACCCGGCTCGCCAAGATCCGCCATGACGGCCGCGTCTGGCATCGCATGGGTGACGTCGGCTACTTCGATGCTCGGGGCCGGCTCTGGTACGTCGGACGCAAGGTCCATCGCGTCGAGACCGGCAACGGGGTGTTCTATCCCGAGATCGTCGAAGGCGTGTTCAACGCTCACCCGCGCGTGCGGCGCACGGCACTGGTCGGGGTGCGCATCAACGGCAAGGCAGTGCCGGGCATCTGCGTCGAATTGCCGCCCGAGATGGGCAAGGCGGACTGGAAACGCATCCGCTTCGAGCTGCGCGACCTCGCCCTGCGCAACGATGCCACCAACGTCATTCGCCACTTCTGGCGCCACCCGGGGTTTCCGGTGGACATTCGCCACAACGCCAAGATCGACCGCCTCGCCCTGGCGCAGTGGGCCGGCAAGCGCGCCGACAAGGCCGATCTCGGCCTGACCTGAACTTCTGGAGTCGACCATGAAAGTACTCGTCACCGGCGGCGGCGGTTTCCTCGGCGCCGCCATCTGCCGGATGCTCAAGGCGCGCGGCGACGACGTCGTCAGCCTGACGCGCTCGCGTTACGCCGCGCTCGATGCCCTCGGCGTGCGTCAGATGCAGGGCGACGTGTCGACGCTCGACAGCGTGCTTTCGGCAAGTCGCGGCTGCGACGCCGTCATCCATACCGCGGCGCTCGCCGGCATCTGGGGCGACTTCGAGAACTTCAGCCGCACCAACATCGGCGGCACCATGGCGGTGCTCGGCGCCTGCGAACTGAACGGCATCGGCAAGCTCGTGTACACGTCGACGCCGAGCGTCGTGCATGCCGGCCACGACATCGAGGGCGGCGACGAACGCCTGCCCTACCCGGCCCGTTTCCAGGCGCATTATCCGGCGACCAAGGCCGTGGCCGAACGGCGCGTGCTGGCCGCGAATTCGGCCCGGCTCGCGACGGTGGCGCTGCGCCCGCACCTGATCTGGGGCCCCGGCGACAACCACCTGCTGCCGCGCATCCTGAAACGCGCGCAAGCCGGGCAACTGCGTTTCATCGGCGCGCCGAAGAAGATCGACACCATCTACATCGACAACGCCGCGCAGGCGCACCTGGACGCGCTCGACCGCGTCGCGCCGGGCGCAGCCTGCGCCGGCAAGCCCTACTTCATCTCCCAGGACCAGCCGATCGCCCTCGACGAGATGGTCAACCGCCTGCTGCGCAGCTGCGGGCAGCCGCCCGTGACGAAACGGATCTCGCCGGCCTTCGCGAAAATGGCCGGCAAGGCGTTCGAGGCGATCTGGCGCGTCACCGGCAAACAGGACGATCCGCCGATGACGGCTTTCCTCGCCGAACAGCTGTCGACCGCGCACTGGTTCAACATCGCTGCGGCCAAGCGCGACCTCGGCTACCAGCCCGGGGTCAGCCTGACCGAGGGCATGCTGCGCCTGCAGGAATGGTGGCAGCGAGAGGGCCGCCATCGCCGCTGAAGCGTGGTGGCGAAGGAGCTGACGGGCGCCGGCAATTTGCAAAATTTGTTCTTTATTTTCAGCCTGCGTTTGGCGATAGTCCGAGTTTGACCGCGTCAACCTTGGGGAACTCCATGCCGTCCACTGTCCATGTTTCGCTGAAGCGCTCCGCGCTTGCCTGCCTGATCGCCGCCGCCCTCAGCCTGCCTGCCTTTGCCGCAGACGACAGCAAGGGGGCCGACACCGCCCATCGCAGCTACGACGCCCGTGCGGGCATGCAGCTGACCGGCCAGCGCGCGCCGTCGGGCAGCCAGTCGCAAGCACTCTCGGCATTGCGTGAATCCGTGCCTGAACTGCGCTACGAGATCGACGTGGTCTCCGGCGCGACGCGCACGCTGTCGAACATGAACGGCTATCTGACCGGTCCCGACCGCAGTGCCGACAACGCCGCCGTCGCACTGCGCTTCGTCCGCAACCATGTCGCCGAACTCGGGCTCGGCACGGCCGATCTCGGCGAGTACGAAATCACCGACGACGTTCAGAGCAATGCCAGTGCCGTGCGCCACTTGTACCTGCGGCAGATGCACCAGGGCGTGCCGGTCTACAACGGCCAGCTGCAGGTGCATGTCGATCGCGAAGGCCGCGTCCTCATGGTCAACAACGGCTTCGTGCCGAACCTCGCTGCATCGGTCAATCGCCTGCAGCCGCTGGTGACGCCGGAAGAGGCCGTCGCCGCTGCCGCCACCAATCTCGATCGCGCCGTGGGTCCGATCACGCGCAACAGCAGCGAAGGCGGCAGCCTGCAGCGCACCACGCTGACAGCGGCGCAGTTCTCGAAGGCGCCGATCAAGGCTCAGCTGATGCTGCTGCCGGTGGCGGCCGGCGACACGCGGCTGGTCTGGAATTTCCCGGTCGAAAGCCTCGATGGCAAGGACTGGGCCGAGTTCACCGTCGACGCCGAAAACGGCGAAGTCTGGACCCGCCACAGCTACATCGCCGATGCCCAGTACAAGGTCTATCCGGCCCCGGTGGAAAGCCCGCAGCACACCACGCCGCTGCCGCCCGCCGACGGACGCGTGACCCTGACCGACCCGCAGGCGCCGGGCGCGTCTCCGTTCGGCTGGCATGACACCAATGGCGTTGCCGGGGCGGAGTTCACGATCACCCAGGGCAACAACGTTCAGGCCTATACCGACATCGACGCCAACGACGCGCCGGATGCCGGCAGCTCCCCGGACTGCGGCGCGTCGCTGGTTTGCGTCTTTCCGCTGGACCTGACCCAGGCGCCCTCGGCCTATCGTCCGGCCGCAGTGGCGAACCTGTTCTACTTCAACAATTTCATGCACGACGTAACCCATCCGTTTGGCTTCGATGAAGCCGGCGGAAACTTCCAGGTCAACAACTACGGCAACGGCGGCGTCGGCAACGACTCGGTTCAGGCAGAAGCGCAGGACGGCGAAGCCACCAACAACGCCAATTTCGGCACGCCTCCGGATGGTCAGCGCCCGACCATGCAGATGTTCGTCTGGACCACGGTGACGCCCAATCGCGACGGCGATTTCGACAACGGCATCATCGCGCACGAGTACGGCCACGGCATTTCGAACCGCCTCGTCGGCGGTCCCAGCAACGTCTCCTGCCTGCAGAACAACCAGCAGGCCGGCGAAGGCTTGTCCGACTGGTGGTCGCTGTACACCACGCAACCCGACGCCACCACGCGAAACCGCAGCATCGGCACCTATGCATTGAATCAGGCGACGACCGGCGTCGGCATCCGCACCGACTATTACGACGGCGATCCGGCCGTGAATGCGCAGCCCCAGGAGAATCTCTGGACCTACGCGAACGTTGCAGGCTCGGCGGTTCCGCATGGCGTCGGCGAAAAGTGGGCGCAGGCCTACTGGCAGGTCACCTGGGCGCTGATCGACCAGCACGGTTACGACGCCGACCTCGACAACTACACCGGCACCGACGCGGACAAGGGCAATGTCCGCGCCATGTACTACTCGATCGAGGGCCTCAAGAACACGATCTGCTCGCCGGCCTTCACCGACATCCGCGACGACATCATCGCGGCCGCCGCGTCGGCCAGCTACACGAACAAGGACACCTGCCGCATCTGGCGCGCCTTTGCCGAATTCGGCCTGGGCAGCAACGCGGTATCGGGTGGTCCGAACAGCACGTCGCCGACCAACGGCTTCGAAATCCCGGCATCGTGCAGTTTCCTCGGTGCGGCCGCGCCCACCCAGAAGATCTGTGCCGGCACCGGCGCCGCCTACCCGATCACCGTCGGCGAAGCCTGGGCCGCGCCCGCCACGGCCACGCTGAGCCTGACCGGCAACCCGGCACCGAGCACGGCGACCTTCACGCCGAATCCGGCCCCGGCCAACAGCTCGGCGTCGCTGGCCATCGGCAACACCGCCGGCATCGCCACCGGCAGCTACGCGATGAACGTTCATGGCACCAACGGCACGCAGAACTTCGACCTGCCGCTGACGCTGAACGTGTTCGCGGCCGCACCGACGGCGTCGACCCTGACGGCGCCGGCCAATGCAGCCGTGGACGTGTCGGTGTCGCCGACCCTGACCTGGGCGGCAGCGACCAATGGCGACAGCTACATCGTCGAAGTCGCGACCGACAACGCCTTCAGCAACATCGTCTACACCCAGACCGTGACCACGACCAGCCACACCGTGGCCACGCCGCTGCAGGGCTCGACGCAGTATTTCTGGCGCGTCCGCACCACCAACCCCTGCGGCGCCGGCGGCACCTCGACGACCTCGTCGTTCACGACCGAAGCCTTCTTCTGCGCCACGCCGGCGCTCGCCATCCCGGACAACAACACCACGGGTGCGACCTCGGACCTCGTGATCGCGAACGGCGGTGCGATCACCGACCTCAACGTGAAGATCGAAACCACCCACACCTGGGTCGGCGATCTGATCTACACGCTGACCAACGTCACCACCGGCACCACGGTGACGATCATCGATCGCCCCGGCGTGCCGGCGTCGACGAACGGCTGCGCCAACAACGACATCAATGCCACGCTGGACGACGAAGCCGCGGGCGGCGCCGTCGAAACCCAGTGCGCGGCCTCGGCACCGGCGATCAACGGCACGTTCACGCCGAACAATCCGCTCAGCGCCTTCGACGGCCAGGTGCGTACCGGTACCTGGCGTCTGACGGTCAGCGATCGTGCCGGCGCCGATACGGGCACGCTGACACGCTGGTGCATCTCGGGATCGACCCAGCTGGCCTTGCCGGACGACGTGTTCAAGAACGGTTTCGAATAAGCCACATCGGCTTCTGCAGCAAACAGAAAGGGCGGTCCGCGAGGACCGCCCTTTTCGTTGGCGAGGAGCCGGTGCGGATCAGTCGAGCACGTTCACCGTCACCGTTGCGGTGGCGATGTTGCCGGCACTGTCGCGGATCGTGTAGGTGAACGGGTCGAGGCCGCAAAAGGCGGCGTTCGCCTTGTAGTGGAACCGGCCGGGCGCCACCTGCACCACGGTACCGTTCGCCGGCTGGGTGAACGAGAGCACGCTGATCGCGTCGCCGTCCGGATCGCTGTCGTTCGCGAGCGCGTCGATCAGCACCCAGGCGAGATTGATCGTTTCGGCGTAGTCGTCGACCGCGACCGGCGCGCGATTGCCAACCGGCTCGACCGTCACCTGCACCAGCGCCTCGGCATAGCCGCCAAACTCGTCGACGACGCTGTACCCGAACGTACCCAGGCCAACGAAGCCGGGATTCGGCGTGAAGGTGATGGTGTTGTCGGCGTTGATGACGATGCTGCCGCCGTTCACGCCGCCGGCGTCGCTGACGCGCAGGGCGTCACCGTCGGGATCGCTGTCGTTGGCGAGCACGTTGATGACGACCGGCGTGTCCATCGGCGTCGTCGCCGTGTCGGTGACCGCCACCGGATCGCTGCCCGTGACGGTGACGGTGACCGTCGCGGTCGCCGTGCCGCCGGCGCCGTCGCTGATCGTGTAGGTAAAGCTGTCGATTCCGGCGAAACCGGATGCCGGGGTATAGGTGACGCCGCTCGCCGTGAAGGCCGCAGTGCCGTGCGCCGGTTGGGAAACCGCCGTGACCGTCAGCGTATTGCCGTCCGGATCGCTGTCATTGGCCAGCACCGCCACCGTGGCGGTCTGGCCGCGGCGAATGCTCGCCGCGTCGTTCGCTGCGACCGGCTGGCGGTTCAGATAGACGCGCGCCCCCAGCGTCTCGGTGACCGTGGTCTCTTCGTAGCGGTACACGTCGACGGTGCGCTTGTGCTGGGCCGGATTGCGCAGGGCGCGGTCGATCCACGCGCTCGGCAGGTTCACCGGCGTCTTCACCCACTCGACCACGGTTTCGGTCCTGGTCGCGGGCGGCGGCGTTTCGGTCTTTTCCTCGATGGTGAGGAAGCTCACGTCGACGCGACGATTCTTCGAACGCGCGTCGCGCGTGTTCGGATACTTCGGCTCGAGTTCGCCCTTGCCGCTGACATCGAACTCGGAGGCATCGATGCCCTGCGCGCCGAACCAGTCGCGCACCGCTTGCGCGCGACGCTCCGAGAGCTTCTGGTTGTAGGCCTCGGGGCCGAGATCGCAGGTATGGCCGACGACACTCACCCGCGACACGCGCTTGCCGCCGCGAATCGCGTCGACCACCGTTTGCAGCGCCGCGATGCCGGTATCGGTCAGCACCGCCGAGTCGAGGCCGAAGAAGGCATCGGCGCTCATCTGGATTTCGTTGCGCACCACGACCGGTTCCGACGGCACGTCGCGGGTGACTTCGCGCTTGTGTTCGACGTTGTCGATGCGCTGCGTCGGGCGGAACGAATCGCCGCCGAACTCGTAGCGATAGGTCAGCCAGCCGCGGGTATCACTCTTGTCGACCTCGAACAGGCCGTCCTTGTCGAGCGCTTCGACATCGACACCGAGACTGTGGCCGGTGCCGGCGAAGAACTTCTGCGCACCGATCGATGCCGTGAACTGGCGGCTGTCGAAGTCGCCGCGTTCGTAATCGAGACCGCCTTGCAGCCGGAACGACTGCGCATCGAAGAAGCGACCGAAGCGCACGCCGAGGCCGGTGTCGTAGGGATGTTCGAAGGTCTCGATCAGGGTTTCGATGGTCTGCGTCTGCTGGTAGGGACGGCCGTTCTCGGTGCCGGTCAGCGTGTTCGTGACGACGCCGAGATCGCTGTTCACCAGACGCTCGTTCGTCAACGCACTGCTGACGGCGATGCTGCCGAACCACTTCTCGCGTTCCATGCCGATGCCAAGCGTCGCTTTCTCGTCATGCCAGCGGTTGCGGTCCCAGGCGACGAACACCTTCGCCACCGTGGCCGAACCCGGCTGTGCCGCCTCGTCCTCGCGCGAACCGTCGCCGAAGATCCAGTGACGACCGAACTTCACGCCGGCGGCGCCGTAGTCCTGGCCCCAGGCTTCGCCGAACCACAAGGACTCCGGCTTGATGCCCCAGAATGCCCGCACTTCGCCGCCGAAGTCGCCCTCGTCGGACACGCTGACGCCGCCACTGACATTCGTGCCGACGTAAGTCAGCGGAATGCTGGTCGCGGCATCGGCGGGCGCCTGTTGTGCGGCCACGTTCATCGCCAGGGCGGCGCCAATCGCGCTGGCCAGCAGGGTTCGACGCATCATGCGAATACTCCATTCGTGAAATGTGGCGAAGCGTAACGGGAATGCGGCGTCGGCGCGACGCGCGACGCAAGCGGGTCCGCGCATCCGCTAGCATGCGCGCCCCGAACCGGAGTCCGCCATGAGCCTCACGCCCGAACTGCGCGCACGCATCGACGCGCTGCTGTCGCAACACACCGTCGTGCTGTTCATGAAGGGGACGCGTACGTCTCCGCGTTGCGGGTTCTCCGCCGGTGCGGCGCGCACGCTGGCGGCGGTGACGCCGGATTTCCACGACGTCGACGTGATTGCCGACCCCGAGATCCGCGAGGCGATCAAGGTCTATGGCGAATGGCCGACGATCCCGCAACTTTACGTCCGTGGCGAACTGGTCGGCGGCGCCGACATCCTCGCCGACATGGCCAACAGCGGCGCCTTGCACGAACTGCTCGGGCTCGCGAAGCCGGACCGGACGCCGCCCGTCATCCACATCAGCGAAGCCGCCGCCGAGGCCCTGCGTGCAGCCACGCTCGACGCCGGCGACGAGGCGCTGCACCTCGGCATCGACGAACACTTCCGCGCGCAATTCTTCCTGAAGCCGGCATCGGATCACGACATCGTCGCGCGCGACGCCGGCATCGCCATCCACATGGACCTGTCGACCGCGCCACGCGCGCGCGGCCTGGAGATCGACTGGGTCGAGACCGCCCAGGGCGCCGGCCTGTCGCTGCGCAATCCGAATGCGCCGGCGCCAGTGAAATCCATCGAGGTGGAAGCACTGGCGCAGGCGCTCGACCAGGGCGCAGTGCAGGTCGTCGACGTGCGTCCGTCCGCACCGCGCGGGTTCGCGCCGTTCGCAGGCGCACGCGTGCTCGAAGACGAATCGTCCGCGCTGCTGGCCCTGCCCAAGGACACGCCGCTCGCTTTTCTTTGCCATCACGGCCAGTCGAGTCGCGCCGCCGCCGAGCAGTTCCGCGCCGCGGGCTTCCGCAACCTGTTCAACGTCGAGGGCGGCATCGACGCGTGGTCGTTGCGGGTCGACCCCGGCGTCCCCCGCTATTGAAGCGCAGTTGACGCCCGTCAATTCCGCGTCGGTGCTGCAATCGTTTGCAGGTTCGGTGAATTGAGACGCCGGTCACCATACGCTAGGCTGCAGCCACAACGGAGGGAAGGGCCATGCGTGCGATTGCGGTAGTGAGGACGTTCGGCGTCGGAATACTGTTCGGCGCGTCGTTGTTGCTGGTCGGCTGCAGCGAATCGAAGGAAACGCTCGCCGCCAAGGCGTGTCTCGAAGAATTCGGCCGCAAGGTGCAACAGGAATCGCCGGATCGGCCCTACACCGGCGACGTCGCCGCAATCGCCAGCGCCGCCAAGACCGACAGCGACGGCATCATCGACATCAGCTCGGAAGCGACGCTGGACGCCGGCCAGGCCAACGAGGCCAAGCAGAAGTTCACCTGCCGCGTGCAGTTCGATCCGGCCAAGCCGGATGCCGCGCCGGAAGTGATCCTGCTCCAGTTCGACTACTGAACAACGACGGGGCTTCGGCCCCGTCATCGTTTCCGGCTTCGGCTCACTCGTCGAAGCGCAGGTGCTTCACCGACTTTCCGTGGCGACGGATCAGGCGCAGCGCCTCGATGCCGACCTTGACGTGGGCGTCGACGAAGCCCTCGGTCACCTTCTTGTCCGACGCTTCGGTCTTCACGCCTTCCGGGATCATCGGCTGGTCCGAAACCAGCAGCAGCGCGCCCGACGGAATCTCGTTGTGGAAGCCGGCCGCGAACACCGTTGCGGTTTCCATGTCGATCGCCATCGCGCGGGTCTTGCGCAGGTATTCCTTGAACGCCTCGTCGTGTTCCCAGACGCGGCGATTGGTCGTGTAGACGGTGCCGGTCCAGTAGTCGTGGTCGAGGTCGCGGATCATCGTCGACACCGCACGCTGCAGCGAGAACGCCGGCAGCGCCGGCACTTCCGGCAGCTGGTAGTCGTTCGAGGTGCCTTCGCCGCGGATCGCCGCGATCGGCAGCACCAGATCGCCAATCTGGTTCTTGCGCTTCAGCCCGCCGCATTTGCCGAGGAACAACACGGCCTTGGGCGCGATCGCCGACAGCAGGTCCATCACCGTGGCCGCGTTCGCGCTGCCCATCCCGAAATTGATCATGGTGATGCCGTCGAACGTCACGCTCGGCATCGGGCGATCCAGGCCACGCACTTCGCCGCCGCCGATGACGCGCCGGAACACGTCGAGATAGCCGCCGAAATTGGTCAGCAGGATGTGCTGTCCGAATTCGTTCAGCGGCACGCCGGTGTAACGCGGCAACCAGTTGGCGACGATTTCCTCTTTTTCTTTCATCTTCTTCTCCCTCTGCGTATTCGCGCCATTGTAGAGGGTCGGTGCTGGCAATCGCAGGGCGAAGGTCGGACACTCGCGCGACCACCGGAAGGAGCATCGCCATGCCCGAAGTGAACCTGCTTGCCGTGGCCGCCGCCGCGTTGTCCAGTTTCCTGCTCGGCGGGCTGTGGTATTCGCCCGTGTTGTTCGGCAAGACCTGGCAGGTCGAAGCCAAGGCGCCGGACCAGGCGGGTCATCCGGCCAAGGTCTTCGGCGGCGCCTTCCTGTTCAGCCTGCTGGCGGCCTATGCGTTTGCCGCACTGCTCGGCCCGCGACCCGACCTGCATCGCGCCATCCACATGGGCGCGATGACCGGATTCTGTTTCGTCGCTGCGGGATTCGGCATCAACTATCTGTTCGCGCAGCGCAGCCTCAAGCTGTGGCTGATCGACGGCGGCTACCACACGCTGCAATTCGTCCTGTACGGATTGGTGCTCGGCGTATGGCACTGATCCGTTTCGCTGCACTCGCACTGGCGCTCGGCGGCGCTGCGTCGGCGACCTCGCACGCCGATGTCGCGCCTTCCGATGCGGCCGCCGTGATCACGCACGCAGGGCACCGCTACGCACTCGCCTTCAGCCGTTCGACCGACGCCGGCTGGCGCGTGGTGCGCCGCGATGCGAGCGGCGAAACCGTGCTGGCCGCCGACGTGACCGAGCACAGCTGGGCCTGGGGCGCCCGTGGCGACACCGTGTTCCTGCTGTCGCGGGCGAATGCCGACGGCGGCGCCAAGGGCTGGCGCGCGCATCGCGTGAACGCGGACGGCAGCGGCTTCACGCGCATTCACGCCGAACTCGTTGCCGACGGTTACGTCGACCGCTCGCCCGACGCCAGGACCTGGGTCGCCGAGCGCCGCGTCGGCGAGCACAAACGCATCGTGTTCTTCGAACAAGGCGGCGCGCCACTGCGTCACTTCGGCGAGGAAGACGCCGCTTACGACGACGCCGATCCCCAATTCTCGCCGGACGGCCAGCGCCTGCTGTTCCGCTCGAACCGCGATGGCTCGTGGGAGCTGTACAGCGCCGGGCTCGACGGTTCCGATCTCGAACAGCTGACGCGCGACGACGGCAACAACGCCATCAACACGCACGAATACGGCGGCGAAGGCCCGCCACGCTGGTCGCCGGACGGCAAACACATCGTCTGGATGCGCAAGTTTCCCGAGCGCGGCCACGACCTCTGGGTGATGGACGCCGACGGCGCGAATGCGAAGGCGCTGACCGACAACGGCGGCGTCGACGACGCCTATCCGTCCTGGTCACCGGACGGCCAGCGCATCGCCTTCGACTCGAATCGCGACGGCAACAACGAGATCTACGTGATGAATGCGGACGGCAGCGAGGTGGTGCGCATCACCGACACGCCCAGGGCCGAACTCGCGGCGATCTGGATCCGGATCGATTGATGCCCGCGACGACCGACACTCGTCCGCTCTGCGCCCTGACCATCGCCGGCTCCGATTCCGGCGGCGGCGCCGGCATCCAGGCCGACCTCAAGACCTTTGCCGCGCATCGCGTGCATGGCTTGTCCGCGCTGGCGGCCCTGACCGCTCAGCACACCCGCGGCGTGTCTGCGGTGCAGGTGCCGCCGGTCGCGTTCCTGCGCGCGCAGATCGATGCCTGCTTCGACGACTTCCGCATCGGTGCGGTCAAGCTCGGCATGCTCGCGACCGCCGAGATCATTCATGCCGTCGCCGATGCGCTCGAACACTGGCAGCCACCGCAAATCGTGCTCGATCCGGTGATGGTCGCGACCTCGGGCGCGAAGCTGCTCGAAGACGCCGCGCTCGATGCCTTGCGCATGCGCCTGTTGCCGCTCGCCAGCATCGTGACGCCCAACATTCCGGAAGCGGAACTGCTGCTCGGCCGCCGCATCGACGATCACGCTGCCGCGGAATCGGCGTTGTCGGCGCTGACAGACCTTGGTACGCGGGCGGTGCTGCTCAAGGGCGGCCATCTGCCCGGGGCGCGCATGATCGACCGACTCGCACACGGCCATGAACGCTGGCAGTTCGAGCACGACAAGCTCGATCTCGAAGGCCACGGCACGGGTTGCACGCTGGCTTCGGCGATCGCCGCAAACCTCGCGCAAGGACTGTCATTGCATGACGCCTGCGGGCAAGCCACCGACTACGTGCACGGCGCGCTGGTGCACGCGTATCGACCCGGCCGCGGCGCGGTCGCCGTGCTTGACCATTTCTGGCGCACGTGACGAGCCGCGGCCGCACAGCCGCCATCCGTGACCATCGGACCGGGCGAGGCGAATCGCGTCTGGCATAGTCGGCTTTTCCTCGCAGGAGAACCGCACGTGAGACTGCCGCCCTACGCCATCGCCACCGCGATCGCGCTGTCCTTGCCGGTCCAGGCAACGGAAACGCCGTATCCCGGCACTTACGCGGTGCCGACCAGCGCGCCGGTGCTGATCCGCGACGCCACCGTGCTGATCGGCAACGGCGAACGCCTGGACGAGGGCGACGTGTTGCTGCGCGACGGTCGCGTCGCCGCGGTCGGCGCGAATCTCGACGCGGATGGGGCACGCATCGTCGACGGGCGCGGCAAGTTCGTCACGCCCGGCCTCATCGACGTGCATTCGCATCTCGGCGTCTACGCCGTGCCGGCGATGAGCGCGCACAACGACGGCAACGAGATGACCGCGCCGACGACACCGAACGTCTGGGCCGAGCATTCGCTGAACCCGAACGATCCCGGCTTCGACGCCGCCCGCGCCGGCGGCGTCACCTCGATGCAGATCCTGCCGGGTTCGGCCAACCTCATCGGCGGGCGCGGCGTCACCGTCAAGAACGTGCCGGCCACGACCTATCAGGCGATGAAATTTCCGGGCGCGCCCTATGGCCTCAAGATCGCCTGCGGCGAGAATCCGAAGCGCGTGTACGGCAGCAAGGGCGCGTCGCCGATGACCAACATGGGCAATGTCGCCGGCTATCGCAAGGCCTTCATCGACGCGCAGGACTACATGCGCCAGCAGGACGAGTACACGAAGAAGCTGATGGCCTGGGAATCGGGCGACAAGGACGAGCGCGGCGACAAGCCGACGGCGCCGAAGACCGACCTGGCGCTGGAAACGCTGGCGGGTGCGTTGCGCGGCGAGATCCTCGTGCACAACCACTGCTATCGCGCCGACGAAATGGCGACGATGCTCGATCTGGCCGACGAGTTCGGCTTCAGGATCACCGCCTTCCATCACGGCGTCGAGGCCTACAAGATCGCCGGTCTGCTCGCCGAGAAGGGCGTCTGCGGCGCGCTCTGGGCCGACTGGTGGGGTTTCAAGATGGAAGCGCTCGACGGCATCCAGGAGAACATCGCCTTCGTCGACGCCGCGAAGAACGGCTGCGCCATCGTGCACTCCGATTCCGGCGAAGGCATCCAGCGCCTGAATCAGGAAGCCGCGAAGGCGATGGCCTATGGCAATCGCGCGGGATTGAAGATCACGCCGGAACACGCGATTCGCTGGCTCACCGCAAACGCCGCGAAGGCGCTCGGCGTCGCCGATCGGGTCGGCACGCTCGAAGCCGGCAAGCAGGCCGACGTGGTGGTCTGGAACGGCAATCCGTTCAGCGTCTACGCGAAGGCCGAACAGGTCTACATCGACGGTGCGTTGCGCTTCGACCGCAACGACCGCAGCAGCTGGCACCAGGCCGACGCCATGCTCGGCATGCAGAAGGAGGTGACGCCATGATGCGTCGTGCAATCGTTCTCGCGCTCGGCTGCGTGCTGAGCGCCCACGCCCTCGCCGAAACCGTGCTGATCCGCGGCGCACGCGTGCATACCGTCGACACCGCCGGCACGCTCGACGACACCGACGTGCTGGTGCGCGACGGCAAGATCGCGCAGATCGGCCAGGCCATCGCCGCCGCAGACGCGCGCATCGTCGAAGCCCGGGGTCGTCCGCTGACGCCAGGCCTGTTCGGCGGATTGACCGCACTCGGCCTCGAAGACGTTTCCGCCGAGATCGGCACCGTCGACCAGGCCTACACGCCGGGCGCCGTCGTGCCCGCGCAACCGATGGGCCTGCGTCCCGAATTCGACTTGGCCTATGCCTACAACCCGGCCTCGATGGTGATTCCGGTGCAGGTCGTCGAAGGCGTCACCTTCACGATGCTGGCGCCGAGCGCCGCGCCGGGCGGTTCGCTGATCGGCGGCCAGGGCGGCCTGGCCACGCTCGATGGCCGCAGCATCGACCTGCTGCCAAGCTCGAAGTCGCTGTTCGTCGCACTCGGCAGCGGCGCCTCGCCGCTCACCGGCAATTCCCGCGCGGCGCAATACATGCTGCTCGAACAGGCCATCCGCGAGACCCGCGGCGCCCTGTTCGAAGGCGAGCGCCTGCTCACCGTCGCCGGCCGCGAAACGATGGCGAAGTATCTGGCCGGGGGTCGCGTCGTGTTTTACGTCGATCGCGCCATCGACATCCGTCGCGCGCTCGCGTTCGCGAAGAAGAACGGCCTGAAGCCGGTCATCGCCGGTGGCGTCGAAGCCTGGCAGGTCGCGCCGGAGCTCGCCGCTGCCAAGGTGCCGGTGCTGGTCGATCCGCTGGTGAATCTGCCCGGCAACTTCGACCAGTTCGGCGCCACGCTGGAGAACGCCGCGCGCCTGCAGCAGGCCGGCGTGACCGTCGCGTTCTCGATGTCCGGCGACGCCTCGCACATGGCCCGCAAGCTGCGCCAGACCGCCGGCAATGCGGTCGCCAACGGCCTGCCCTGGGACGCCGGCCTCGCCGCGATCACCGCGAATCCGGCCGCGATTTTCGGCGCCACCGACCGCGGCCGCATTGTGGTGGGGCAGCGCGCCGACCTCGTGCTCTGGAGCGGCGATCCGCTCGACGTGACCTCGCTCGCCGAACAGGTCTGGATCGGCGGCGACCCACAATCGATGGTGTCGCGGCAGACGCTGCTGCGGGATCGCTACGCGCCGAAGCGCTGAGGCCATTTCCGAGATCGGCTTGAGGGCTATGATCGGGCCTGCCGCGCAACGTGGAAGGCCCGATGCATCCGGACGATCCGTCACCGCCATCACCGCCCGGCGATCCGTTCGCGGCCACCCGCGTCGTTGACGAAGGCGAGCACACGCTGCCCGGCCCGGACGCGATGCTGCGCGGCCCTTCCGGCGAGTCCGCAGGCGATCAGATCGGCCCCTACCACCTGCTGGAGGCGCTCGGCGAGGGCGGTTTCGGCACGGTCTGGCTGGCCGAGCAGAAAACGCCGGTGAAGCGCCGCGTCGCGCTGAAGATCCTCAAGCCCGGCATGGACACGCGCGAAGTGATCGCGCGCTTCGAAGCGGAACGCCAGGCGCTGGCGATGATGGACCACCCCAACATCGCGCGCGTGTTCGACGCCGGCGCCACCGCGACCGGACGCCCCTATTTCGCGATGGAACGGGTGCGCGGCGTCGCCATCGTCGACTACTGCCGCATCGAGCGCCTGGACACGCCGGCGCGGCTGCGCCTGTTCGTGCAGGTCTGCCAGGCGATCCAGCACGCGCACCAGAAGGGCGTCATCCATCGCGACATCAAGCCGAGCAACGTGCTGGTCACGATGCACGACGACCGGGCGTTGGTGAAGGTCATCGACTTCGGCATCGCCAAGGCGGTCAACGGCGGCCTGACCCCGACGACGGTCTACACCCAGGTCGGCCAGATGATCGGCACGCCGATCTACATGAGCCCGGAACAGGCCGCGCTGACCGGGCTCGACATCGACACCCGCGCCGACATCTATTCGCTCGGCGTGCTGCTCTACGAACTGCTCACCGGCACCACGCCGTTCAGCCACAACGAACTGACCAGCCAGGGTTATGCGGAGATGCTGCGCATCGTGCGCGAGGTCGATCCGCCGCGACCGAGCACGCGCCTCGCCACGTTGCGCGACGCCCGCGCGGCACTGCCCGAGAGCGACGCGCGGCGACTGGGCACGATGCTGCGCGGCGACCTCGACTGGATCACGATGAAGTGTCTGGAAAAGGACCGCACGCGCCGCTACGACACCGCGAACGCATTGGCCATGGACGTGCTTCGGCATCTGAATGGCGAAGCCGTGGTCGCGGCACCGCCGAGCCAGTCGTACCGAATCGGCAAGTTCGTGCGCCGCAATCGCGGCGGCGTCATCGCGGCCGGCATCATCGTTGCGGCGCTGATCATGGGCATGATCGGCACGCTCTGGCAGGCGCGCCGCGCCGAAGCGGAAGCGACCCGCGCCCTGGCCGCCGAAGCGGAAGCCCGGCATCGGGCCGATGCGCTGGAACAGATCGCGGCGTTCCAGGACAGCCAACTTTCCGGCATCGACCCGGAACGCATGGGCGAACGCCTGCGCCAAAGCGTCGTCGCCGCGGCGCCCGAAGACCGGCGCGAGACCGTGCTTGCGGCGCTCGCCGGCGTCAACTTCACCGACCTAGCGCTGAGCACGCTCGACGAAAACATCTTCGACCGCGCGCTCGCCGCCATCGACGAACGCTTCGCGACACAACCGCTGGTCGCCGCGCGCCTGCTGCAGACGCTCGCCGACACCCTGGTCGAACTGGGCCGACTCGACCGCGCCGCGGCACCGCAGGCCGAGGCGCTGGAGATCCGCCGCCGCGAACTCGGCGACCAGCATGCGGACACGCTGACGGCGATCGCCGGCACCGGCAACCTGCACTATTCGCAGGGCCGGCTGGACGAGGCCGAACGTTTCTACCGGCAGGCGCTTGATGGCCGCCGCGCGACGCTCGGCGCCCTGCATCCGGACACGCTGATGTCGATCAACGATTTCGGCGAGCTGCTGTTCGAACAAGGCCACCGCGCGGAGGCCGAACCCTACTTCCGCGAAGCGCTCGCAGGGCGACGCGCCGTGCTCGGCAACGCGCATCTCGACACCCTGACCTCGATCAACGACCTCGGCGCCTCGCTCACCGCCCAAGGCAAGCTGGCCGAGGCCGAGCCGTTCTACCGCGAGGCGCTGGACACGCGCCGGCGCACGCTCGGCGACGCCCACGCAGCTACGCAGGAATCGCTGTACAACATGGGCGGGCTGCTGCGCGCGCTGAGCCGCTTCGACGACGCGCTGCCCTACTACCGCGAGGCGCTGGACACGCGCCGGCGACTGCTGGGCAACGAACATCCGATGACGCTGCTGTCGATCAACAGCATGGTGCTGTTGCTGCGCGACCTCGCCCGCTACGACGAAGCCGCCGCACTCGCCGAAGAAGCGCTCGCCACGAATCGGCGCGTGCTCGGCGACGCCCATCCGCAGACCCTGCTCGCGATCAACAACATCGGCAACGTGCTGTTCAAGCAGGGCAAGTACGCGGCGGCCGAACCCTACTACCGCGAAGCGCTCGCCGGGCGCCGGCGCGTGCTCGGCGAAGAACATCCGCAGACGCTGACATCGATCTACAACCTCGGGCTGCTGAAACAGGAACAGGGCGACCTGCAGGAGGCGGAGCGTTTCCAGCGCGAGGCGCTGGACGTCAGTCGCCGCACGCTCGGCGACGACCACCGCGACACCCTGATTTCGATCAGTCGACTCGGCGCGCTGCTGCGGCAGATGGGCCGCATCGAGGAAGCCGAGCGCCTGGGCGCCGAGGCAGTGTCGACAACGCGTCGCGTGTTCCCGGAGAACCACATCGAACGCGCCGATGCGTTGCGCCAGTACGCACGCACCCTGCTTGCCAAACGCGACTTCGTCGCCGCCGAAACCCACGCGCTCGCGGCTGCGAAGATCTACGCAGCCACCGTCGCCCCGGGTCACGATCGCCGCGTCGACAACGACCAATTGCTGATCGAACTCTATGACGCCTGGCATCGCGCCGAGCCCGGCCGCGGCCACGATGCACGAGCGGCCGAATGGCGCGGGAAGCAAGCGGTGGCGACGCGTCACTGAGCACCACGCCCGGGAAGTCGCCTGTCCGTTTTCGCCATGCCCGTGACCTTCGGAACAGGGACAGCGCCCCATGATGCTCGTAATATGACGACCATCATACGGAGTCGAGCACGTGATCCCGCGCAGCGAGCAGAAACAGGAAACCCGCAGCCGCATCCTCGCTTCGGCGGCCGAAGCGCTGCGCAGCCGCGGACTGGGCGCGTCGTCGGTCGGCGAGGTGATGGCCGGCGCCGGACTCACGGTCGGCGGCTTCTACGCCCACTTCGAGAACAAGGACGCGCTGATGCTGGAGGCGCTGGAGCGCGTCTTCGTCGAACGCCGTGCGCAGTTGTTCGGCTTGATTTCACCCGGCACGCCGGCCGAGCAGCGCAAGCAGGCGGCGCGTGCCTATCTGTCCCGCAAGCACCGCGACATGGACGAACAATGCTGCCCGCTGCCGGCCATCCTGTCGGAACTGCCGAAACAGCCGGAAGCCTTCCGCGGCCTGCTCGAGAAACACCTGCAACTGCTGCTGAAAGCGATGGTCGCCGGCGAACCCGACCGCGAAGCGATGCGGCCAACTGCCCTGGCCGATCTCGCCACCATGATCGGCGCGCTGACGCTGGCGCGCGCGCTCGGTCCGACCCCGTTTTCCGATGAATTGCTGGCCGCGGCCAAAGCCGCCATCCGCTGAACCCCGAGGAGGGCCCATGAACGCCTTGTCCGCCATCCGCACCACGAACCAGATCGTCGGCCGCATCGCGCCCGGCATGGCCGCCCGCATGGCGCGCCGCCTGCTGATGCGCCCGCACGTGAATCCGCCGCGCAGCTTCGAATCCGATGCCTACGCGAATGCCGAACGCATCACTTTCCGCTTCGGCCTGGCCGGCTGGCGCTGGGGCGGACCGGGTCCGGTCGTGCTCGCCCTGCATGGCTGGCAGGGCCGGCCTTCGCAGTTCAAGCATTTCGTCAAACCGCTGGTCGAGGCCGGACGTCAGGTCATCGCGCTCGAAGCCCCCGCACACGGACGTTCGCCGGGCCATGAAGCGCACCCGTTGCTGTTCGCCGAAGCGCTGATCGAAGCCGCCGGCGAACTGCGTGGCGTCGAAGCCGTGATCGGCCATTCGATGGGCGGCGCGGCGGCATTGATCGCACTCGACAAGCAGCGTTTCACCGACAAGGCCGTCATCGTCGGCGCGCCTGCGGCGATGGATCGCGTGCTCGGTCGGTTTGCCGAATTCGTCGGTCTGCCCGAGTCGGCGCGCGAGACCTTCTACGACGTGGTCGACCGCCACGTCGGCGTGCCCGCGGCCGAACTCGACATGGCCCGCGTCGGTCCGCGCCTGCCGGTGAGCGGCCTGATCGTGCACGACCGCGACGACGACATGGTGCCCTTCAGCGAAGGCGTCGCGCTGTCGCAGAGCTGGCTGCGCGCCGAATTCCTGCCCACCGCCGGCCTCGGCCATCGCCTGGTGCTGGCCGATCCGCTGGTCGTCGGCCGCGCCGTGCGTTTCATCATCGGAACCGATGCATGACTCCGGCCTGGTATTTCGATTTCATTTCGCCCTACGCCTACCTGCAATGGCAACGGCTGAACTCGCTGGGACTCGAAGTGCAGCCGGTGCCGATCCTGTTCGCCGCCGTGCTCGACCATCTTGGCCACAAGGGTCCGGCCGAGATGATGGCCAAGCGCCGCTTCACCTATCGCTACGTGCATTTCGAAGCCAGGCGCCGCGGCTTGCCGTTTCGTTTCCCGGACGCGCATCCGTTCAATCCGCTGACGGCGCTGCGCCTCGCCATCGCGCTCGATGCGCGCAGCAACGTGGTCGACGCGATCTTCGCGCAGGTCTGGGGACGCGGCGGCTCGACCGACGACTTCGCCGAACTCGCGCGCGGCTTCGGCGTCGATGCGGTCGACGCAGCCACCGCGCGTACCGAGGTGAAGACGGCGCTGCGCACGAACACCGAGACGGCAATCGCCCGCGGCGTGTTCGGGGTACCCACGCTCGCGATCGGCGACGAACTGTTCTGGGGCGACGACGCCACCACGATGGCGCTGGCCTATCGCGACGATCCGATGCTGTTCGCGCGCGAGGACTACGCGCGCATCGATGCCTTGCCGATGGCGTCGGTGCGCAAGACGGCGGGGTGAGCCGTTGCCGGAGGCCGCAGCCGGCCTTGACCTGCGTCATGCCATCCACCACAACTCCGGCTATCGTGATGACGCAATGATGGAGCGCTGCATGTCCGGATTCCGCAAATGCGTGGCAATGGCATTCCTGGTCGCGCTCGCGTCGACCGGCGCGTGCGCCCAGGGATTCCTGTGGCCGTCGGCGTCCGCACCATGCAACGGCACCTTGCAGCAATGCGTCGACGGCGTGATCGACGGCGCGGTGATCAGCGTCGACAGCAATTCGCCGACGTCGATCGGCCCCACGCCGACGAGTCCTCTGGCGATCAGCCGCAATCTCGTGCTGCGTGCTGCGCCGGGGCGGCGTCCGGTGTTCCCGAACGGCGTCGGCATCGATGTCGCCGTCGGCGGCCCGATCAGCGTGACGATCGACGGACTGACGCTGCGTCAGGGCGGCGGGATCGACATCCAGGCGAGCAACGGCAGCGGCAGCGGCAACGCCTTCGTGACGATCGAACACATGCGCTTCGAGCACCTCGGCATCGCGGGAGGCGGCGTGCAGGTGGACAACAGCGGCGCCGGAATGTTGACGCTGCGGGTGCGCGACAACGACTACCTTCGCACCGGCGGCGCCGGCAACTTCGCGGCGGTGGTCGCTTCGGGCGGCGTGATCGACGGCGAAATCGCGTTCAACAGGATCGACATCCCCGACGGCAGCTCGAGCGCCTACGGCATCCTGATCGGCACCCAATCCACGACGTCCGCGGTGGACCTGACGATCGCCGCGAACCGCATTCGCGGCTCATTCGTGTACGGCGCGATCTGCATGGCCGGCCGCGCCCCGGAACCGGGCAAGGTGTTTCCGTCGAACGTCGAGGTCCTGAGCAACGTCATCACGCCTGCGGTCCGCGGCGTCGGCACCGGCATCTGCCTGTTCGCCGCAGACCACTACGTGGAGGCCGATGTCGTCAACAACACGATCGTCGACCTGGGCACGGCGCTGCGCGTGACCCCGGCGCCATTTCCGCCGACGCCGCCGACCGTCAATCCGATCCCCGGTCGCGTCGACAACAATCTGTTCGCGCACAACGCCACCGCGGTAATGGCCACCGTCGAGGCGAGCGCCCTGACGAATCGCTACAACCTGTTCTTCGGCAATGGCAGCAACGGCAGCGGCTTCACGCCAGGCGTCGGCTCGCGCTACGACGACCCGCGTCTGTTCTCGCGCGAAGCGCCCTATCTGCTGGCGAACTCGCCGGCCATCGGGGCGGGCGACAACGCGTCGTGGCCGGGGCCGTCGACATGGCCGAGCCTGGACGCGGATGGCCTGCGTCGCGTGAAGGGCAGCTTCATCGACATCGGCGCCTACGAATACGGCGACGGCTGGTTCGACGTGTTGGCCAATGCCTCGAACACCTTCGGCAACACGCTGGTACTGAATCATCCGACGACCAATGCGGCGCCGTCGGCGCGGGTGTTCGCGACGCCGAACTTCGACCTCGGATCGGTCACCTATACCGCGCCGCCAGGCGTCTATTGGCTGGGCGCATCGTTCGAGTGGCGCATCTTCAGCGAGAATCTCGCGGGCATGCCGACCGGCGCCGGCTTCAACCTGTTCTCGCCGGCGGCACCGAACACGTCCGGCACCTATGCCGATCTCGGGCTGTTCCTGCATCGGCTTCCCGCCTCCGGCCCGACGAATCCGTCGACCCTGATCGATCACCCCAGCACCAATGCCCGCCAGGACGCGATCGTGCTGATCGCACAGAACTGGAACCCGCAGGACTCGCCGGCGTCGAGCGGCGTCTACAACAACAGCCACGTCACCTTGCAGTATTTCGGGGACGAGCGCTGGCGCATCGCCAATGTCTCCGGCAATGCGATACCCAATGGCGCCGCCTTCAACGTCTATGCGCAACCGCCGAGCCCGAGCGCGTTTCGCCACACGGCCCGGCCCGGCAACACCGCCCTGGGCACGACCACGTTGTCGCACCCGCTGATCGACGGCAAGCCGTGCGCGCGGCTGCAAGTCAGTTCGTACTTCGGCAATGGCCCGTTCGACGTGGACTACAACCCGTCGAGCAGTCGTTGGCAGATCTACGCCGATGCCGGAATGCTCGATGGCGCGATCTACCACGTGTTGTTCAGTCCTCGCCAGATCGAGGAATGCGCGGGGCCGCAGATGTTCAAGGACGGATTCGAGTAGCCGGTTGCGATTGGCGGCATCGCGCCGAGTCGGGCACCATAGCGGCATGACCGCGCTCGCTGCCCTGTTCGCCTTTGTCGCCGGATTCGCGTTCGCGTGGGGGTGGGCGCGCCGACCGCGGGCCACAGCCGTGATCGCCGTGCCCCAGATCGATACCGCCCAGGCGCTGGCCGAGGAACGCGAGCGCATCTATGCCGACCTGCACGACGATCTCGGTGCCAAGCTGCTGCAACTGA
>JBGASK010000118.1:0-9432 GCA_044229785.1 Ahniellaceae bacterium
GCCTGCCATCAGCCTGAAGGCGTGGGCATGGCCGGCGCCTTCCCGCCGCTCGCCGGCTCCGACTTCCTGAAGAACAACGACAAGCAGAAGGTGCTGTCGTCGATCCTCAAGGGCATCACCGGCGAAATCACCGTCAACGGCCAGAAGTTCAACGGCGTGATGCCGGCGATGAGCCATCTGACCGATGCCGACGTCGCGAACATCGTCACCTTCATCTACGCCAGCTGGGGCAACCCGGGCGGCGCCGTCTCGGCCAAGGACGTGGCCGGCGCGCGCAAGTCGCTGGCGGTGTCCAGCGATCCGGCCCAGGGCGAACGCCATGTCGGCACCAAGCAGGCCGAGCAGGGCTACCAGGCGGCGCCGTCGACGGTGTCGTCGAAGGACGTGAAGATGATCGTCAGCCCGGGCGCCCCGTCGCTCAGCGAGACCGAATTCAATCGCGCCACCGAAATCTTCTTCGAACGCTGCGCCGGCTGCCATGGCGTGCTGCGCAAGGGCGCGACCGGCAAGCCGCTGACCCCGGACATCACTCGCGCCAAGGGCACCGATTACTTGAAGGCGCTGATCAACTTCGGTTCGCCGGCCGGCATGCCGAACTGGGGCACCTCGGGCGAACTGACCGCCGCCGAAGTCGACATCATGGCGCGCTTCCTCCAGCACGACCCGCCGGCGCCGCCGGAATGGGGCATGAAGGAAATGAAGGAGTCGTGGAAGGTGCTGGTGCCGGAGTCGGAACGCCCGACCAAGCCGATGCACAACCGCAACATCGAGAACTTCTTCATCGTCACCCTGCGTGACGCCGGCGAAGTCGCGATCATCGACGGCGACACCAAGGAAGTGGTGAACACGCTGAAGACCGGCTACGCCGTGCACATCACGCGTCCGTCGCATTCCAAGCGCTACGCCTACACCATCGGCCGCGACGCCAAGATCGACCTGATCGACCTGTGGATGAATCCGCCGCAGATCGTCTCCGAGATCAAGATCGGCCTCGAGGCGCGTTCGGTCGAGACCTCGAAGTACAAGGGCTTCGAGGACAAGCTCGCGATCGCCGGCGCGTACTGGCCGCCGCAATACGTGATCATGGACGGTCCGACGCTGGAGCCGAAGAAGATCGTCTCGACCCGCGGCATGACCGTGGACACGCAGGAATACCACCCGGAACCGCGTGTCGCCGCGATCGTCGCCAGCCACGAGCATCCGGAGTTCATCGTCAACGTCAAGGAAACCGGCCGCATCCTGCTGGTGAATTACGAAGACATCGACAACCTGTCGGTGACGACGCTGGACGCCGCGCGCTTCCTGCATGACGGCGGCTGGGATTCGACGCATCGCTACTTCCTGACGGCGGCCAACCAGTCGAACAAGATCGCGGTCGTCGACTCGAAGGAACGCAAGATGGTGAACCTGGTCGATGCGACCAAGATCCCGCATCCGGGTCGCGGCGCGAACTTCAATCATCCGAAGTTCGGCCCGGTCTGGGTGACGAGCGCGCTCGGCAGCGAAGAGATCACGATGATCGGCACTGACCCGCACGACCATCCCGACTTCGCCTGGAAGGCCGTGGAGGTGCTGAAAGGCCAGGGCGGCGGCTCGCTGTTCGTCAAGACCCATCCGAAGTCCACGCATCTGTACGTCGACACGCCGCTGAATCCCGATCCGAAGGTCAGCCAGACCGTGGCGGTGTTCGATACGCAGAACCTCGCAGCCGGCTACAAGGTGCTGCCGATCGGCGAATGGGCCAAGCTCGGCCCGGGTCCGAAGCGCATCGTGCAACCCGAGTACAACAAGGACGGCAACGAGGTGTGGTTCTCGGTGTGGAGCGGCCAGAAGGAAGAATCGGCCATCGTCGTCATCGACGACAAGACGCTGAAGCTGAAGAAGGTCATCAAGGGACCGAACATCGTCACCCCGACCGGCAAGTTCAACGTCTACAACACCGCGAACGACATCTACTGAGTCCGGTGTCCTCCCTGCGGCCTGCGCATTGTCCGCAGGGAGGATCGGCCGAGGCGTGTCTGGGCAGTGTGCTCCCCCGCTCCCGACCCCAGCCACGCCTCGCTTTTCCCGAGCCTCGTCCACGACGGGTCTCGGGAAAGGCGAGCCCGCCCCCGATTCCACACTTCGAGGTATCCACCATGAACACGCTCCGCTTGGCCATCCTGCCGCTGGCGCTGGTCGCTGCCTGCGCCCATGCCGAAGAATCCACGTCGCTGGTCGACGCGCTGACTGGCGGCAAGGTCACGATCGATTCGCGCGTCCGTGCCGAAAACGTGTCCGACAACGCCGTCGTGAAGGACGCGAACGCGCTGACCTGGCGCAACCGCGTCGGCTACAGGACCGCGCCCTGGTTCGGCTTCACCCTGTTCGCCGAACTCGAAGACGTGCGCGCGCTGAACGAGGATTACAACTCCACCGCGAACGGCCGCACCCAGTACGCCACCGTGGCCGACCCTGAAGGCAGCGAATGGAACCAGGCCGGCATCAGCTGGGAACCCGCCGCCGGCAGCGTGTTCACGATCGGTCGGCAGCGCGTGGCGCTCGACAACCAGCGCTTCTTCGGCAATGTCGGCTGGCGCCAGAACGAACAGACCTTCGACGCCGCGGCATTCACGCAGACGCTCGGCAAGAACACGACCGCGCGCTACTACTACCTGCAGGACGCACATCGCGTGTTCGGTCACGCCAATCCGAATCCTCTGCTCGCCGAATACGACATCGGCGGCCATCTGCTCAACGTCTCGCACGCGTTCGGTCCGGCGACGCTGACCGGCTACGGCTACTTCGTCGAAAACGAAGACCTGCCGCTCACGTCGAACCGCATCGTCGGCGCGCGCCTGGCCGGCAGCCATGCGCTGAACGAACCGTGGAAGCTGCTGTACACCCTCGAGTATGCGCAGCAAGGCAACTGGCGCGACGGCGCCGCGAACATCGATGCCGACTACAGCCTGTTCGAATTCGGAGCAGCGCGCGGCGCCTATTCCGGCAAGTTCTCGCACGAAGTCCTGGGCGGCGACGGCCACTACGCCTTCCAGACACCGTTCGCGACCCTGCACGCCTTCAACGGCTGGGCCGACAAGTTCCTGACCACGCCGGCGAACGGCCTCGTCGACGACTACCTGACCTTCGCCGGCCCGGTCGGCAAGCTGCAATGGGTCGCCGCGATCCACCAGTACGGCGCGGACAACGGCGATGCCGACTACGGCACCGAATTCGACGCCTCGCTCAGCTACGCCTTCAAGCAACGCTTCACCGCCCTCGCCAAGATCGCCCACTACGACGCCGACGAATTCGCCCGCAACACCGACAAGCTCTGGCTCTCGCTGGAATACAAGTACTGAGCCACGCCCCAGAAGACACGAAGCCGGCGACGCGCGTTGCCGGCTTTGTTTTCCGATCCGACCTCACCAAAGAGCATCCCTTGCAGCTTCGACACGACGCCAAATGTCTTCATGCGTGTCGTGACGCCAAACGCCGCCAAGCAAGTTCCTGAATGCCGGATTGCGCTTCGCCTCGAGTTCGATGCGATCAATGAATTTCGCACCGTCGTACGCAACGAGCTCTTCCAACGGCCCTGCGGCAAGGACGCAGATCACCTGGTCTGGCGGAGACTTCGCGAGGACACGAAGTATGAATCGCCAGAACGACTCTTCATCCACTTCGCCTAGAACAAAACTCGCCTTGCGCGTCGCCCACCACAGAGGACGACTGTCAACCTTGATGAGATCAGGCGACAACTGTCCCTCGATGTAGGCATCGGCCCAAGCGTCGATCTCTTCGTCGGTCATGATTGAAGTCTGAAACGGTCGTGGCGAGGCAGTCAACGCGGGCGTAGTCTTTCGCGGGGACTCTGGGGCCGGAAGTGCGAGCGGAAACGAAGCTGCGTTGGGTGAAGGCGCTGCACACGCTGGTGTGGGCGGTGTTCGCGGGGTGCATCTTGGCGATTCCGGTGACGACGACGCTTGGACATCTGCAGGCATCGGCATCGCTGATCGCCGTGGTCTTGGTCGAAGTCGTGGTGCTGGTGTTGAACGGCATGCGTTGTCCGTTGACCGATGTGGCCGCGCGCTACACCCGCGATCGTCGGGCGAACTTCGACATCCATCTGCCGTTATGGCTGGCGCAGCACAACAAGACGATCTTCGGCGCGTTGTATGTGGCCGGCATCGTGTTCACCGCGTGGATGTGGATCAACGGCGAATAGACTTCGCCAGCTCGCGGCGCCTCGGCATCGTTACCCGCCCAGCCGCCGCAGCGACAAGGCACGCCGCTGTTCCGGCGAGGCGGCGCGGAAGCGGTCGATGAAGTCCGGGGGAATCGGGCCGGCGGCGGCGTAGCCGTAAGCGCGGTTGCGGCCGGCGTGTTTGGCGTCGAACAGCGCGGCGTCGGCGATTTCGAGCACGTGTTGCCAGGGCAATGACTGCGGCGCTTCCAGCGCGAACGGCAGACAGGCGAAGCCGATCGAGCAGGTGCGGCGGATCGCGGTCCCGGCGCCCACTTCGAAATCGTGCGCGGCGACCTCGGCACGCAGGCGTTCGGCGCAGTGCAAGGCTTCATCCTCGTCGGCGACCTGGGCCACGATCAGGAATTCCTCGCCGCCCCAGCGCACGCCGAGGTCGCCTTCGCGCAACTGCGCGCGGATCAGTTCGGCCACGCCTTCGAGCACATGATCGCCGGCGGCATGGCCGTAGAGGTCGTTGACCTGCTTGAACTCGTCGATGTCGACGACGATCAGCGCCAGCCGCCGCGGCGCACGATGACGCGCACGACCGCCGAGCAGCTGTTCCGCAAGCAGCGGCAGCGCCTGCTCAAGCGAACGGCGATTGCCGAGGCCGGTCAGCGGGTCGGTGCGGCTGGCGCGTTCGACGTCGGCATAGGCGGCGCGCAGCTCGGCGGTGCGGGCGTCGACCAGCACCTGCAGTTGCGCGGCGCGACGACGGTATTGCGCCGCGGTCACGCGGATCGTCAGCAGCAGCGCCAGCAACGCGAGGATGGCCGATCCGGCCATCACGGAACGACGCTGCCACCAATCCGGATGCACGCGCACGACCACGCGCGCCGGCGCCGCGCTGGTTTCGCCGACGCGATTGGTCGCGCGCACCTCCAGCGCGTATTCGCCCGGCCACAGGTTGCCGAAGCTGGCGTGGCGATGGTCGGCGTCGACCTCGACCCATTCCTCGGTGTCGCTGCCGAGCAAGCGATAGGCGTAGCGGTTGGCGGCCGGCGCGGAAAAATCGGTGGTGCTGAATTCGATGTCGAAACGCGCTTCGTCCGCCTGCAGATCGAGTTCGCGACCGACCGCCGCCTGCGGCATGCGCCGACCGTCAACGGTGACTTCGGTGATCAGGACCTCCGGTCGGAACGACCACGGCTTGAACTGTTCGGGATCGACGACGCCGAGCCCATTGGTGCCGCCGTAGAGCAGCAGGCCCGAGCGCGTCTGCGCCGCCGCACCGACCCAGTTGGTGCCGACATCGAGTCCGTCGGCACGATGCAGCCGATGCAGCTGGCGCGTCGCCGGATCGAAGATCGCGGTGCTGGTCCACAGGCGGTCGCGCGCATCGACCAGCACATTGCTGCCGAGCGATTCGCCGGCCATGCCCAGTTGCGGCGACACGTGCTCGAACCATTCGCGGCCGTCGTCGTCGCGTCGATACCGATCCAGTCCCTGTTGCGTGTTCGCCCAGATGCGGCCCTGATGGTCGATCGCGACATTGGCGACGACGTCGTTGATCAGACTGTCGGCGACGGCGGGGTCGTGGCGGAACTGGCGCAGGCGTTCGCCGCCCGGTTCCAGCAGGTACAGCCCATTCGCCGATCCGAACCACAGCCGCCCGTCCGCACCTTCGGCCATGCCGTTGAAGCGCGTGCGCGGCGGCGTGCCGTCCTCCGCCGGCACATCGACGAAGCGATCGCTGCCCGGCAGGTATCGCACCAGTCCGTCGCCGGTACCGACCCAGACACGACCATCGCGCGAGATCTCAACCATTTCGGTCTGCAAGGTCGGCAACCCGTGTTCGCGACCATAACGATGGAAGATCCCGGAGGTCGGATCGCGCCGCTGCACGCCGGACTGGAAGGTGCCCACCCACAGGGTGCCGTCCGCGGCTTCGGCCATGCCGCCGATGACGCCGTCGCTGAGCGCATCCGCGCGGGCCGGATCGACGCGCCAGCCGCCGACCACGCCGCGTCGCGAATCGACGATGTCGATGCCGTTCTGGGTACTGCCCGCCAGCACCCGGCCGTCGCGCAGTTCGAGCACGCTGAGCAGGTTCGGATAACTCAGTGCGCCCGCCCGCGACGCGCTGTGGCGCAACAGCCGAAACCCGGGATTGTGCGGATTGTGGCGCTGCAGGCCGCCGCCCCAGGAGCCGACCCAGAGCAGGCCCGCCGGATCGACCTGGAAGGCGCCGGCCGCGTCGAAGCTCAGCCCGTCCTTTACGCTCGCGTCCTGCACGAGCAGATGCGTCACGGCCAGCGAATGCGCGTCCACGAGGGCGATGCCGGCGCCGTACCGGCTCAACCAGATTTCGTCGTCGGACACCTGCGCCATCGCATTGATCCACGACCGCGACAAGGCTTCGGCTTCGACATGTTCGCGTCCGATCCAGCGGATCAGTCCTGTCGCGGGATCGACCACGGCCGCGCCCTGTTCGCGCGTACCGCACCAGATGCGGCCCTCGCGATCTTCCATCAGCGCGACGATCTCGCGCCCCGACAGCGCCGCACCGCCCTGCGTCAACACCGCCTCCGCGGCCAGATGTCCGGGGCGCTTGCGCATCAATCCGTCCTGGGTGCCGATCCACACCGTGCCCTGGCGTCCGACCAGCAGGCTGCGCACACGCTCGGACGGTTCCGGCACCGCGCCGCCGCTGCCGAGCACCACGGATTGGAACAGGCCGCGGGCCGGATCGTGGCGCACCAGTCCGGCATCGGCGGCGATGTAGACGCCGCCGTCGGGCGCCACCGCGATCGCGTAGATGTTGCCCGGACCGATGCCGTCCCGGCGCGCGGCGTCGTGGCGGAAGCGCGTGAAGGTTTCGGTGGCCGGGTCGAGCACCGACACGCCGTCGACTTCATGGCCAAGCCAGACGCGCCCGTCGTGATCCACCGCCATCGAGAAGATGAAGTCGCCGCCGAGCGACGCCGGATCGTCGACGCGATGTTCGAAGCGACGGAAACGATAGCCGTCGAAGCGCAGCAGGCCCTTCTGCGTACCGATCCAGAGATAGCCGTCGGCGCCCTGGGCCAGCGCCGTGATCACGCCGTTCGGGATGTCGTCCTCGGCGCCGACGGTTTCGAGCACGCGCTCGCCGAAATCGAACGGACGCGGACCGGCCTCGACCGGAACCGGCACCTGCCACGCAGCGATGCACGACAGCAACACGGCGATGCTCCGCCATTTGCCCGTCCATCGCTCCCGCATCATGCCTGCGCTCCGTGGGTCCGACCGTTGCCCTGCCCAAGATCATAGCGAGCGGCCATGCACCGTCGGCACGTCATCCATTCTTTGTCTTGACCACGCGGCCAGAACCCGGACACTCTCGATTGCGCCGCGACCGGGCGACCCGCGAGACTGCTGCTCCATGGTGCCCAACGACATCGCCGCCTACGTGTCCCGACGCTTTGCGCCTGCCGAACAAGGCAATGCCTTGCGCGCGCTGGCGTCGACCGTGCAGGCCGACGGCACGCCCGCCACGGCGCAGATGCTGCGCTGCGCGCTGGTGAACAGCGGCGGCCAGCTCGCGACCCTGCAGTTCGAACTGTCCTGGCTCGCAAGCAGCAGCCAGGACGTCATCCTCAATGCCGAGTTCGGCCGCCAGAACGGGGCCTGGACGCGTCTGCGCGATCTGTCCCAGCCGTTCGCGCCGACCGACTGAGAACGGCGAGTCGCAGGCACCGTCCGAAGGTACGAGTGCTGCGCCGCGGCGAACCGGTAAGATCGCGCCCTCACGATGGAGGAAGCGATGTCGGAAGCGACCCAGGCTGCGCCCACGCGCGGCAAATCGAAGGTGTATGCGGACGCGGCCACGGCGCTGCGCGATCTGGTGGCGGATGGCCAGACCCTCGCCGTCGGCGGTTTCGGCCTCTGCGGCATCCCCGAAGCCTTGATCGCCGCGCTGCGCGACTCGGGCGCCAAGGGCCTGACCGCGATCTCGAACAATGCCGGCGTCGACGGCTTCGGCCTCGGCCAGCTGTTGGCGACGCGCCAGATCAGGAAGATGATTTCGTCCTACGTCGGCGAGAACAAGGAATTCGAGCGCCAGTACCTGTCCGGCGAACTCGAACTCGAATTCAATCCGCAGGGCACGCTGGCCGAACGCCTGCGCGCCGGCGGCGCCGGCATCCCGGCCTTCTTCACCCGCACCGGCTACGGCACCATCGTCGCCGACGGCAAGGAAACGCGGCAGTTCGACGGCCACTGGTACGTGATGGAAACGGCGCTGCGCGCCGACGTCTCGCTGGTCAAGGCCTGGAAGGCGGACAAGGCCGGCAACCTGGTGTTCCGCAAGACTGCGCGCAACTTCAACCCGGCGGTGGCAATGGCCGGCAAGACCTGCGTGGTGGAAGTGGAGGAACTGGTGGAAGTGGGCGAGATCGATCCCGACCACGTGCACCTGCCCGGCATCTACGTGCAACGCATCGTGGTCAATGCCACGCCGGAGAAGCGCATCGAACAACGCACCATTCGCCAGCCGGAGGGGAACTGAGATGGCCTGGACCCGTGACCAGATGGCCGAGCGCGCCGCGAAGGAACTCACCGACGGCGCCTACGTGAACCTCGGCATCGGCCTGCCGACGCTGGTGGCCAACCACATTCCCGAGGGCATGGAGGTGTGGCTGCAGAGCGAGAACGGCCTGCTCGGCATCGGCCCGTTCCCCACCAACGACACCGTGGACGCCGACCTGATCAATGCCGGCAAGCAGACCGTCACCGCGGTGCCGGGCGCCAGCTACTTCGGCAGCCACGATTCGTTCGCGATGATCCGCGGCGGCCACATCGACCTGGCGATCCTCGGCGCGATGGAAGTCACCGACAAGGGCGACCTGGCCAACTGGATGGTGCCCGGCAAGATGGTCAAGGGCATGGGCGGCGCGATGGACCTGGTGGCCGGCGTGCAGCGCGTGGTGGTGCTGATGGAGCACGTCACCAAGTCCGGATCGTCGAAGATCCTGCCGCAGTGCACGCTGCCGCTGACCGGCGTGGGCGTGGTCGACCGGATCATCACCGAGTTGGGCGTGTTCGACGTCACCGCCGATGGGTTGAAGCTGGTCGAACTTGCCGACGGCGTGAGCCGCGAGGAAGCGGTCGAGAAAACGGGCGTGCCGCTTCACTGAGGTATCGCAAGGTCCGCCGGCCGGCGAGCCCCTTTCGCGTTGTCGCATAAAAACGAAAAGGGGACGGAGGTAGTTAAGCGCGCTTAACTACCT
>JBGASK010000119.1:0-9350 GCA_044229785.1 Ahniellaceae bacterium
ACACCAGGGCGCAGGTGGTGGCCGGCAGCAGGATGGTGCAACCGCTGGAATGCGTGGCGCTCACGACGATGTGCCCGGTCGGTACGCCCGCACCGGGTGCAGCCGCCGTGACGGTGGCCGCGACGGCGACCGGCAACCCCTGAAGACTCGGATCCGGCATCGCGGCGATGCCGAGCAGCGTCGCCGCGCGAGTCACGACATGCGCGTCGGTGCCGTTGCTGCCGAGGTAGGTCGCATCGCCGGAGTAGGTCGCGGACAAATCGTGCACCGATGTGCCCAGCGTCGACGTGCCGAACGTCGCCGATCCGCCCGAGAGGGCCACCACGCCGAGCAGATCGGTGCCGTCGCGGAACTCGACCGTGCCGGTCGGGGTGCCGACATTGCCGCCGACCGTCGCCGTCAGGTTCACCGTCTGGCCGTGAACACTCGGATCATTGCTCGACGTGAGCGTTGTCGCAGTCGGATGGGTCGCCGGCGTGCAGGCCTTGACGACGATGTCGTCGACATGCCAGCCCTCGGCCGCCATCACGGCGTCGCTGCCGAGCCGGAATCTCAGCTTCAGCGACTTGCCGGACTGGTTGCCGAGGTCGGCCACCACGGGATGATGCGTCAACGCCGTGCCGCACCACACGGCACGGCCAGGTCCGAGCGGGTTCGATCCGGCCGATGCGGTGATGGTTCGCGTGTAGGCATCGGTCTTCAGGCTGGCGCCCGGCAGCGGTGCGTAGGACGCGCCATTGCTGTTCGACCAATCCAGGGCAGCGCCGTCCCAGCAGTCGGTCGCGCTGTTGTCCTCGAGATCGTACGCATGCGAGAAGCGAAAAATGGTGCCGGTGCTGCCTTCGGGAATGGCGATCGACGGCGTGTCGAGGCGTTGCTCGGTACTGGCGGCGGCGTCGCTGCCGAACCACGAGCGTGTCGGGCTGTTCGGCCGCGTCGTCGCTTCCGACCATCCCGGCGCGCCCTGGCTCGGCAGTTCGGCGACGGTCCATCCGGGCTGCGCGGGCTCGACCGGATCGCTGAAGACGATGCTTTCCGTCGTGCCGCCCGGACACTGCTCGGGATCCGCCATCGTGACGAACATGCGCACTGCGGACCACGCCCCGGCGCAACTGCCGTCGACCCGCTGCACGCGCCAGTAGTACTGCGTGATGTGGGACAGCGCCAGCGCAGGCACATGCACCGTGCCGTCGACGGTCGCCGAATAGACGACGTCCGCAAAGGCGAGGTCGCGCGCAATCTGCAACAGATACTGGCGGGTATCGCCACCGCCGCTCCAGACGAAGGCCGGCGCGATGCCGACTCCCATGGCCTGATCCGCCGGCGCCAATTGCGCAACGGCACCGTCGACGACATCGAGACGCACGCCGAAGGTCTTGCTCGAACTGCCGGACGTTGCGATCAGCGAGATCGCATGTCGTCCGCTCGGCACCGTCGTGCCGAGGTGCAGCGTCGCGGCGGTCGAGCCCGGTGCGGACACCAAGGTCGGCGCGAAGCCGACCGTGATCCCGCTCGGCAAGGTGCCGCTCTGGAACTCGACCTGTCCCGAAAATCCGTTCTGCGCAATCACGTCCAGACCCAGGGTCCATGTCTGCGGCAGCGTCGCGGCGCAGAAGGAACGTCGCATCTCGGCGGCATTCAGCATGAACTGCGGCGCGCCGCAGGAATCGTGCCGCAGTCCGCCGATGCGAGTGGCCCAACTGCTGCCATTGACGTACTCGCCGGTGAACCAGAACGTGCAGCCATCGGCAGGATCGACGCTCATCGCGTGATAGTCGCCCCACCGCTCCGCCGCCTGAGATCCGTTGCCCGCCACGAGACTGGTCTCGCCGCTCGTCATCACATCGACCGGGTCGCCGTCGCGTCGACCGGCGAAGCGCAATCCGGCAGGCACCCCGGTCTGGTCCGGCGCCGCATGCGTGGTGTCGCGCACGGCGCTGTAGGCCAGGCCGATGTTGCCGTTCCGATCGAGGGCGATGGCGCCCATCCAGCGATCGATGTGATCGCCCAGCGCCACCGTGCCCTCCTGGTACAGCTGCCAGGGCTGCGCGATGCCGCCGCTGCGGCGCAGTTCGAACCAGCGCACGCCGCCGGTGTCGGCGCCGTCGACGTCGGTCGTGAAGTTGCCGACGATCTGTTCGAAGGGACCCTGCGCACGATACGCCGGACGGAACATCACCTGTTCGCGCAAGGGATCGAGCTTCTGGCCGGACGGCTGCGCAAACGCATTGAACGAACTCAGGCCATTCAGATCGGAGCTGAATTCGGACATCGGCACCGGGATCGGTCCGACGAGGGTCGAATTGGCGGGCGCAATCCAGTCGACATCGAGTTCGAACAACTCCAGCCGATCGGCCTCCGCATCGTTGGCTCCGGCGTCGTGCACCTCGTCGTCGCGATGGCGGATGAAGAGACCCGGCGCACCCGCAGGCGGCAGGGACGGACCGTCGAGATCGATCGGCTGCAGGACCTGAAATCCGAACGCCGGCAGCTCCGGCGCGATGAAGCGCTGGGTGACGATCGGCAGACCCGCCAGCATCTTCGCACGGTCGAGCGCATAGATCTCTGCGCCGGCGCCGGCTTCGTTGCTGCCGACGAGGTACGCCTGCGGCCAGACACCATACTTCGGATAGTCCGGAAACGACGGCGTCTGCACGACGTAACGCGTCCATGTCTGCAGAATCGTCGGATCGGCGAATTCGCTGAGGTAGATGCACAAGCTGCGGCCGGCGGTCGACGAGAACTCGGTCAGCAGCCAACGGTTCGCGATGTCGTCGAACAGGACGATCGGGTCGCCGAACCCGCTCGCACAGGCACCGCCGGCACCCAGCACCTCCATGCTCAAGGCGCCGGTTACCGCTGTGCCGGTCTTGTCGTAGATCCGGTACAGGGCGCCGCCGTTGCCATTCACCGCCTGGATGTAGTGCGTGCTGCCGATGTCGCCCGCCGGATCGGGCGGCAACACGCCGCTGAAGCCCTGCCCCGCGACGTTCACCAGCGGCGTCGCGAACGCCTCGGGCAGCCGCAGGGGATGCATGCCGGCCTGCGTCGCCGCGAGCACATCGATGCGGGATGCCGGATTTGCGGGAACCGGCACAGGCCGCGCCGCCGGACCGAAGAACTGCCGCGGCACCTCGCGAATCGGGTCGCCGGGGCGCCAGGCGGCCACTGACGCCAGTTCGCCCAGCGCGGCCACGACGAAATCGGGTGCCACCGGTTCGCTGACCCACGAAGCGCCACGACGGACTTCAACGCCATCCGCGCGCGATGTCTGCACCGGTCGATAGGCGTTGCCGGCCCACGTCGTACCGCCGATCATCATGATCGACAGCCACATCAGGCGATTCGGCCATTTCGAGCGCATGGTCCGCTCCGCGCGGTGTGCAGGACATCGCAACAGTCTAGCGAAGCCGGTCACTCAGGGTTCCATCCGGTAGATCTCGATGTCGCCGCGCAGACTGTGCAACTGCACCTGCGCGTCATCGTCGGCGCCGAGCGTCAGCGCAGCGCAACCGTCTGCTCCGACATGCATCGATGCAGCCGCCAGGGTGTTGCGGATCCGGCCGCAGGTCTGCGCATGCAGCGACGCGATGCCCGCATCGACAAAGACTCGCAACGTGCCGTCCTCGGATCGTGCGCGCCAGCGCAGGTCGCGCTGCGCCGACGCCGCGGTCAAGCTGATGTCGCCCGACCGCGTCTCGGCCCGATAGTCGCCAGCCCCCGACAGGCTGATGCGGCCATGCATGGTCTTCGCACGAATCGGGTTGTCGAGCTTCCTGGCGTCGATCGAACCGGCATTCGCGACTGCTTCGATCGCCATGCCAGGCGGGAGCGCAATCGCGAGGTCGACCCGCGCGCGGCGCGTGTCCCAGGCCTGGTCGCGTTCGGGCGCGGCGCCGGCCATCACGACGACCAGCCGCAGGCAGTCGACGCCTTCGTTCGTCAGTTGCATCGCAGGGCGCGGCAGCTCCGGCGCGATGCGCTGGATCACGGCATGCCAGGCCAGCCTGGCGGCCATGCCGCTGCGCAGATGCAGATCGCCGTATGGATTGTCGATCGCGAGACAGCGCGCCTGCCGCGGCAGATCGACGATGCGATCCTCGCGGAGGAGAACGGGCGTGTCAGGCGGCTTCGGCGCGTGCGCGCATCCGCCGCTTGCGACCAGCGCCAACATGAACAGCGCATTCAGTCCTAGTGTGTCGACTCTAGGTCGGATTTCGACCATGGCGACCGAACGTTCAGGCATCGGCTGCTCTACTGCGCCGACGCATGCGATGGAGTCGTGCATGAAACTAGCCACCTTGTTGATGATCGCGAACTGGTTGCCGCAACCGATCGCGGACCAGACCTGCCTCGCCGCGACACTGTATCTCGAAGCGCGCGATCAGCCGGTACTCGGGCAGGTCGCGATCGCCGAGGTTGCCCTGCGTCGCCGCGCCGCCAGCAAGTTCGCGCCGAATCTTTGCGGCGTCCTGACGGAACCGAAACAGTTCGCGCTCAGCATCGTGTCGCCGCGTTACCAGTTGCGCAACCTGGGTGCCTGGAACCGCGCCTGGCGCATCGCCGGCACCACCATGGCGCGTTGGTCGGACAGCGGCGAAAGCCTCAGCGTGGTTCCGACCGCCGATCATTTCTACGCCTATCAGCGCGTCACGCCGTCCTGGGCTGCCCGAGGTCGTCGCGTGGCGCTGATCGGCGACCACGCGTTCTACCGTCTCGCCCCGTAGCGGCCACCGGGGCACCCGGCGGAAGGAGGGCTGCGGCTCGCGTTAGAATCCGCAATCGGATTCCGGAAACGCCACGCATGCGCCTCGATACGCCCTTCATTCGCCTGCCCCTGCATTTCGACGCGCAACGACTCGCGCTCGAGATCAACCAGTTGCCGGAAACGGCCTGGAAACCCCATCCGCACGGCTACGCCGGCAATTCGGCGGTGCCGCTGATTGCCGCCAACGGCGATCCCGGCAACGACCAGACGCGCGGCGCGATGCGGCCGACGCCGCATCTCGACGCCCTGCCCTATGTGCGCCAGGTGATGGCCGCCCTGCAGTTGCCGGTCGGCCGTACGCGACTGATGCGCATCGACGGCAATGGCGAAGCCACCCAGCACGTCGATTCGAACTACTACTGGCAGACGCACGTGCGCATCCACGTGCCGGTGCTGACCACGCCGAACGTCGCCTTCCTTTGCGGCCCGATGCGCGTGCACATGCGTGCCGGCGAATGCTGGATCTTCGACACCTGGTCGTCCCACAACGTGCTGAATCCCGATCCGACGCGGCGGGTTCACCTGGTCATCGACTCGGTCGGATCGGACGCCTTCTGGAACATGGTCGACGCCGGCGACCGGCCGACGGACTTCCATCCGCCCGCATTCGCGCATCCGCAATTCGTGCCGTTCGACGCCGCGGCGGACGTGTCGCCGCGTCTCGAAAGCTTCAACCAGCCGATGGTGATGTCGCCGGGCGAAGTCAGCAGCTGGCTGAGATTTGCCGCCGATGAGGCGCGCCAGGCGGCGCAGCCGCAGCCCGATGCGATGTCGGCGCTGGATCAGATCTCGCGCCGTTTCGCGCGACGCTGGGCCGGCGCCTATACGGAGCACGGCCTCGACCGTCGCGGGCGCGATGTCTACCGGAACCTGCTGAGCGCGCTCGATCAGGACCTGAACGTGTTGCCGCCGCGTTTTGCGGCACCGAACGGCACCCAGATCGCGGAAATCCTGCGGCAGATGATCGTTCGTGTCGCCCTGAACCCGGACCTCGGCGAGCAGTACCACCGCGCCACCGCGGCGACGGCGACGCCGGCTGCGACCGACAACAACGTGGCAGGCGCGGAACGGACAGCACTTGCCGCGGTGGCGCCTGCCGGCAAGAGCAATCGCCGTTTCGACCGCCCGATCTTCATCGTCAGCCCGCCGCGTTCCGGCAGCACGCTGATGTTCGAGACCATCGTGCAGTCGCCCACGGCCTGGTCGATCGGCGGCGAGAGCCATCGCGTCATCGAACAGATCCCTTCGCTGAACCCGATCGCGGTCAACTTCGATTCGAACCGGATCGAAGCGGACAAGGCCACGCCGATGACCGTGGCCGAGCTGACGCATGGGTTCTTCGGCCAGGTGCGCGACCGCGACGGCCAGCGCGCCAAGGCCGACGCCACCGACCTGCGCTTCATCGAAAAGACGCCCAAGAACGCGTTGCGCGTGCCGTTTTTCGCGAAGGCCTACCCCGACGCCAGGTTCGTGGTGCTGTTCCGCGAACCGCGCGACGTGCTCAGCTCGATGCTCGACGCCTGGCGATCGCGCAATTTCGTCACCTATCCCAAGCTGCCCGGCTGGACCGGCGACCCTTGGTCGCTGCTGCTGACGCCCGGCTGGCGCGGCTGGATCGGCAAGCCCTTGCACGAGATCGTCGCATGGCAATGGCGGACGGTCATCGAGGTGCTGCTCGACGACCTCGAGCAACTCGATCCGGCGAGCTACGCCATCGCCGACTACGCCGAACTGGTGCGCGATCCGAACGCCGAGATGCAGCGGATCTGCCGCTTCGCAGGCATCGGCTGGGATCGCGACCTGTCCGTGCTGCCGCTGTCGCGACACACGCTGACGCCGCCCGACCCGGACAAGTGGAAACGCAACGAAGCCCTGCTGACGCAGATGCAGCCGATCGTGCACTCCGTCGCCGAGCGTTTCCGTGCCTTTGCGGAGCGGCATCGGCAGCGCCTCGCGGCCGCAGCGGCATCGACGATCGCGGCATCCGCGCCGGTGCCTTCGCCACCGCCGGCATCGCCCGACGTTTCCGGGCTGGACCAGGCCGTCAATGCCTATGCGCCGGTCGAGCCGCTGGTGCGCCCGAAGGCCAAGCCCGCCGCCGATGCGGTCGCTCCTGCGAAACCCGCGTTCGGCAGCGTGTTCACCGGCTCGATGTCCGAGTTGCTGGCGCGGACCGGCGGCGCGCTGGCGATCACCACCTACCAGAGCGGACGCATGATCCTGGTCCGCGACGACCGCGGCAGCCTCAACACGCACTTCAAGGCCTTCCACAGTCCGATGGGCATCGCCCACCGCGATGGTCGCCTGGTCGTGGCCACGGGAAAGTCGGTGATCGAGTTCCACGACCAGAAGGGATTGCTGCCGTCGCTGGAGCCGGCCGGGCGCCACGATGCCTGTTTCGTGCCGCGACGCGTGCATTACACCGGCGACATCCGCATTCATGAAATCGGTTTCGCGCAGAACGATCTCTGGATCGTCAACACGCGCTTCTCGTGCCTGGCGACGCTCGACGGCGTGCACAATTTCGTGCCGCGCTGGAAACCGAAGTTCATCAGCGCGCTCGAGGCCGGCGATCGTTGCCATCTGAACGGCATGTGCATCGACGGCGACCGCGTGCGCTTCGTCACCGCCCTCGCCGACACCGACACGCCCGGCGGCTGGCGCGAACACAAGGCCACCGGCGGTCTGCTGATCGACGTGGCGTCGAACGAAATCGTGGCGCGCGGTCTTTCGATGCCGCACTCGCCGCGCGTGCACGACGGCCGTACCTACGTGCTCGAATCCGGCAAGGGCGCGTTGTCGACCATCGACCTCGCCACCGGCCGAAGCACCGTGGTCTGCGAACTGCCGGGGTTCACCCGCGGCCTCGCCTTCCACGAGCATCACGCCTTCATCGGCCTGTCGCAGATCCGCGAATCGGTTTTCGGCGGCCTGCCCATCGTCGAACGCCTGAGCGAACGTCTGTGCGGCGTCTGGGCGGTCGATCTGCGCAGCGGCAAGATCGCCGGCTTCCTGCGCTTCGATGGCGCGGTGCAGGAAATCTTCGATGTGCAGTTGCTGCCGGGCCTGAAATACCCGGAACTGCTCGAACCCGAGGACGACCGCCTGGCCGGCGCCTTCATCCTGCCCAACGTGGTCGAGGCGAAGAGCGCGGCCTGAGCACGGCCGGGGCTCGGCTACACATGCTCAGCCACTACAATCGGCGCCCCTTTCGGAGATCCCCATGCAACTGCACCAGACCCAGGCCGCCATCACCGGCGGCGCATCCGGGCTCGGCCTGGCCGTGGCCCGCCATCTGATCGCCCATGGCGCGTCCGTCACCCTGCTCGACGTGAATGACGAAAAAGGCCAGGCCGTCGCGAGGGAACTCGGCGAACGCGCCCGCTTCGCGAAACTCGACGTGACCTCGGAGGCCGACGTGCAAGCCGCGCTGGCCGACGCGAAAACTGCGATGGGCGGGCTGAATGCCGTGGTCAGCTGCGCCGGCATCCTCGGCGCCGGCCGCGTGCTCGGCAAGGACGGCCCGATGCCGCTGTCGCAGTTCGAAACCACGGTGCGCGTGAACCTGATCGGCTCGTTCAACGTTGCCAAGGCCGCCGCGAACCTGATGCAGGCGAATGCGCCGGGGGACGACGGCGAACGCGGCGTGATCATCAACACCGCGTCGATCGCCGCATTCGAAGGCCAGATCGGTCAGGCCGCGTATTCGGCCTCCAAGGGCGGCGTGGTCGCGATGGCGTTGCCAATGGCGCGCGAATTCGCCCGCATCGGCGTGCGCGTGATGACGGTTGCGCCGGGCGTCTTCCACACGCCGATGGTCGATGGCATGCCGCAGGCGGTGTACGACTCCCTGTGCGCGCAGGTGCCCTACCCCTCGCGCCTCGGCAAGCCGGACGAATTCGCCGACGCGGTCGCCTTCATTCTGCAGAACCGCTATCTCAACGGCAGCGTCATCCGTGTCGACGGCGCCATCCGCCTGCAACCGAAGTGAGGTGAACCATGAAGGCCTATGACATCAAGCGCGGCGTCGTGCTCGACCACGAAGGTCGGATCTGGCAGGTCAAGGACGTCGAACGCAGCGCGCCGCAAGGTCGCGGCGGCAACACGACCTATCGCGTCATCATGTATTCGGTGCCGGGCAACGTGAAGCTGGACATCAGCCTGCGTGCCGAAGACGACATGCGCGAAGTCGAACTGTCGCGCCGCCCGGTCACGTTCTCGTACATGGACGGCGACGCCTACGTCTTCCTCGACACCGAGGACTTCACGCCGTACACGCTGGACCCCGATCTCGTCGGCGCCAACGCCGGCTACATCACCGAAGGTCTGGAAGAGTGCTTCGTGCGCCTGCTGGACGAGACGCCGATCGGCCTGCAGCTGCCGCCGAACGTGACACTGCAAGTGATCGAGACCGCACCAGAGCTGAAAGGCGCCACCGCAACCAAACGTCCGAAGCCGGCCAAGCTCAATACCGGCATCGAGATCATGGTGCCGGAATACATCGTCAACGGTGAGAAGATCGTGGTCAGCACGACGACCGGCGAATTCGCCGGCCGTGCCTGATCGCATCATGCAGAACCCG
>JBGASK010000120.1:0-9310 GCA_044229785.1 Ahniellaceae bacterium
ACTGGTACGACGAACTGCGCGACCTGCTGGTCGCGAAACATGGCGAGGAACGCGGCCTCAAGCTCGCGACCCGTTATGGCAAGGCCTTGCCGATGGGTTACATCGAATCGAGTTCGGCCGAACTTGCGGCCGCCGATGTTGAAACCTGCGCGGCGCTGAAGAGTGCCGACGACCTGCGCCTGTCGCTGTATCGCGCGCCGGGCGATGCCGCGCGCCTGCGTCTGAAACTGTTCCGCTTCGGTGCGCCGATCGCCTTGTCGGAAGCCTTGCCGATGATGGAGAACATGGGTCTGCGCGTGTTGTCCGAGCATCCGTACGAGATGGCGCTCGGCGCCGGTTCGCGCATCTTCATCCAGGATTTCGAAGTGCAGCCGCAGGCCGGCATCTCGGTCGACCCGGAAGTCGTGCGCGACAGCTTCCAAGCGGCGTTCGAACGCACTTGGCGCGGCGAGGTCGAGAACGATGGCTTCAATCGACTGATTCTGTCGGCGCAGATGAACTGGCGTCAGGTCGCGATGCTGCGCGGCTATTGCAAGTACCTGCTGCAGACCGGCGTGCCGTTCTCGCAGACCTACATGGAAGAGGCGCTGAATCGTTACCCGCAGATCGCGCGCCAGCTCGCCGAGCTGTTCGAAGCCAAGTTCGATCCGGCGCGCGACAACCACGCCGTCAATCTCGACATCGCATCGAAGGCGCTGAAGCCGATGCTCGACGGCGTCGCCAGCCTCGACGACGACCGCATCCTGCGCAGCTTCATCACCGTCATCCACGCCACGCTGCGCACCAACTACTACCAGCTGAAGCACGAGCGTCCGCGCGACTACCTGTGCTTCAAGTTCGACCCGATGAAGATTCCGGAGCTGCCGAAGCCGCGTCCGTATCGCGAGATCTTCGTCTATTCGGCGCGCGTCGAAGGCGTGCACCTGCGCTTCGGGCCGGTCGCCCGCGGCGGCCTGCGCTGGTCCGATCGCCGCGAGGATTTCCGTACCGAGGTGCTGGGCCTGGTGAAGGCGCAGATGGTCAAGAACACCGTCATCGTGCCGGTCGGCGCGAAGGGCGGATTCTTCGTGAAGAAGCCGCCGCTCGGCGGCGACCGCGACGCGCAGCTGGCCGAAGGCGTCGCCTGCTACCGCATCTTCATCAACGCGCTGCTCGACATCACCGACAACTTCGTCGGCGACAAGCTGGTGCATCCGCTCAACGTGGTGCGCCACGATGCCGACGACCCGTATCTGGTCGTCGCCGCGGACAAGGGCACGGCGACGTTCTCGGACATCGCCAACTCGATTTCGCTGGAACACGACTTCTGGCTCGGCGACGCCTTCGCGTCCGGCGGCTCGGTCGGTTACGACCACAAGGGCATGGGCATCACCGCCAAGGGCGGCTGGGAGTCGGTCAAGCGCCATTTCCGCGCGCTCGGCCGCGATTCGCAGTCGCAGGACTTCACCTGTGTCGGCGTCGGCGACATGTCCGGCGACGTGTTCGGCAACGGCATGCTGCTGTCCGAGCACATCCGCCTCGTGGCGGCGTTCGACCATCGCCACATCTTCCTCGACCCGAACCCGAGCGCGGCGGTCTCGTTCAAGGAACGCAGCCGCCTGTTTGCGCTGCCGCGTTCGAGCTGGGACGACTACGACAAGTCGCTGATCTCGGCGGGTGGCGGCGTGTTCCCGCGTTCGGCCAAGACGCTCGCGATCACGCCCGAAGTCCGTGCCGCGCTCGGTCTTGCCGAGGGCGTCGAATCGATGACCCCGAACGAGCTGATGACGGCGATCCTGAAGGCGCCGGTCGACTTGCTGTGGAATGGCGGCATCGGCACCTACGTGAAGTCGAGCGCGGAAACGCACGCCGATTGCGGCGACCGCGCCAACAACGCGATCCGCATCAACGGCCGCGACTTGCGCGCGAAGATCGTCGGCGAAGGCGGCAACCTCGGCATGACCCAGCGCGGCCGTATCGAGGCCGCGTTGAACGGCGTGCTGCTGAACACCGACTTCATCGACAACTCGGCCGGCGTCGACACCTCGGACCACGAAGTCAACATCAAGATCCTGCTGAACGACATCGTCGCCCGCGGTGCGCTCACGGTGCCGGCACGCAATGTCCTGCTCGCCGAGATGACCGACGAAGTGGGTGGCCTGGTGCTGCGCGACAACTACCTGCAGAACCAGGCGATCAGCCTGATGGAACGCATGAGCGTGTCGCGCCTCGGTTCGAAGCAGCACTTCATCCGCACGCTGGAATCGAAGGGCCTGCTCGACCGCCAGCTCGAATTCCTGCCGAGCGACGCCGAATTCAGCGAGCGCAAGGCGCGCGGGCTGGGCCTGACGCGCCCGGAACTGTCGGTGCTGCTGTCGTATTCGAAGATCGTGCTGTTCAACGAACTGCTCGACTCCGACGTGCCGGAAGACCCGTTCCTGTCCGCCGAGCTGGTGCGGTATTTCCCGAAGCCGCTGCAGGAACGCTACGCAACCGAGATGCAGGGCCATCGCCTGAAGCGCGAGATCATCGCGACCGCGGTGACGAATTCGCTGGTCAACCGCATGGGCGCGACCTTCGTGATGCGCATGCAGGAAGACACCGGCGAATCGCCGGCGCAGATCGCCAAGGCTTATGCCATCGCCCGCGATCTGCTCGACGCACGCCGGATCTGGGCGGCGATCGAAGCGCTGGACGGCAAGGTGCATGGCGATGCGCAGATCGACGCGATGCTGCAGGTGTGGCACCTGATCCGCAATCTGACGCGTTGGCTGCTGAACCTGCCGGGCGGACGCCTCGACATTGCCGGTGCGGTGTCGCGTTACGGCGCCGGTTTCAAGGAACTGCGCGATGGTCTTGCTGCGGTGTTCGCCGATACCGATCGCCAGATCGCGCGTCAGGCGCGCGAACGCTGGCTCAAGGCGGGCTTTGACGAGGCGCTGGCGGACCGTCTGTCCGGGCTGCCGGCGTTGGCGTCCGGCCTCGATGTGGTCGAAGTCGCGCTCGAACGCAAGCTGCCGCTGAAACAGGTCGCCAAGGTCTATTTCAATCTCGGCGAAGCCCTGCACCTGAAGTGGCTGATGCAGAAGATCGACGAATTGCCGGTCGAAGGTCGCTGGCATGCGCATGCCCGCGGGGTGTCGCGCGACGAGCTGTTCGCGCAGCAGCGCGCGCTCGCGGCGCAGGTGCTGGAACGCGGCGACGGCAAGGCGGACGGCGGAGCGCTGGTCGACGCCTGGATCAAGCGCGACGACGCGCCGCTGAAGTTCACCCTGGCGATGTTTGCCGACATGCGCTCGCAGGTGAACATGGACTACCCGACGGTGTCGGTGGCCGTGCGGCGTCTGGCGCAGCTGGTGCAGGCGGGCTCGCGCGGCTGACGCTTATTGTGGGTGCGAAACTTTTTCGCACGCTCTCGGCATTCAACGCGAAGAGCGTGCGATTGAGGATCGCACCCACGGTGCAGTCAGGTTCGGCGGGCCTCCAGCTGCGCCAGAAATTCCCGCGCCGTGTCGACGGCGATCTGGAAATCGTCGGCCAGCATCAGCAGGTTCGGATGTTCGAGCACGTGCATCGACATCAGTACCTGATGCGGTTGCGGCTGCAGGCCGGAGAAGAACACCTTGATGCCGAGCCTGTCGGCGCGGTCGAGGAATTGCCTGATGGCTTGCGCGCCCGATGCATCCATCAGCGGCACGCGGCGCAGGCGCAGGATGAACAGCGTCGGCCGCACCGCGAACTGGTCGAGCACGTCGTCGAGCCGGTTCGCGACCGCGAAGAACAGCGGCCCCGAAATCTGGAAGGCCTCGACGCCGGCGGGCAGCTGATCGCGCTGTTCCGGCTGCGTGCGCGAGGTGAAGTCGGCTTCGTCATCCTCGATGAGCTTGCGCCCGGATTCGATCTCGACGACCTCGCTCATCCGATGCATGAACAGGAAGGCCGCGAGCACGACGCCGACCTCGATGGCGATGGTCAGGTCGGCGACCACGGTCAGCGTGAACGTCACCAGCAGCACGATGCGGTCGCCGACGGGGCCGTGCAGCAGGTGTTTCACGTGGTCGATCTCGGCCATGTTCCAGGCCACGACCAGCAGCACCGAGGCCAGGATGGCCAGCGGCACATCGCGCATCAGCGGTGCCGCCACCAGCATGAAGACGAGCAGGAACGCAGCGTGCAGGATGCCGGCGATCGGCGACCGCGCGCCGGCGCGCACGTTCGTGGCGGTGCGGGCGATCGCGCCGGTCGCGGGCAGGCCGCCGAACAGGGCCGAACCGCAGTTGGCGACGCCTTGCGCGACCAGTTCCGCGTTCGAGCGATGGCGCCCGCCGATCATGCCGTCGGCGACGACCGCCGACAGCAGGGATTCGACGCCGGCCAGGAAGGCGATCGTGAAACTCGCCGGCAACATCTCGAAGGTGCGTTCGAACGGGATGTGCGGGAAGTCGAACACCGGCAGCGTCGCCGGGATGCCGCCGAAGCGCGTGCCGATGGTGTCGAGCGGCAGGGTCGTGAAGTGCACCAGCAATGCCGCGGCCGCGACCACGATCAGGAAACCCGGCCAGCGCGGACGCAGACGCCGCATCGCGATGATGGCGACGATGCCTGCGGCACACAGCATCGTCGTGGCGACATCGATGCTGCCGATGTGCTCGGCGTAAGTCCGCCAGCGCGGCAGGAATTCGGCCGGCAGCTTCGCGATGTCGAGGCCGAGCGCGTCCTTGATCTGGCTCGAAAAGATGCTGACCGCGATGCCGGCCGTGAATCCGACCACGACCGGCTGCGGCATGTATTTCATCAGCGTGCCGAGGCGCAGCAGTCCGGCCGCGATCAGCATCAGCCCGGCGAGCAGGGTGCAGAGGATCAAGCCGCCGTAACCGAAGCGTTCGATGACGACGAAGACGACCGGAATGAAGGCGGCGGTCGGCCCGCCGACCTGTACGCGCGAGCCGCCAAGGAAGGAGATCAGGAAGCCGGCAATGATCGCGGTGTGCAGGCCCTTGTCCGGCGTGGTGCCGGATGCGATCGCCAGCGCCATCGCCAGCGGCAACGCCACCACCGCAACCGTCAGTCCGGCGACCAGATCGTGGCGAAAATCGTCGACCCGGTAACCGCGACGCAACACGCTGACCAGCTTCGGCACATACAGGTGCCAGAGCGCGCTGGGGGCTGTGCGAGGTGTAGCGGCCATGTCGGCCCGATTAAATCACGGCCCGAAGCCTATGCGCCGATCTCGGCTGCGACGCCGTCGATCCATGCCTCGAGCCGATCCAGCACGGCCTGCTTCGCGCCGTCGCCTCCGTGCTGTTCGCGCAGTTCGGCGATGCGCAGCCGTTTTGCCGCGACGGTCGCCAGCGGATCGTCGCGGCCGTCGATCAGGCGGGCGCGGACCCAGTCGCGGAAGCGTTCGCTTTCGCCGGCATCGAGCGATTGCGGATGATGGCGGGCGCGGTAGCGGAACAGCAGTTCGCGATAACGCGGATCGTGCAGGCGGGTGTCGAAGGCGGCGAGTTCGTCGGCTGCGGCGCGGCGGATCTTCGGCAGCAGGGCGAGATCGGATTCGGGCGGCAGGCCGCCGTACAGATCGGCCTCGGGGTCGGCCCCGCTGAAATCGCGCTCTGTCGCGAAGACCAGCGCGAGTTTGGCCGAGAGCAGGCCGCGGTATTCGGCGAGGCGTTCGAAGTGGCGTTCGCAACGGGCCGGGTCGAGGCGGATGCGATCGAGATCGACGCCCGCCAATGTGCTCGCGGGCGCCAGCACCGGACAGCGATTCAGATGCACGGTCTTCAGCGGCACGCGTTCGATGCCCTCGGGCAGGTCGGCACGGGACACGAAGACGCGGTCGCGCAGATCGTCGACATCAAGGTCGAGCAGGGGTGCGGGATCGGCCATCAGGTCGAACACGATGACGCCCTGCGGGCTGGAGGGATGCGCCGCCAGCGGCGTCACCAGCGTGGTGCAGCCGCGTTCCGCCGGAATGCGCGTGGACGTGTGCAGCAGCATGGCCGGCTTGGCGAGATCGAGCAGGCGCGCCGCCGAACGCTTGTCGCGGTGCGTGAGCAGGAACTGCCAGAGCTTGGGTTGCGCCGCACGCAGCTTGCGGGCGAGCGCGAGCGTGGCGCGCACGTCGACGAGCGCGTCGTGCGCGCCCGCATGGGCGATGCCGTTCGCGGCGGTCAGGTGTTCGAGCCGGAACGATGGCGCGCCGTCGTCGCGGGTCGGCCAGTCCAGCCCCTGAGGACGCAGCGCATAGGCGGCGCGGATCGGGTCGATCAGGTCCCAGCGCGAGCCGCCATGGCGCCATTCGCGGTCGTAAGGCGGGAAAAAGTTGCGCCATAACCCGTGACGCGTCAGTTCGTCGTCGAAGCGGATCGAGTTGTAGCCGAGCGCGCAGGTGCCGGGCACGGTCATGGCTTCGTGCACGCGCGCGAAGAATTCCGGTTCGGGCACGCCGTCGCGATGCGCCTGTTGCGGCGTGATGCCGGTGATCAGGCAGGCCTCGGGCTCGGGCAGGACGTCGCGCGTCGGCTGGCAATAAAACGCGATCGGTTCGTCGATCTCGTTCAGATCGGCATCGGTGCGGATCGCCGCGAACTGCGCCGGGCGATCGACGCGCGGGCGCGCGCCGAAACTTTCGTAATCATGGAACAGGAAGCTCGCGGGTCCGTCCGCCATGGCGCGCTCAACCGGCGGCGCGGATCGGTTCGGCGTCCTGGCCCGCCACCTGGGCGAAGGGCAGGGCGCGATCAAGGCCGACCTGCGGTTCGCCGATGAAATACCCCTGGATGTAGTCGACCGCGCAGTCGCGCAGCAGCGGCAGGATCTGCGGCCGGTCGACGAATTCGGCGACCGTGAGCTTGCCGACCGAGTGGGCGATGCCGGTGATGGCCTTGACCACGGCCTGGTCGACCTTGTCGTCGACGAGCCCCTGAATGAAGGATCCGTCGATCTTCAGGAAATCGACATCGAGGTGCTTGAGGTGCGAGAAGGTCGAGAAGCCGACGCCGAAGTCGTCGAGCGCGAACTGGCAGCCGAGCGCGCGCAAGTGACCGATCAGGGCGCGCGCCGATTCGAGATTGCTGACCGCGCGCGATTCGGTGATTTCGAACACGAGCTGCTTCGCGTCGACATCGAATTCGACCAGCTTGTCGGTGACGAAACTCGCGGTCGACGGATTGATCAGGGACTGCGCCGACAGGTTCAGCGACAGCTTCACGCGGCGCCCCTGCCGTGCGGTCTCGCGCAGCGCGCGCAGGGCGTTGTGGATGACCCAGCGGTCGATGTCGAGCATCATGCCGAAGCGTTCCGCGGTCGGCAGGAAGGCGTCCGGCGCGAGCAGGCGCCCCTGGTTGTCGCGCAGGCGCAGCAGCACCTCGAAGTAGGGCTCGAGCTTCGTTTTTCCGTTCGTCGGCATGTCGCCGAAATCGGCCAGCGGCACGATCGGCTGGTAACTGAGCACGAAGCCGTCGCTGCGCAACGCTTCCTCGAGGCGCGTCGACCAGCCGAGTTCCAGGTCCATGCTGGCGCGCTGGTCGGAGTCCTGCGAGAACACGTGGGTCTGGTTGCGGCCGCCGTTCTTGGCGAGATGGCAGGCGATGTCGGCGTTCGCCATCGCTTCGACCGCGGATTCGGTGTGCTTGTCCATCTTCGCGACGCCGATCGACGCGGTGATGCGGTAACTCTTGCCGGCGTAGACGAAGGGGTGCGTGGTCAGGGCGCGACGGAATTCGTCCGAGACCGCGTCGATGTCCATGCTGGTGACGTTGCGCAGGATGATGGCGTATTCGTCGCCGCCCATGCGCGCCAGATGGTCGGACTGGCGCAGGCGCGATTTCAGCCGTGCGCTGACTTCCACGAGCAGCTGGTCGCCGGCGCTGTGGCCGGCGGTGTCGTTGATGTACTTGAAGCGGTCGACGTCGATGAACAGCAGCAGCGAGGTCTGCTCCGAGCGCTTGAGGCGCGAGATTTCCTGTTCCAGCTGGCTTTCGAAGAAGGCGCGGTTGTGCAGCTTGGTCAACGAGTCGTGGCTGGCCTGCCAGCGCAGTTCCTCTTCCAGCACACGTCGTTGCGAGACATCGCGGAAGGCGACGACCGAACCTTCGCGCACGCCGTCGACGTTCATCGGGAACACCGTGCATTCGACCGGGATCTGGCGGCGCGACTGGCTGATGAAGACGGTCTGCCAGTTCGGCACCTGCGAGCCCTGGGCGTAACACTGGCTCAGGAAGCAGGCCGAGCGCGGCATCGGCGCGCCGTTCTCGAAGGCGTGGTGGAATTTCTCGTAGGCGGACTGGCCGACCAGATCGGAGGCATCGGCATACCCGAGCAGGTCGACCGCCGCCGGATTGACGAACTGGATCAGGCCCGCACGATCGACGCCATACACGCCGTCGCCGACGGAGGAGAGGATGCCCTGCAGGCGACGCCGTTCGGCATCGACCATCTTGCGATCGCCGACCATGCGCGCGAGCGAATGCAGGCGCGCCAGGAACAATTCCTTGGCTTCGCTCTTGAACATGCACTCGATGGCGCCCGAAGCCAGCGAGTCATTGATGACCTGGTCGGAATAGGTGCCGGTGATGACGGCGCAGATGGTGCCGGCGCTGGCCGGATCGGATTTCAGCGCGCGGATCAGCTCCGGTCCGTTTTCGCCGGGCATGAAATAGTCGGTCACGACGATGTCGGACGCCTGCGCCGCGAATTTCGCCTTGCCTTCGGCGACGCTGGACGCGATTTCGACCTGGTAACCCTGCTTGGTCAGCAGTTTCTGGAAGGCCAGGCGCACGGTGGCCGAGTCGTCGACCAGCAGCACGCGCATGTTGGCGTGCGTGGTCGCGTCCAGCGAGATCGCGCTCGGCTGGGCCGGGCGCATGAGCTTGAGCAGGGCTTCGCCGGCTTCGTTGTAGTCGCCCCAGTTCAGCAGCGCCGAACGCGGCCGCTTCATCATCCAGTTGACCGCGCCGGGGCTCGACGAGTCGGCCAGCACCAGCACCGGCAGGTGTTCGTACTGGTCGCGGCTGAGCAGGTCGAACACTTCGTCCGCCATCGGCTCGCCGTAATCCGGCCAACCCACCGCACAGGCCACGATCTCGCTCGACGTGCGCGGCATGCGCTGCAGCAGCGCCAGCGTCTCCGAGAAATTCGGCATCGCCTGTACCGAAAACCCGGCCCCGGCCAGCACCGAGGACATCGCGCGGCGGCGCGTCGTGGACGTTTCGGCGAGCAGGACAGCAGTCAAGGCAGCACTCTCGGAACCCTCGGTCGCCCGAGACTAAACCCAATCCCGGCGGCTTTCCATGCATCCCCAGCCCCGAAACCCGCCTGCGGAGGCGGT
>JBGASK010000121.1:0-9197 GCA_044229785.1 Ahniellaceae bacterium
CGATGCAACACGCCGAGCAGTTGCGCGACATCGTGGAAGTGCAGGCCGGTGGTGGGTTCGTCGAGGATGTAGAGGGTGCGCCCGGTGTCGCGCTTCGAGAGTTCGCGCGACAGCTTGACGCGCTGCGCCTCGCCGCCGGACAGCGTGGTCGCGCTCTGGCCGAGCTTGATGTAGCTCAGGCCCACGTCCATCAGCGTCTGCAGCTTGCGTGCGATCACCGGCACGTTCTCGAACACGGCGAGCGCGTCTTCGACCGTCATTTCCAGCACGTCGCGGATCGAATGGCCCTTGAACAGGATCTCCAGCGTCTCGCGGTTGTAGCGCTTGCCGTGGCAGACGTCGCAGGGCACGTAGACGTCGGGCAGGAAGTGCATCTCGACCTTGAGCAGGCCGTCGCCCTGGCAGGCTTCGCAGCGCCCGCCCTTGACGTTGAAGCTGAAGCGTCCGGCTTCGTAGCCGCGCGCGCGCGCCTCCGGCACCTGCGCGAACAGCTCTCGCAGCGGCGTGAACAGCTGCGTGTAGGTCGCCGGGTTCGAACGCGGCGTGCGCCCGATCGGACTCTGGTCGATGTCGACGACCTTGTCGAACAGGTCGATGCCTTCGATCTTGCCGTAGGGCGACGCCTGTTCGGCGGCACCGTTCAGTTCGATCGCGGCGATGCGGAACAGGGTGTCGTTGATCAGCGTCGACTTGCCCGAGCCGGACACGCCGGTCACGCAGACCAGCAAGCCGGCGGGAATCTCCAGGTCGACGTGCTGCAGGTTGTTGCCATGCGCATCGCGCAGGCGCAGCCACTTGTCCGGATCGGGCGCGTGGCGCTTGGCCGGCAACGCGATGGCCTTGCGGCCGGACAGATAGTCGCCCGTCAGCGAACGCTTGGACGCGAGGATGTCGGCGAGTCGGCCCTGCGCCACGATTTCGCCGCCATGCACGCCGGCGCCGGGGCCGATGTCGAGGATGTGGTCGGCGCTGCGAATCGCGTCTTCATCGTGTTCGACGACGATGACGGTATTGCCGAGATCGCGCAGGCGCGTGAGTGTGGCCAGCAGGCGTTCGTTGTCGCGCTGGTGCAGGCCGATCGAGGGTTCGTCGAGCACGTACATGACGCCGACCAGGCCGGCGCCGATCTGCGAGGCAAGACGGATGCGCTGGGCTTCGCCGCCCGACAACGAATCGGCCTTGCGGTCGAGCGTCAGATAATCGAGGCCGACGTCGATCAGGAAGCGCAGGCGTTCGCGGATTTCCTTGACGATCTTGGCCGCGATCTCGCCGCGCCAGCCGTCCAGGTGCAGATGCTCGAAGAAGCGCTGGGTTTCCTCGACCGGCCATGCGGTCACCAGCGGGAGCGCTTTTCCTCCGACGAACACGTTGCGCGCGGCGCGGCCGAGGCGCTGGCCGTTGCATTCCGGGCAGGGGCGCTCGCTGATGAACTTCGCCAGTTCCTCGCGCACCATGGCCGATTCGGTTTCGCGGTAGCGGCGTTCGAGGTTGTTGAGGATGCCTTCGAAACGGTGCTTGCGGTTGACGGTGAGGCCGCCGGATTCGCTGGCGTAGCGGAAGTTGATCTCTTCGCCGCCGCTGCCGTGCAGGATGGCGTCGCGCACGTGTTTCGGCAGCTTCTGCCACGGCGTTTCGACATCGAAACCGTAGTGCTTCGACAGCGCCACGATCATCGCGAAGTAGTAGCTGTTGCGACGGTCCCAGCTCTTGATCGCGCCATTCGCGAGCGCCAGTTCCGGATGTGCGACCACGCGCGCCGGATCGAAAAACTGGGTCACGCCCAGGCCGTCGCACTTGCTGCAGGCGCCGACCGGCGAGTTGAACGAGAACAGCCGCGGTTCCAGTTCCGACAGCGAGTAGTCGCAGATCGGGCAGCTGAACTTGGACGAATACAGGGTCTCCCTGGCGTCCGGCGCATCCATCTCGGCGACGATGACCATGCCTTCGCTGAGCTTCAATGCGTTCTCGAAGGATTCGGCGAGGCGCTGCTTGAGATCGGCCTTCGGTTTGAACCGGTCGACGACGACGTCGATGCTGTGCTTGTTGCGCAGGCCGAGCTTCGGTACCGCGTCGATCTCGTGGATCGTGCCGTTCACGCGCACGCGCACGTAGCCCTGCGCGCGCAACTGCTCGAACACCTGCAGGTGTTCGCCCTTGCGTTCGCGGATGACCGGCGCGAGCAGCATGTAGCGCTTTTCCGGATCGAGGGCGAGGGTGGCGTCGACCATCTGCGAGACGGTTTGCGCCGCCAGCGGCTGGCCGTGGTCCGGGCAATGCGGCGTACCGGTACGGGCATAGAGCAGGCGCAGGTAGTCGTAGATTTCGGTGATGGTGCCGACCGTCGAACGCGGGTTGTGCGAGGTCGATTTCTGCTCGATCGAGATGGCCGGCGACAGCCCTTCGATGTGATCGAGGTCCGGCTTCTCCATCACCGACAGGAACTGCCGCGCATAGGCCGACAACGACTCGACGTACCGACGCTGGCCTTCCGCATAGATGGTGTCGAACGCCAGCGAGGACTTGCCCGATCCGGACAGCCCCGTGATCACGATCAGCCGGTCGCGCGGCAGGTCGAGGTCGATGTTCTTGAGATTGTGCGTGCGCGCACCGCGCAGCCGGATCGTGTCCATCGCCCGAAATCCTCCGAGGAAGCCGACAAGGCTAGCAGCCGACGGTCGCGATACGATGTGAACAAGCAGGCTTCGGGCCGCCCTCGGCAGCGGTCATTCATTGACCATTCCGCCCTGTTGCGGCTATGATCCGCGCCCTTTTCGGTCGACCTGGCCGGAAGGGAAGGGACCCCGGAGCAAGCGCGGCCGCGGCCCATGGCCAAAATAACGACAGAGGCATTGCCATCATGTACGCAGTTGTTGTCACCGGCGGTAAGCAGTACCGCGTGATGAAGGGTGAAACCCTTCGAATCGAGAAGCTCGATGCCGAGGTCGGTTCCTCGGTGAAGTTCGACCAGGTCCTGCTGGTCGGCGACGGCGACGCGATCAGCGTCGGCACGCCGGTCGTGGCGGGTGCGTCGGTTGCGGCGACGATCAAGTCGCACGGCCGTGGCGACAAGGTCCGGATCGTCAAGTTCCGCCGTCGCAAGCACCATCGCAAGCAGATGGGCCACCGTCAGTACTTCACCGAAGTCGAAATCACTGGCATCAGCAAGTAAAGGCCGAGGAGAGCAGCCATGGCACAGAAAAAAGGCGTAGGTTCCACCCGTAACGGCCGCGATTCGAATCCGAAGTATCTCGGCGTGAAGCTGTTCGGCGGTCAGGCCGTCGAAGCCGGCAACATCATCGTGCGTCAGCGCGGTACCGAGTACCACCCGGGCACGGGCGTCGGCATCGGCCGCGACCACACCCTGTTCGCGCTCGCGGACGGCACGGTCGAGTTCAGCGTCAAGGGTCCGAACGGCGGTCGTCGCACCGTCAGCGTTCGCTGAGCGAGCGCATCATTCGGTTCACGGAGAGCCCCGCGCTGCGGGGCTTTCCCGTTTCTGGACCCCAGAAAATTTCCGGGCTGCGAAAATCCATGTCGCGGCCTTTCCGTTTCCCGCCAATTGCCGCATCCTCCCGCCCATGAAATTCGTCGATGAAGCTGAAATCAAGGTGATCGCCGGCGCCGGCGGCAACGGCAGCGTCAGCTTCCGGCGCGAGAAATTCATCCCGCTGGGTGGTCCGGACGGCGGCAACGGCGGCGACGGCGGCAGCGTCGTCCTGCAGGCCGACGAAAACCTCAACACGCTCATCGATTTCCGCCACGAGCGCGTGTTCCGCGCCAAGCGCGGCGAAAACGGCATGGGCCGCCAGATGACCGGTGCAGCGGGCGAGGACACGGTGATCCGCGTGCCGGTCGGCACCGCCATCGTCAACATCGATACCGAGGAAGTCATCGCCGACCTGACCCGCCACGGTCAGCGCGCGCTGGTCGCGCAGGGCGGCAAGGGCGGCGCCGGCAACATGGTCTTCAAGTCCTCGACCAACCGCTCGCCGCGCCGCGCCCAGCCGGGCACGCCGGGCGACGAACGCGAGATCCGCCTGGAACTGAAGCTGCTGGCCGATGTCGGCCTGCTCGGTTTCCCGAACGCCGGCAAATCGACGTTCATTCGCGCCGTTTCGGCGGCGACGCCGAAAGTCGCCGACTATCCGTTCACGACCCTGTATCCGAATCTCGGCGTGGTCTCGATCAGTCGCGACCACAGCTTCGTCATCGCCGACATCCCGGGCGTGATCGAAGGTGCGGCCGAAGGCGCCGGACTCGGCATCCAGTTCCTCAAGCACGTGTCGCGTACCAGCCTGCTGCTGCACGTGGTCGACGTGGCGCCGATGGACGAGTCCATCGATCCGGTCGAGCAGGTCAGGACGATCGAGAAGGAACTGAAGAAGTTCGACGCCGAACTGGCGAAGCGTCCGCGCTGGCTGGTCTTCAACAAGATCGACCTGATCGCCGAGGAAGACCGCGACGCGCGCCTGAAGGACTGCGTCAAGCGCCTGCGCTGGGGCCGCAAGCCCTGGTTCGCGGTGTCGGCCGCGACCAGCGAAGGTTGCGACGAAGTGGTCAAGAAGGCCATGGCCTTCATCGAGGCCGAGAAGCGCGACGCGGCCGATGCCGGAGCCTGATGTGGTCTTGTCGATGGGCGAGACTGCTCTCGTGGGTGCGATTGAGAATCGCACCCACAAAGCTGGTGCAGCCCACCGAATTCAACCAACAAAAAAGCCGGCTTGCGCCGGCTTTTTCGTCAACACGAAGCAGGGCTGCCTCGTATCAAGCCATCGCGCGGATACGGGCCGTGATGCGGCTCTTGTGGCGCGAGGCCTTGTTCTTGTGGATCTGGCCGCGACCGGCAAAACGGTCGAGCAGCGATTCCGCGGTCTTGTACGCGGTTTCGGCGCCGGCCTTGTTGCCGGACTCGATCAGCTTCAGCACGTTCTTGACGGCCGTACGCATCTGCGAACGCTGACTGTTGTTGTGCAGGCGGTGCTTTTCCGCCTGGACCGCGCGCTTCTTCGCGGACTTGATATTGGCCACAGCTGGACTCCGGTATTCGGGGGGGTGAAAAAGGCCGCGAATTATCCGGGCATCGCCCATCCGAGTCAATCGGCCCGCCGGGAGGCCCGTTCATGAAGCTGCTGCGCTCGACCCTGGTGTTTACCGCGATGACCTTCCTGTCGCGCATCGCCGGCTTCGTCCGCGACATGCTGCAGGCCACCCTGTTCGGCACCGGCGGGGCGATGAGCGCCTTCATCGTCGCCTACCGCATCCCGAATTTCCTGCGTCGCGTGTTCGCCGAAGGCTCGATGTCCATGGCCTTCGTGCCGGTCCTGAACGAGATCCGCGAGCGCAAGGACCACGCGGCGCTGCGGGATTTCATCGACCACATGGCCGGGTCGCTGGCCGCCGTGGTGTTCGTCGTGGCCGGCATCGGCACGCTGGCGGCGCCGCTGATCGCGACCGTCTTCACGCCGGGCGCGCTGGACGAGCCCGAGAAGTTCGCGCTCACCACCGAGATGCTGCGCATCACCTTCCCGTACCTGATCTTCATTTCGCTGATGGCGCTGTGCGCCTCGGTGCTGAACAGCTTCGGCAAGTTCGGCCTGGCCGCGTTCACGCCGGTGCTGCACAACCTGACGGTGATCGCCGCGATGCTGCTGCTGGCGCCGCAGATGGCGGTGCCGCCGAAAGCCCTGGCCTGGGGCGTGCTGGCGGCCGGATTCCTGCAGCTGGCGTTGTTGTGGCCGGCACTGGCGCGGTTGGGCCTGCGTCCTCGCTTCAAGCTCGGCTTCAACCACGTTGAGGTGCGCCGCGTCGGCAGGTTGATGATTCCGACGCTGTTTTCCTCATCTGTGGCGCAGGTGAACCTGCTCGTCGGTACCGTGTTCGCGTCGCTGCTCGCGGATGGCTCGCAGGACTGGCTGTATTACTCGGACCGTCTGATCGAATTCCCGCTCGGCCTGTTCGGCGTGGCGATCGGCACCGTGATCCTGCCGCATCTGTCGCGCCGTTTCGCCGCGCAGGACCAGGCGGGGTATTCGCATTCATTGGACTGGGGTCTGCGCCTGGTGCTGCTGGTCGGCTGGCCGGCCGGGCTCGGCTTGATGTTCCTGGCCGAACCGATCACGGCGACGGTCTACAACTACGGCCGCTTCACCGCACACGACACCCGGATGGCGGCCTGGAGCCTGATGGCGATGAGCATCGGCGTGCCGGCCTTCATGGCCAGCAAGGTGCTGCTGCCGGCGTTCTACGCGCGCCAGGACACGAAGACACCGATGCGCGCCGCGTTGTGGACGGTCGGCAGCAATGTCGGCCTGACCTTGCTGATCGTCACGCCGCTGGCGATGAATCACACCATCGGTGGCCACGCCGGCATCGCGCTCGCGACCGGGCTGGCCGGCATCGTCAATGCGGTCTGGCTGTTCGTCGCGTTGCGTCGGCAGCAGATCTTCGCGGCGCAGGCCGGTTGGCCCGCCTACCTGCTGAAGCTGCTGCTGGCCGGCGCCGTCATGGTCGCGACGCTGGTCGGACTTCGGCAGTGGATCGGCGATTGGGCCGCGCTGCACGCCCTGCATCGCGTGGCTTGGCTGCTGGTCTCTGTGGCGGCCGGGGCGGGCGCGTATGGCCTGGCGCTGCTTGCGATGGGCCTGCGGCCGCGGCATGTGCGCGACCACGGTTGAGGTCCGGTCGTTCGTGTTGCCTGAACACCCGCTGTGTCGATCGTACGCCTGGCGGCACGCCAGAACTCGGACGCATTCGCGCCACCGCGCCGCCCGCGCCGCAGTCCTAGGATGCGGCGCAAAGGAGAGGTGCGACATGCGCAACGAAGAATCGTCCCTGATCGTGGTCCTGTGTGCGGTGCTGGTCGCGAGTGTTCTGCTCGGTTTCCGATCCGTTCCGACCGGACCTGCGGACACCCGACCGGTCGCTTGCCCTTGACGGCCGGTCCGATCACGGTGCGATGAAGGCCAGCGCCGGGTTCGAGGGATCGTAGCGACAGCGATGGCGCGTACCCTCGTCGTAGCGCGAGAGGAAGGCCTGGGCTTCCGCTTCGCCGAGCGTGCGTGCGGCGGGTGAGAAGCGGCGCGATCGATAGACCCGACCGGCGACGACATATTCGTACTCGATGATCGGGTCATGGCCGCCGGACACCGTGCGCTTGCGCCCGTCGATCGTCTCGATCCGGGTCAGCGCCCGCAGCGCGACTTCGGTGACTTCACAGTCGACGTCCAGAAACGTCGTCGCGACCCGCTCGGTCAGGACGGCATCGGCACGCTTCGACGCGATGATTGCCCAGATCAGGAACAGGAAGGGCGCGGCCGCCAGCGCCACGACGATGATCTGGCTCGTGCGCCAGCGCGGATACGGCATTCGTTGGCGACGCGGCATCGGTTTTTCCTCGCGGTTGGATCGATGGAACGGGAATTCGGGCGGCGAACGGACAGGCGCGAAGCCCCGGAGTTACGCCGCTATACTCCGCGGTTCCATGAACTTCCTGTTTCGCGACACGCGCGGGCCGCGCCTCTGCCCCCGCGGCTCGGTGGTCGCCATTGGCGCATTCGACGGCGTGCATCGGGGCCATCAGGCCCTGATCGGGCGCGCGTTGGCGCGGGCGAAGACGCTGGGCTGCGACGCCGTCGTGCTCGGTTTCGAGCCGCTGCCGCGTGAGTTCTTCGGTCGCGGCGGGCCGCTGCCAAGGCTGACGACGGCGCGCGAGAAAATCGCGCTGACACAGGCGCTCGGCATCGACCGGCTCGGCCTGTTGCGTTTCAACGCGGCGCTGTCGAACACCTCGGCCGAGGACTTCGTGCAGCAGATCCTGGTCGGCCGCCTCGGCGCACGCGAAGTCTGGATCGGTCCCGACTTCCGGTTCGGCCACGGCCGCCGCGGCGACGTCGCGATGTTGCGCGATCTGGGCGCCGAGCTCGGCTTCAGCGCCCACGCGATCGAGCCCGTGCTGATCGACGGCGAACGCGTTTCGAGCACGCGCATTCGCGCCGCATTGCTCGCCGGCGACCACGCACTCGCGCGCAGCCTGCTCGGTCGCGATTTCGCGATCGGCGGACGTGTCATCCATGGCCAGAAGCTCGGTCGCACCCTCGGTTACCCGACCGCGAACATCGCGCTGCGCAAGCGTCTGCCACCGGTACACGGCATCTACGCCGTGCGCGTGAGCGGCGCCGGCTTGCGCGACTGGCCCTCGGTCGCCAGCCTCGGCACGCGCCCGACCGTGAACGGCCGCGAGTTGTTGCTCGAAGCGCATCTGTTCGACTTCGACGGCGACCTGTACGGTCAACGCCTGCGTGTCGATTTCGTCGGCAAGATCCGCGACGAAGCCCGTTTCGCCAACCTCGACGACCTGACCGCGCGCATGCACCTTGATTCGATCGAGGCGCGCCGCATCCTTTCCGAATCCCCATCGACCCAGCGAGAACTCGCGTGAGCATCGACTACAAGTCCACCATTCATCTGCCGGAAACCAAGTTCGCGATGAAGGGCGATCTGCCGACGCGCGAGCCGCAGGCACTGGCCGCCTGGGCCGAATCGAATCTGCATGAGCGCATCCAGGCACACACGGCGAATCGCCCCAGCTACGTGCTGCACGATGGTCCGCCCTATGCGAACGGACAGATCCACATCGGCCACGCGGTCAACAAGACGCTGAAGGACATCGTCGTCAAGGGCAAGCTGCTCAGCGGCTTCCGTTCGCCCTACGTGCCGGGCTGGGACTGCCACGGGCTGCCGATCGAGCATGCCGTGGAAAAGGACATCGGCAAGGTCGGCGTCAAGGTTGATGCGCGCACCTTCCGCGTGAAATGCCGCGAGTATGCGAGCAAGCAGATCGACAGCCAGCGCGAGGATTTCAAGCGTCTCGGCGTGCTCGGTTACTGGGACCAGCCGTATCGCACGATGGACTTCAAGTTCGAGGCCGACATCCTGCGTGCGCTTGCGAAGATCGTCGCCAACGGCCATCTCGCGCGCGGTGCGAAACCGGTTCACTGGTGCTTCGATTGCGGCTCGGCGCTGGCCGAAGCCGAGATCGAATACGCCGACAAGGTTTCGCCTGCGATCGACGTCGCCTACGACGCGATCGATGGCGATGGCCTGGCCGCGAAATTCGGCGTGCCGCGAGGCGATGCGATCGTCGCGGTGCCGATCTGGACGACCACGCCATGGACACTGCCGGCGAGCATGGCGGTCAC
>JBGASK010000122.1:0-9134 GCA_044229785.1 Ahniellaceae bacterium
GCGACTCCAGCCGTCTCCTTGGCGGCCATAGCGCAGTGGTCCCACCTGTTCCCTTCCCGAACACAGAAGTGAAACGCTGCAGCGCCGATGGTAGTGTCGCTTAAGCGATGCAAGAGTAGGTCACCGCCAAGGGCTTTATCTCGAAACCCCGCTTCGGAAACGAAGCGGGGTTTTGCTTTTTCCGGGCCGCGATGCAGACGCCGAGTCGTGTATTTCTGCAATTGACAACGCATGATCCATATGGTGTTCTGCGACGACCTTGACGAAGAATTAACAAGAGCCTCGCCGTGCCGACTTGCCGCTGCGCCACGTTCAGCTTTCGCCGTCGCGCGGCAGGGTGGGTCGTCCGATGAGTGCGGTGCAGGAATCGGTTGGCGACCTGAAGGCAGCGCTACGGAACGCACGGGTGCTGTTGCTGCAAACACCGAAACTCGCGGCCGACCAAGCACGCGAAATTCTCCGCGTCATGCCGAAGCAGCCGGATGCCGAACTGGTGCTGGCCTCGGCGCTGCGTCGCAGCGGCGATTTCGATGCCGCGCGCGCCTTGCTGAATCCGCTCCGGCAACAACACCCGCGCTCCGCGCCAGTGTGGCTTGAATGGGGGGAGCTGTGCGCGCGCACCGGCGAGGACGACATTGCGGCAAGAGCATTGCGGCGCGCCGTCGATCTCGAGCCAGCAATGCTCCGCGGTTGGCTGGCGCTGGCCGATCATTGCCAGGCAACCGAAGATCCACGCGGTGCCGCAGAAGCTTACGCGCAGTTCCTGCGCCATTCGACACGCGATCCGGAACTGATGAAGGCCGCGGACGCGCTGTGCGCGAACCGCATTCCTGAAGCAGAACGCTTGTTGCGCACGCGACTGTACAAGGCGCCGACCGACGTCGCCGCGATTCGCATGATGGCGGAAGTGGCGGCGCGGCTCGGACGTTATGAAGACGCCGAGCATTTGCTCGGTCGTTGCCTGGAGCTGTCGCCCTCCTTTTCCGCCGCGCGGCAGCAATACGCGATGCTGCTCCATCGCAACAACAAGGCCGAAGCGGCGTTGCGCCAGATCGCATTGTTGCTGCGCGACGATCCCGCGAACGCCGGCATCAAGAATCTCAAGGCTGCGGTCTTGTGCCGGACCGGTGACTACCTGCCGGCGATCGACATTTACCGGGAGCTGATCGCACAGTTTCCGAACCAAGCGCGATTGATGCTGAGTTATGGCCACGCGCTGAAAACCGCAGGTCGGCGCGACGAAGCGATCGCGGCATACCGACGATGCGCCGAGATCGAGCCTGGTTTCGGCGAAGCCTTCTGGAGCCTCGCCAACCTGAAGACGTTCCGCTTCGAGCCGAGCGACATCGATGTGATGCGCGCGCAACTCCAGCGCGACGACCTGGCGAAGGACCAACGCGCCCAGTTCGAGTTCGCGCTCGGCAAGGCGCTGGAAGACGATCACGACTACGGTGCCGCGTTCGCGCATTACGCACGAGGCAACGAGCTGCGCCGCGAAGCCATCCCCTATGTGGCCGACGACGCGTCGATTCGCGTGCATCGTTCTGCGAACACGTACACATCTCGCTTCTATTCGGAGCGCGCCGCTTGGGGCGCCGCCGCGCCCGATCCGATTTTCGTCGTCGGGCTGCCGCGCTCCGGATCGACCTTGATCGAGCAGATCCTGTCCAGCCATTCGCAGGTCGAAGGCACGATGGAATTGCCCGAGATCATCTCGATCACGCGCGAGTTGCGTGCGCAGTCGTCGCACGAAGCCGGTCGCAGCTACCACGATGTTCTCGCGACGAAATCCGCCGACGAGATCCGCGCCCTGGGCGAGGCCTACATCGCGCGCACCCGCATCCAGCGCAAGACCTCGGCGCCGTTCTTCATCGATAAGATGCCGAACAACTTCTTTCATGTCGGCCTGATCCACCTGATCCTGCCGAACGCAAAGATCATCGATGCGCGCCGGCATCCGCTAGCGTGCTGCTTTTCGGGGTTCAAGCAGTATTTCGCGCGTGGCCAGAACTTCAGCTACGGCCTCGAAGATCTTGGCCGCTACTACCGCGACTACGTCGAACTGATGGCGCACTTCGACGCGGTACTGCCCGGCCGCGTGCATCGCGTGATCTACGAGCGCATGGTCGACGACACGGAACACGAAGTGCGGCAGCTGCTCGACTACTGCGGCCTGCCGTTCGAAGACGGCTGCCTGCGCTTCTTCGAGAACGAGCGGCCCGTGCGCACGGCCAGTTCCGAACAGGTGCGACGCCCGATCTATCGCGACGGCGTCGATCATTGGCGGCATTTCGAGCCGTGGCTGTCGCCGTTGAAGGCGGCGCTCGGCGACGTGCTCGAACACTATCCCGATCCGCCGGCAGCAATGCGGGCGGGCGGTCACAACGAAGCAACCACGACATGATGGAAGATGGACCATGAGGGGCAACACACAACCCGGGCGCACGGCGCTGTCGCGCGCACCGCTCGCTGCGGCGATCTGGCTCGCGATCGGCGCCACGGTAGTCGTCGCGCAGGACAACGCGCCCGCCGCCGACGCCGCCAAGGCGGCCGAAGAGAAGAAGGAAGACGGCGCCGTGCTCGAAACGATCACGGTGACGGCGCAGAAGCGCAGCGAGAACCTCCAGGAAGTGCCGATCAGCCTGCAGGTGCTTGGTACCGACACGCTCGAAGAGCTGAACATCGGCGACTTCGACGACTTCGCCGTGATGTTGCCCAGCGTCTCCATCGACAGCGGCGGCCCCGGTTTCACGCGCGTGTACATGCGCGGTGTGGCGTCCGGCGAGAACGGCAACCATTCCGGTCCGCAGCCGAGCGTGGGCATGTACCTCGACGAGCAGCCGATCACGACCATCGTCGGTGCGCTCGACGTGCACGTCTACGACATGGAGCGCGTCGAATCGCTGGCCGGACCGCAGGGCACGCTGTACGGCGCGTCGTCGCAGGCCGGCACCATCCGCCTGATCTCGAACAAGCCCGACCCGACGGCCTTTGCCGCCGGTTATGGCGTCGAGGTGAATACCGTCGATCACGGCGGCAACGGCTTCGTCACCGAAGGCTTCGTCAATCTCCCGATCAACGACTCGACGGCCCTGCGCGTGGTCGGTTGGGACAAGCGCGACGCCGGTTTCGTCGACAACGTCTATGGCGAACGCACGTTCCCTTCTTCGGGCATCACCGACGACAACGCCGAACTCGTCAACGACAACTACAACGACTACAAGACGCTGGGCGCCCGCGCCGCGTTGAAGATCGATTTCAACGACAACTGGTCGGTCACGCCGAGCATCATGGCTCAGAACCAGAAGCAGCGCGGCATCTACGGCTATGAAGAATCGGTCGGCGACCTCGAAGTCTTCCAGACCTATCCGGAACGCGCCGAAGACGACTGGCGTCAGCTTGCGCTGACCGTGCAGGGCAAGGTCGGCAACTTCGACCTGACCTATGCCTTCGCGCATCTGAAACGCGATGTCGAAGCCGAATCCGACTATTCGGACTACGGCTACTGGTACGACACGCTGTACGGCTACGGCGCCTATTTCTACGACGACAACGGCGACCTCGTGAATCCGTCGCAATACATCCAGAGCCAGGACGGCTATCGCAAGCGCAGCCACGAACTGCGCATCGCGTCGCCGGCCGAGGATCGCCTGCGTTTCGTGGCGGGCGTGTTCTGGCAGCAGCAGTCGCACGACATCCAGCAGCGCTACAAGATCGACGATCTCGCCTCCGATCTGTCGGTCACCGGCTGGGAAGACACGATCTGGCTGACCAAGCAGGTGCGTCAGGACCACGACGAAGCCATCTTCGGCGAGTTGTCCTACGACGTGACCGAGCAATTCACTGCGACGGTCGGCGTGCGCTCGTTCAAGGCCGACAACAGCTTGCAGGGCTTCTTCGGTTTCGCGCGCGGCTATTCGTCGCAGAGTTCGCGTCCGCCGGAGCAGCGTTATGGCGAAGCCGGTTGCGCGGCGGTCTACGGCGCGGATTCGTCGCAGTGGGAAGACTTCCATGGCGCGCCCTGCAACCAGTTCCAGAAGAGCACGCAGGAAGACGACTGGCTGGGTCGCGTCAACCTGTCCTACCAGTTCGATCCGGACCACATGGTCTACGCCACCTGGTCGGAAGGTTATCGTCCGGGCGGCATCAACCGCCGCGGCACCCTGCCGCCCTACGTGTCCGACTTCCTGACCAACTGGGAAGCCGGCTGGAAGACCTCGTGGGCCGACAACTCGATCATCTGGAACGGTGCCGTGTTCCAGGAAGACTGGGAAGACTTCCAGTTCTCCCTGCTCGGCCTGAACGGTCTCACCGAGATCAAGAATGCCGCACAGGCGCGCATTCGTGGTCTGGAAACCGACCTGACTTGGGCGGCCACGTACAACCTGCGCGTGGGTGGCGGCATCGCCCTGTACAACGCCGAACTGACAGACAACTACTGCGGCTTCACCGACGAAAACGGCGTGCCGGCGACGGTCTGCGACGAGCCGGAAGCGCCGAGCGGCACGCGTCTGCCGATCTCGGCCAAGTTCAAGGGCAATGCGCACGCCCGCTACACCTGGGACAGCGAGCTGGAGCCGTACTTCATGGCCACCGTCGTGCATGAAGGCAAGCGCGAATCCGACCTGCGTCTTGCCACGCGCGACATCCTCGGTGACCTGCCGGCCTACACCACGCTGGATCTCTCGGCCGGTTTCAAGTGGAACGCGTTCAACATCGACGTCTTCCTGAAGAACGCGACCGACGAACGTGCCCAGTTCAGTCGTTACGTGCAGTGCCCGGAAACCGTGTGCGGCGACCAGCGCTATATCTCGACGAACCAGCCGCGCACCTTCGGCGTTCGCGTGTCCCAGGAGTTCTGATGTCGCTTCGGCCCGGCGCACCTGCGGGTGCGCCGGAGACGAAAAACCCGCCGGCAACGGCGGGTTTTTTGTTGGGGGAAACCGAAGGCGGCGGCGCTCAGCCGAGCGCGTAACCGAACTGCTGGCGGAACTGGTCGGCGAACTGATCGTAGTCGAAGCGCTGGTTCTGCGGACCGAGGTGTTCGATCTTGATCGCGCCCATCAGCGAGGCGATGCGCCCGGCGGTGGCCATGTCCATGCCGTTCATCAGGCCGAAGATCAGGCCGGCGCGATAGGCGTCGCCGCAGCCGGTCGGGTCGACCACGCGCATCGCGGTCGCGGCCGGCACGTGCATCATGCCCTTCTTCGTGTGCACTTCCGAACCCTTCGGACCCCGCGTGATGAGATAGGCCTCCACGCGTTCGGCGATCTGCTTCTCGTTCCAGCCGGTGCGCTCCTGCAACAGGCTCGACTCGTAGTCGTTGACGGTCACGTAGGTCGCCTGCTCGATCATCTGCGACAGTTCCTTGCCGTTGTACAGCGGCATGGCCTGGCCCGGATCGAAGATGAAGGGGATGCCGAGTTCGGCGAACTCCTTCGAGTTCTGCAGCATCGCTTCGTAGCCGTCCGGGCCGACGATGCCGAACTTCACGCCGGCCACGTCGCGCACGTGGTTTTCGTACGAACGCATCATCGCGCCGGGATGGAATGCGGTGATCTGGTTGTCGTCGAGGTCGGTGGTGATGAAGGCCTGGGCGGTGTACAGGTCCTCGATTTCCTTCACGTGCGCGAGCGTGATGCCGCAGGCGGTGAAGTGTTCGCGGTAGGCGCCGAAGTCCTGGCCGACCGTGGCCATCGGAATCGGGTCGCCGCCGAGCAGCTTCAGGTTGTAGGCGATGTTGCCGGCGCAGCCGCCGAATTCGCGGCGCATGCGCGGCACCAGGAAGGACACATTCAGGATGTGCACCTTGTCCGGCAGGATGTGGTTCTTGAACTGGTCCGGGAACACCATGATGGTGTCGTAGGCGAGGGAACCGCAGATCAGTGCCGACATGATGTGTCCTTGGATTCGAAGGGCGCGAGTCTAGCGGCTCGCGTCGAGGCGTTCGCGCAACAGTTCGTTGACCTGGGCCGGATTGGCCTTGCCCTTGGTCGCCTTCATCGCCTGGCCGACGAGGAACTGGAACAGCTTCGCGTCGCCGCCGCGGCATTTCGCGACCTGATCGGGGAACTGCGCGAGCACGTCGTCGAGCATCCGGCCGATCGCGCCGCTGTCGCTGATCTGGCGCAGGCCTTTCGCATCGATGATGGCGTCGGCCGAGCCTGCGCCGGCCCACATCGCCGCGAACACGTCCTTGGCGATCTTGCCGCTGATGGTGCCGTCGACGATGCGGGCGAGCAGGGCGGCGAGATCGGCGGCGGCGATCCGCGACGCGGCGAGGTCGATCTGGGCCTCGTTCAAGGCTGCGGCCAGTTCGCCGTTGACCCAGTTCGCGGCCAACTTGGCTTGGCCTGGCAACACAGTGAGCACGGCTTCGAAATAATCGCTGGTGGCGCGGTCTTCGGTGAGCGTGTCGGCGTCGTAGGGCGTCAGGCCAAGCGCGTCGGTATAGCGGGCGCGACGGGCGTCGGGCAGTTCCGGCAGTGCGGCACGCAAGGCGTCGAATTCGGCCGGCGTGATACGGATCGGTGGCAGGTCCGGGTCCGGGAAATAGCGGTAATCCTCGGCGTCTTCCTTGCTGCGCATGGTCCGTGTCTTGTTCGCGGCAGCGTCGTACAAGCGCGTTTCCTGAGTGATGCGCTCGCCGTTCTCGATGGCGCGGATCTGGCGCTCGATCTCGTAGTCGATGGCCTTCTCGACGAAGCGGAAGGAGTTGACGTTCTTGATCTCGCAACGCGTGCCGAACGGCGTGCCGGGCTTGTGCACGGACACGTTCGCGTCGCAGCGGAACGAGCCTTCCTGCAGGTTGCCGTCGCAGATGCCGAGCCAGCGCACCAGGCGATGCACCGCCTTCATGTAGGCGACCGCTTCCGCGGACGAATGCATCACCGGCTCCGAGACCACTTCGATCAGCGGCGTGCCGGCGCGATTGAGGTCGATGCCGGAGGCGGCGTGGAAGGCGTCGTGCACCGACTTGCCGGCATCTTCCTCGAGATGCGCGCGGGTCAGCTGCACGGTGATTTCGCGACCGTCGTCGAGCCGCGCGAGCATGCTGCCGCCGGACACGATCGGGCGTTCGTACTGCGAGATCTGGTAGCCCTTGGGCGAGTCCGGATAGAAATAGTTCTTGCGCGCGAAGATCGATTCCGCGGCCACCTCGGCGCCGACGGCCAGACCGAACATCGCGGCCTTGCGGATCGCGTCGACGTTTGGCACCGGCAGGGTGCCCGGCAGCGCGACATCGACAAAGCTGGCCTGCGTGTTCGGTTCGGCGCCATAGGCCGTCGACGCGCCCGAGAACAGCTTGCTCTGCGTGCTCAGCTGCACGTGGATTTCAAGGCCGATGACAGCCTGCCAGTCGCTCATCGCACCGCTCCCGGGGCCAGGGCCAGATGCCAGTCGGTGCGCATCTGCAGCGCGTGGCCGGCGGCGAACAGGGTGGATTCGGCGAAGGCCTTGCCGATCAGTTGCAGGCCGGCCGGCAGTCCGTCGATGAAACCGGCCGGCACCGACAAGGCCGGCAAGCCGGCGAGATTCACCGCGACGGTGTTGATGTCGGCGGCGTACATGGCCAGCGGATCGGCAGTCTTCTCGCCCAGCTTGAAGGCGACATCGGGCGTGGTCGGGCCGGCGATCAGGTCGACGCCTGCGAAGGCGCGCGCGAAGTCGTTCGCGATCAGGCGCCGCACCTGCTGGGCGCGCAGGTAGTAGGCGTCGTAATAGCCGGACGACAGCACGTAGGTGCCGGTCAGGATGCGCCGTTTCACTTCGGTGCCGAAGCCTTCGGCGCGCGAGCGGCTGTAGAGATCGCGCAGGCCCTTTGCGTCGGCGGCGCGATGGCCGTAACGCACGCCGTCGTAGCGCGCGAGATTGCTGGAGGCTTCTGCGGGCGCGATGACGTAATAGGCCGGGATCGACAGCGGCAGCGTCGGCAGGTCGATGTCCACCAGTACCGCGCCCGCGGCTTCGAGTTCGCGCAGGGCTGCGTGCACGGTCGACTGCATCGCGTCGCGCACGCCGGCGCTGAACAGTTCGCGGGCGATGCCGATGCGAAGTCCCTGCACGCCGCGATCCAGCGCGGCGCGGTAGTCGTCGACCGGATGATCGACCGCGGTCGCGTCGCGCGGATCATGGCCGGCCATGACCTGCAGCACCTCGGCGCAGTCGGCGGCGGAGCGCGCGATCACGCCAGCCTGGTCGAGGCTGGACGCGTAGGCGACCATGCCGTAGCGGGAGACGCGGCCATAGGTCGGCTTGACGCCGGTAACGCCGCAGAACGCGGCGGGCTGGCGCACCGAACCGCCGGTGTCGGAGCCGGTTGCGAAGGCAACGACGTTGGCCGCGACGATGGCCGCCGACCCGCCCGACGACCCCCCCGGCACGCGCGCCGTGTCCCAGGGATTCAGCACCGGGCCGAAGGCGCTGTTCTCGTTCGACGAGCCCATTGCGAACTCGTCCATGTTGGTCTTGCCGATCGATACGGCGCCGGCCGTGGCCAGGCGCTCGACGATCGTGGCGTCGTAGGGCGGCACGAAGCCCGACAGCATTTTCGAGCCGCAGGTCGTGCGTTGTCCCTGCGTGCAGAACAGGTCCTTGTGCGCGAACGGAATGCCGGCCAGCGCGCCGTCGCCGGACATCGACCCGACTGCGCTGTCGCGCGTGATCAACGCGTTCAAGCCCGCGGCGGATGCCGCACGCGCGTGCGCATCGGCGACAAGGTCGCGCCCGGCGGCCCGGGCTTCGCGTTGCGCGGCCAGCGTCAGCGCGCTCATTCGATCACCTTCGGCACCAGGAACAGGCCGGCGGCCATCTCGGGCGCGATGGACTCGAGCGCGGCCAGGCGATCGGATTCGCTGACGCGATCCGGACGCAGCGTGGCCGCGACCTCATGCGGATGCGCCATAGGCCGCACGCCGTCGACCGGCGCGTTCTGCAACTGCGCGATCAGCCCGAGCAGTCCATCGAGATCGTGGGCGAGCCTGGCCTCTTCCTCGGTCGGCAGATCGAGACGGGCGAGGTGGGCGAGACGATGCAATTGGGCGGTTTCGATGGCCATGGAGGTGTTCGCGACAAGACCCCCATTTTGCTGGGGAATCGCCTTGTCCCACAAGCGCGCGCGCGTTAGAGTCCCG
>JBGASK010000018.1:0-36973 GCA_044229785.1 Ahniellaceae bacterium
CTTCAAACACGTCAACGACCGCTACGGCCATGGCGTCGGCGATCGGGTGCTGGCCGAAGTGGCGCAACGCATCCGCGACAGCGCCGGCCGCGAGGATCTGGCCGCGCGTCTCGGCGGCGACGAATTCGTCGTGGTGACACCGAACGCCCGCAGCGACCTGGCCGTCCGCGCCCTGTCCGATCGCATTCGCGGCGCCGTCGCGCAGCCGATCCGCGTCGACGACGGCGTCGTGCACATCACCGCCAGCATCGGCGTCGCCGGCCTCGACACCGACACCCCCGACGCCCGCGACCTGCTCATGCGCGCCGACCGCGCGATGTACGCCGCCAAGGTCTCCGGGGGCAACCGCTCGCACTGGGCCGAAGACTGAAGTTGGGTCGAGTGTCGGCGAACGGCCAAAAGCAGCCCTTCGGAGTCTTTTGAATCGCTCTCGCCAAACGACCGGTCGATGGCGTCCGCGATGCCATGCTCATGAAGTCCAGCACTGGTCGACACAACTCGTGACGGTTCAGCGACTCCCACGGCGCAAGCGCAATGCATTGACCACCACCGACACCGAGGACAGGCTCATGGCGAGCGCAGCGATCATCGGGCTGAGCAGCAGTCCGAACGCCGGATACAAAGCCCCTGCTGTTGATGCTCCAACCGTGGCGCACTTCGAGGTCGAACTCACACTCCGAGCTTCGCGCCAACTTGATGTTCATCCACCCACTTTGGATGCCGGAGCCGACGCAGACGCTCGTGCATCCGCGGGTCATCGCGCAGCTTGCGGAAGCGTGGGTCATAGGCCAGGTATTCGAGTGCTCCATCGCCAACTTCGAAGGCGCGGTCGAGCCACAGGAACGCCTCATCGGCATTGCCAATATGGCCATAGACGGAAGCAATTTCATAGGCGGCCTGGTCCGGCATGCGGGCAATCAGCGTGCTGAGTGCGCGCTCGGCTTCGATCTGGTCTTCAAGCTCGAATTGGGCGATGGCAATGCCAGTGAGCCGGTAGTCGGAGTCGGCATACTGGAATCGCTTCAGGCCATCGCGCGGCAGGCCTTCGAACACGTCGCACAAGCCAAGGTAAAAATTGAGGCTGGATTCCCAAGGCCGCTTTCGGTGCTCGTCCAGCAAGTAACTGCGTGCCTGCTGATATCGGCCCAGTGCCAAAAGATGCCATCCGGCATTTCGTCTTGCACCCGAATTGGGACTCATCGCGTGGGCTTCATCACCGATACGGACCGCGCCCTCGAGGTCACCGAGAGCCGCTGCCAGCCGCGCCTTCTGCAGCCAGACATCCACTCGTGGGCCGCCGACGATCTTCTCGGCCAGCGCGACATCCGCAGAAGCCCCGGCCCAATCGAACGCGTAGATGTTGCGCAATTCGGAACGCATCAGGATCGCATCGACGTAATCGGGCGACAGTTCTATGGCTCGATCCATGAATGCCAACGAACGCTTGCGACCGGACTTGAGCTCCGTGGCGTCGTCGGGTGCAAACAGTCGGCTGCCGAGCAATCCGCCCAATTCTGCCCACGCTTCTGCAAAATTCGGATCCAGCTCGACAGCCAGTTCCAGGGAAGCAATGGCGCGACGATGGCTGTCGGGAGAGTTGGCGCTGGCGAGTGATGCCGCGCGCGTGAAAGCGACCCAGGCTTCGGTGTGTCGGGTGCCGTGCGGCGCGTCTGGTGCCAGACGTTCCGACCGGTTGAACTGCTCATACAGGTCGATCCGAACACGCTCCAGCAAGGGTGCGATATCGCCCACTCCGTGTTCGTAGCGTCGCGCGAATCCAAGGCCATTCCCCGAGTGGTCATCCATGACGATCGACAGCGCAAATCCTTGATCGCTGCCCACAAGCGGCTCCAGCTTGCCGTGCAAAACAACATTTGCGCCCATCTGGGCAAGGACCTGTGATTCATCCTGCGCATCGCCACGGAATCTGGCGACCAACTCGTCGCTGACAACCCGGTAAGGCGAAATACCCAGAATGTCGATCGCCAGTCGTTCCCGGAATGCCGTCGCCTGCAGCTTCAGGTTCTGCTCCGGGCTCTCATCCATGAACTGCAACACGGCGATGACGGGTGCTTCCGGTCCCATGGATGGTTGCAGCCAAAACGTTCTGCCGAGCAGGAACGCAAGCACTGGAATCACGAACAGGCCGATCACGATCCATTGCGACCAACTCGGTCTCGGCAACGCGCCGTTCGCGACCCCCGTCGGATCACCCGGGTTGACGTGCGACGCCATGTCGGAGGTCGGCGTCGGAACTGTTTCATCGGCTGCGCGCGAGGCATCGGCCAAGTCGATGGGTCGCGTCAAGCGCCAACCCCGACCTCGCACCGACTGGATCAGCGCCTGGTCGGCCAGCGCGCGGCGAAGCTTGTAGATCGTTTGGGAAATGACGCCTTCGCCGAGGTGCTTTCGCCGCCACACTTCCTGTTGCAACTGTTCGGCACTGACCGTGGCACCGGGATCCCGCGCCAGAACCGCGAGTACCTCCACGCCCTTCGGCTCGATGGTGAGGCGTTCGCCACCCCGCCAGACGATGCCGCGGTCGGGGTCGAATTTGAGTTCATCGGTCATGGCGTACGGTGTCGCTCCAGCCTTGGGCAGCATGGCGAAAGTCTACAACTGACACGAGCTGGCGCCCGACGACGCGCTTGAAAAACTCACGTAAGCGATTGAATCGATTCAATAGTGAGATTCACTCCGAAACAGTGAAGGATCGTGATTGGGCAAGGCTGCGGTGCCGGGGCACGCTCGACAAGACCTTCAGGTAGCGCCCGATGAAAATTTTTCCCAACACCTTTTCCCAGTGCTGCGGGCCATTTTCGCGACCCATCTGCCGGCTTTCTCATCGGACCAAGTTCCGCGGGATGGTCTCCCGATTCCGACAGCATCCGATTCTGGGGAGGAACGGGCGAGCGACCATGCCGACACCCCGCTCGAACTTTGCCTGTACCGCCACGGCCGCCGCCGCGATCCAAGCGAACACGACCGGAGCCTGATCCAATGTCGCGGACGAGAGGTATGCAAGCGTTCTGCACATGTGCTTTTGCGTGTGGCGCATTTTTGGTGGGTGAGGTGCTGGCGCATACGCAGCTCGGCTCGAACATCGGGTTCACAGGTAGCCTCAGTCCGATTTCGCTCTCCGGTGACGGTCAGCGGCTGGCTGTCGGCGGCCAAAAAGTGTTTGATTGGTCGGGTTCGAATTGGCAGCAACTCGGCGCTGATATCGTCGTAAATTCAGCAGGCGCGACTCTGTCCGTAGATGGCAGGCGAATCGCGATCATCGAAGCCGTCCAGCATCAGAGCGGATGGAGGGGCAGCGCCAAGGTCTTCGAATGGTCAGGCTCAGCATGGCAGCAATTAGGCAACACGATCGAGGGCACGATAGAGCAGGATGGCTGGGAGTTGCGGACGTCTAGTTCGTTGTCGCTATCCGCAGACGGCAATCGTCTGGCTCTTTCCACCAGATCATTTGATTCGAACGGCAACATCTCTGTGTTCGTCCAAACTCGCGTGTTCGAGTGGAGCGGTGCTGCTTGGCTGCAACTCGGCGCGGCGGTCGACATTGGCATGCAGGCGGAAAGTACCGCCTCCCTGTCTTTGTCGGGCAGCGGCGGGCGCCTCGCTGTTGGAAACATTTGGGGGGAGCATCAGGTTGGGGTACACACCGGACGTCTCCAAGTCTTCGAATGGTCCGGGTCCGTCTGGCAACAACTGGGCGCAACTCTGTATGGCGACAGATATTTTGACCAGTTTGGACGGCAGGTCGATTTATCGACAGACGGGCAGCGGGTTGCAGTGTTGAGCACCATCCCGGCACCCGCCGGCGAAATCTTTCCTGCAGGAGAAGCTCAAGTCTTCGAATGGACGGGCTCCTCTTGGCAGCAACTCGGTGCGCCAGTGCTCTCCGTCCGCAATCCTTGGGTGCCGTCCAGTGACTATTACGAATGGTTTAGCGTATCGCTGGATGCGATGGGCACTCGCATGGCTTTGGGAGCAACTGCCTATGGCTCCGCTGCATGGTTGGGAGATGTCAGTATTTTTGAGTTGATGAACGGCACCTGGCGAAAGCTCGGGGCTGACCTCCGCGGCTCGTGGGGAGGTAAGTTCGGCGATTCGGTGTCGCTTTCGGCCGACGGTAGTCGAGTGGCTGCAACAGGTACCTACCATCCTGCCGGCGTATGGGCTGTCGACACGCAGCCGGCATTGACTCTGGCGGGCCTGGAAGTCGTGCAGGTGGTGCAAGACTGGGAGAACAATGCCCAACTCGTCGCCGGCAAAAAAACCGTCATCCGGGCACATCTCGAGGATCCGATCGGACCTACGCCAATCACAGTCCATTCCCGATTTCGCATCTTTGGCTATGGCGGCGCGGGACTGAACGAACCGCTTGTTCCGCCCTTCATCGACAATGGACCGCATGGGGGTGGTGAAGCGCTGATTCTGCCAGTCGCTGCGGACCCGGTTGTTCGCAGCGACAAGTCCAGATCGGCCACGTTTTACCTGAAAGACGGCTGGTTATCCGCAGGACCCAAGCGGTTCGTTTTCTCTTCGCAGTCCATTCCCATCGGTACGTGCAAAGATCAAGCGGGTCCAACGCACGATGATTGCTCGGTGACGGTGGATTTCAAAGCACGGAAGCCGATGGTGCTCCACCTGATTCCTACGCGATTCCGTGACTTCGCCGGCACCAAGTACGAAACGACGTCCGACGACCTCATGGCCGCCTGCTCGCAGATCGAGCGTCGGTTTCCAGCCCATCCGGTGGTCTGCGTCGTGGAATCCAATCCGATCGAGTTTTCACGGCCAGCGACTGCCACCTTTCCTTCCACAGACCAGATTCTCGGCCGGACCGAAATGCGCAAGTGGCTTTATGGCGGATGCTGGTGGGACAGTTGTAAGGACTTCTATCTCGCCGTCACGGCATTCCAAGCCTGCAAGAATTCGGGGTGTTCCCAACCCAACGTGGTCGGTCAGGCCAACTTTCCGAATTTCTATGACATCACGAGCCGCACGGCTTGGACTGTCAATGAAAGTATTGATCCTTTAGCACCGCCACACGAAATCGGCCACACGGTCGATCTCGAACACACCGCCTTAACGGATGACGATCCATACCCCAAGGGCACATGTGGCGAGGAAGCGAATAAGGGCGTGCGCTATCCACCCAGCAATACGTTTCCCTTTCCGTACTACTCAGGAGACGACCCGTTGCTCGGACCCATGGGCAATGACCAGTTGTTGGTATTTGGCTATGACTCAAAGTCCGATTTGGTCATCGCACACACCGAAAACGCAATGATGTCCTACTGCGACCAGCTGAGAACGGACACCAAGACGAGTTGGCCAGACATCGGAAGCTACAACAAAGTATTTGAGGATTTTGCAATTGCCGAAGCGCCGGTCGCGCGGACACTCGAAGCAAATGATGCCGAGTTCTATTACGTCAACGGATCCATCGATCTCGAAGCGGGCGCGGCCGAACTCGATCCGGTAGAGCTGCTGGTGCCGCCCGTGGTGCCGCCGTCACCGCCCCAAAGCGGTGATTGGACATTGATCGTTCACCACTCCGGTGCTGCAGATGCTGTGATCCCGCTGCACTTGAAGGTTTCGCCCAACGATCCGAGTCAGGCGCGCTTCGCGGCCTTCGTCGAGTACGGTTCCGACATCATGGGCTTCACGGTCCAGCGCGAAGGCGTGACGCAGACGCAATTGACGGCGAGCGACCATGCACCGGTCATCACGATCACTGCTCCCGCCCCCGGAAGCCAGTTCCTCAGCGAGGAAGTGGTGCTCGAATGGAGTGCCTCGGATGCCGATGGCGACGAACTCGTCTTCCTGATCGATTACAGCGCCGATGGCGGCATCTCCTGGGTCAACATTTCAGCACCTTGGCCGTCATCGCCGTTCTCGGTCTTCTCGAGCTCGATTCAGCCATCGCAAAACGCTCTTTTCCGCGTCACCGCCCTTGACGGTTTCCACAGCACGACCGCTTTACTGCCAGGTGCTGTGGTCGTGAATGCAGGAGGACCGATCTTTCAAGATGGATTCGAGTAGTTGTGCCGACGAAACACTAGGCGGCGTGCCGCCACCTGTTGCGATCCACGCCAAGCGCGCAGTTCCGGGTGATTGCGATGGACGGATTCCTGTCTTCGACCGCAGTGATGTCGGGCACGATCGCCGTGATCAGCTCGGAGATTTTCGATAGTGGATTCGAATGACCAGCCACCACCTGAAATAGGAGAATCACATGCGCATTATCCTGGCTGCACTGGCATTGATGATCGGCAACGCGGCGTGGGCTGCCGAAGTGGAAGTCGGTACATCGAGCAGCATCATTGCCCAGTTGCTCAAGTACTCCGACGCCAGTTCCAGCAACATTGCCGGAGACTTGCTGATCGACTTGTCCAATCCGGCGAATGGCGCGGTCTGTCGCGGAGCTTACTTGTCCCGATCAGATGCTCAGTATGCAGATGTGCTCCAGATGGCAATTTCCGCGCAGGCGTCGGGTGCGCCGATCCGAGTGCTCGCAGAAAGTACGCAGCTCTGGCCGGGATCCACGGACAGGTACTGCTATCTGACCGTTCTGGTCTTGCGCTGAGGACGCGATCCGATGCCGAGGATCCGATCATGGTGGTTCCGCGCGATCCTGTTCGCAGGGAGCATGGTACTGATGCCCGTTTGCATTGCATCCGGTGCGGGTCTTGCTGGCGCAGCGCCTTCGGTGCCGCAGGACTTCGTGCACCTGTGCCACGCGGGTAATGCCACGTCTGAGGAGATTGCAGCAACGGAGGCCGCAGCAATTGCCAATGGCTATCGCCCCGAATCTCTGAGGGCACGTCCGGTCCAGCGAATCGGACGGACGGCCGCGCAACCCAACGGGGTCGAGTACGGCTACGGGTACACGATCACCTGGAGTTACCTCCGCGATGGTTTTGTGCTGCCAGCAGCATCCCAGGCGCCCGGTACAGCCCCGAGCACATTGTTCGCGACCATGGACCAACAGCACTCAGGCGGATTCGCTCAATGGCATGCCAAGTTCGTCGAGGCATTCGCGCGATGGGAAGCGGTCACCGGCAATCGGTACCAATTCGAGCCGGAAGACGATGGTGCGCCGCTGGATGCAGTCGGGCAGGGCGGACGACGTGGTGATGTACGGATTGGCATGCGGGCGATCCCCGGATCGGTCCTCGCTTACAACAACTACCCGTCGAGTGGTTCGGACATGGTGCTCGATCAGGATCGCGATTGGTCCGATACCAATTTCTTCCTCAATGTAGTGATGCACGAGCACGGCCATGGCCTGGGTCTCGACCATGTGTGTCCGTTAGACAAAACGAAGCTCATGGAGCCCATTCTGAACGGAATCACCCAGGCATCACTGGATGAGATCCTCGGCAGCCAGATGCTCTATGGTGATCCCCTCAACCATGCCACGTCGGGAACCAGCGACTTTCGCCGTTCGCGCCAGTTGATCCTTGGCGTGGCTCCCGGAGCCGTTGATGACTATTGGGTGGACCGGCCCGGAATCTATGCCGTCGGCGCCCAGCCACTCGGTGCGAGTTATCTGGAAGGCCCTCAGGGCCAGTCGGGATGTGGCCCCGCAACCGCGATCAACACGCAGTTCTATGGCGATCTCACCGTGCAGGTGCTGGACGCCGGCGGCAACCTGCTGGTGGACCGGAACACTCGGTCTGCCGGCTTCGGCGAGCGTGCAGCGGTTCGCTTGAAGGCCGATCAACTACCCGCACGAGTGCGAGTCGGCAACAGTTCCGGCAACTACCAGATGTACCAACTGATTGCCGGCAACCTGCTTACCGGTAAGGCCGAATCCCGGCCCAAGGAATTGTTCCGCGATGGATTCGAGCTTTGATCCAGATCATCAATGCCAACTTGTGGAAGCGCCCCCAACGTTGGTTCCTCCGACCGCCAAGCAGATTCGACCTCTTGGCAACCTGCAATCAGGCTGCCGGTGTCCCAAATGTCGTTCCAGCGATTTCTCGGAATCGGCATCGAGCATTCGGTGCCGGACGGCACGGCGGTGTGGCGCTTTCGCGATCGATTGAAGGACCCCCATGTTTCCTGGCCGACGGACAAGCCCCGATATGAAAACGCTACTGGTGATGATCGCGATCTTGGTTTCGGGTGCTGCGCAGTCTCAGGTCGTGCAGCCCAGGCTGGCCGATCTGTACAGCGACCTTGGCATTTACCAGACCGCCTATGAGGCTGATGGCAGTCTCTGGGTCGGCGGTCCATTCGATCGCGTTGGCACGGAGATGATCAGCAACCTGGTCCGCTTCAAGCCGGACGGCACCTTGGACACGACCTTTGCACCGAGTCCTGACAGCGGCGTGATCCGCGGAATCGACTTCGACAGCAGTGGACGCGCCTACGTGGCGGGCAGCTTCAAGTCGATCGCCGGCCAGCTGCGGCCCGGCCTGGCGCGGTTCAATGCCGGGAACCCGAGGACACTGGACGCGACTTACCTGCCCCAACTTCCGGCGTCCATCCAGTCGATCGAATCGATCACGCTGCGCTCCGACGGTTCGCTGTACGCGGCCTACAGCACGACCGGGACGAGCCGCGGCATCGTTCGTCTCGATGCGCAAGGCCAGACCATCCCGACGTTCGTGGTCACGTCCAACAACGCTGTCTTCCCGATGGTGCTGTCGGCCGACGAGCAGCACCTGTTCATCGGCGGCGCGATGTCGCAGGTGAATGGCGTGGCGATCCCTTCCAAGGGGCAGGTCGCGAAACTGGACGCATCGACGGGTGCGATGGACATGGACTGGATTCCGTTCGCCAGCGGCAGCGGATTCGTTCGCGCCATGGTGCCCGATGGTCCCGATCACATGATTCTTGCCGGCACCATTCCCGGCGGCACCGAGGGACTGGCGCGCGTCGCCATTGCCACGCCGGGCGCTGCCGACATCGGTTTCGGTCCCGACTTCGGTCCGTTGACCACCATCGCCAACACCAACCTGCTGCGCATGCCCGACGGTGACCTGCTGGTCTCTGGCAACTTCTCGACCGTCGATGGACAGGTGCGGATTTCCCATCTGGCCAAACTCGCAGCGGACGGAACGGCACGCGCCGACTGGGGTGGTTCGGCGCCGCTTGGGGGCTCGTCGTCGCAGACGCTTTCCGTATCGGCGGCCGGGCAAGTCGCGTTGCCGCGTTTTGCCACGCCGGATTTCCCGCGCTCACGCGTCTACGCGCTGTCGCCGATCGATGGATCGGACACAGGTGATCTGGTGGACGCCGAGTTTTCCGCGCGTGCCGTCATCCAGAAACTGGCCCGAGATCCGGTCAGCGGCAGGGTGTTTGCCGGCGCTCCGTCTCTCGAGGAGATCGATGGTCGCGCCTCGTCAGCACTCGTGGCGTTTCAATCCGACCTGACGCCCGACGTGACCTGGAACTCGAACCTCAACGACACCATCACTTTGGGCGGAACCATGGCGGTGTCGGTCGGTCCGACACGAATCGCCGTCGGTGGCCTCGGGTTCGATGGCGTTGGCTTGCAAACGCGCAACTTGTTTTTGCTGGACGCAAGTAACGGCACGGTTATCAATTGGCAAGCGTTGGTCGCTGCCGGACTGACCATCAGTACCGAGCAAGTGCGCGCGCTGGCGATTGATGAAGTGGCGGGTTACGTCTATGTCGTGGGCGTGACGCGCGACGACAACAACGCGCTCCTATCGGCGCGTGGCCTTAACCGCTTTTCGCTGATCACGCGGCTGCTCGACACCAGTTGGGTCGCCACTGTCGTCGCCGGATTCACGCCAACGCTGGCGATTGATGGCGACTATCTCTATTTCGCGGGGGTGAATTCGGCAATCGCAACGGATAGCAGTTCGGTCGTTGCGCTCGCGCGCTTCAGCTTGGCCGGTAATGGCAAGGCGGATCCGAGCTTCAAGCCCTTCGCGACCGCCACGTCGATTGCGACATTGGACATCGACGCCACCCACGTCTACGTCGGCGGCAGCGGCGTGCTGGCACGGATCGACAAGGCCAGCGGCCTGATCGATTCCTCCTGGAATCCGTCACCCGCTCAAGGCCCGGGTAGCGTGGCGGCGTTGTCGCTCGCCGACGATGGCAGCGTTTGGGTCGGCGGGTCGCCGACGCTGGGTTGTGCAGGTGGCGTCGTCGATGTCGCGCGCATTCAAGCGGGCGGCGTCACCGACCCGACCTGGAAAATCGACGCCGACCAGCCCGTGTCGAGCGTGTTGTGGGTCGACGGCGGTCGCGTGCTGGTGGCCGGCAGCTTCCGCAACGTCAACGGTGACCCCCATGATGGCATCGCACTGATCGGTCCAGGTGACACGATTTTCGCAGGAGAAATGGGCGATCCTCTCTGCGTGCGTCCGTAGTTCGGCGGGGTCTGACGCGAGCGCCAAGTGCCTCTGGGGCGTATTGGACAGCGGGCGTCAACACCACCTTGGGCTAGATTTGGCTGGGCAAGTCAGGAAAGCCTCGTCTAATCGTTGCTGCGTTGTCTGAATGTCTCATTCGGGTCGAAGCGCGTCGTCGGTCTGGGGGAGAACCATGGGCCGGCTGTCGAAGGTTCGGCCGTGAACGCGGAGATCAAAACTGCCCCCGAGCGAGTCATCTTCTGTGCGCACGTTAGGGACGTCTCATCGCCAGCCGCTGACTGGCAACAACTGTTTCGCTTCTTGCAAGGCGAGTGTCGATGTCGTAGGTTAGTAATCACTTACTTACCTTGATCGCTGCCATGCCCAGTGTTCGCCCCACGTCCCTGCCTGCTGAAGAACGCCGTGCCGCCACCGTGGTGGCAATGGTGGAATTGGCTGCGCGACAAAACCCCGCCGAGATCACGACGACGGCGATTGCGAAGCAGATGGGCCTGACCCAAGGCGCGCTGTTCAAGCATTTCCCGACCAAGGATGCGCTCGTCGAGACGGTGATGGATTGGGTCACGACGCGTCTGATCGAGCGTATCGAACGCGCCGCGCAAACCGCACCCACGGCCATCGCTGCACTGGAGGCGATGTTCATGGCGCACGTCGGCTTCGTGGCCGAGCATCCGGGCGTGCCGCGGATTCTGTTCAGTGAACTGCAACGCGCCGAGATGACGTCCGCGAAGCGGCTCGCACAGCACCTGCTGCAACGTTATGGCGAACGCCTCGGACGCATCATCGAGAACGGCAAACGCCTCGGTGACATCAGTCACGACATCGCGACTGAAGCGGCGTCCACCCTGTTCATCGGCACGCTTCAAGGCCTGGTGATGCAGTCGCTGCTGGTCGGTGACGTCGCCCTGGTCCGCGCCCGCGCACCTCAGGTTTTCGCCTTGTATGTCCGCGCCATCGAGATTCGCCCATGAACTTCCGGGCGATGCCTTCGCGCCGCGTCGCGCTCGTGGTCGTGATCACCGTGCTGGCGGCGTTGCTGGCCTATGTCGCATTGCGCTCGGGACCGCTGGCACCAGTGGCCGTGACCGTCACCACCGTCGAGTCCGCGGCACTGAAGCCCGCGATCTTCGGGATCGGCACGATCGAGGCACGCCATTTGGTCAGCATCGGCCCGGTGTTGCCCGGACGTCTCGGAGGCATCACGGTTGATGTCGGCGACCACGTCGATGCCGGCCAGATCGTTGGCACCATGGACCCGGTCGATCTCGACGATCGGTTGCGGGCGCAGGACGCCGCGGTGCGCCGCGTCCAGGCCAGCGTGCGTGAAGCCTCGGCCCGCCGCGAGTTGGCCGCGAGCCAATTGCAGCGCCAGGAGAAGCTGTATGCCGCGCGCATGGTCAGCGAGGAAACGCTGGTCGCACGGCGCCAGGAACTTGCGGTGGCCGATGCCGCACTGGGTGCGATCCGCGAGGAACTCGCCCGGGTGCGGTCGGAAGCGGCGGCCATGAACGCGCAGCGTGGCAATCTGGACTTGACCGCACCGATCGCCGGCATCGTCATTCGCCGCGATGCCGAACCGGGATCGACGCTGATGGCCGGCCAGTCGGTGATCGACATCGTCGATCCGCAGAGTCTCTGGATCAACGTCCGCATCGACCAATCGAGCGCGACCGGACTGGCCGCCGACTTGCCGGCAGGCATCGCGCTGCGCTCACGCAATGGGTCGATCCTGGCTGGTCGTGTGCTGCGCGTGGAACCGACCGCCGACACCGTCACCGAAGAGGTGCTCGCCAAGGTCGTGTTCGACCAACGCCCGGAGCCGCTGCCGCCGCTCGGTGAACTGGCCGAAGTCACGATCGACTTGCCGGCACTGTCGGCGTCGCCCTGGGTTCCGAACGCCGCCCTTCATCGTCAAGGTACCCAGATCGGGGTGTGGCGCATCCGCGACGGCGAACTCGCGTTCGCTCCGATCACGCCGGGCCGAGCCGACCTTGAGGGTCGCGTGCAGGTGCGCGAGGGTCTGGCGGTCGGCGACCGTATCGTCGCGTACAGCGAACGCGGCCTGAGCGCAGGCCAGCGCATTCGTGTCGTCGAGCACTTGCCGGGCCTGCCGAGATGATCAGCCTTGCCGGCCGCGACATCCTGCACAGCTTCGGCAAGTTCGTGTTCACCGGGTTCGGGCTGGGATTGCTGATTGGCGTCACTCTGGTCATGGCCGGCGTGTACCGAGGCATGGTCGACGACGGCAAGGCGCTGCTGGACAACAGTGGTGCCGATCTCTGGGTCGTCCAGAAGGACACGCTCGGACCCTACGCCGAGCCTTCCAGCCTCGCCGACGATGCCTACCGCAGCCTTCTCGCGATGCCCGGTGTCGCGCGCGTCGCCAACATCACCTACCTGACCATGCAGGTGCGCCGGCAGGGTCGCGACGTGCGCGCCATGGTCGTCGGCATCGCGCCGGGCGAGTCGTGGGCGTCGCCGGGCTGGCCGCCGTACCTGGTGGCCGGTCGCCACCTGACGCGCGGGCACTACGAGGCGGTCGCCGACCTCGCCAGCGGCTTCAGGATCGGCGACGAGATGGAGATCCGTCGCCATCGCTTCAGAGTGGTCGGACTGACGCGGCGCATGGTGTCCTCAAGCGGCGACCCGATGCTCTTCATCCCGCTCAAGGATGCCCAGGAGGCGCAGTTCCTCAAGGACAACGACGCGATCTGGCGCGGTCGCCGCCGCACCGCCGGCAACCCGACCTTCAATCGACCGGGCGATGCCGGCGTGCTGGCAGCGGTCAATGACGCGCAGTCAAGCAGCAACAGCGTCAACGCCGTGCTGGTGCAACTCGCACCGGGTGTTGACGCCGAATCGGTCGCCGCAACGATCCGCCGTTGGCAACGCTACACGGTGCATACCCGCACCCAGATGGAGGAGATCCTGGTCGGCAAGCTGATCGCCACCTCGGCGCGCCAGATTGGCCTGTTCCTCGCAATCCTCGCCGTCGTGAGTGCAGCGATCGTGGCCTTTATCATTTACACGCTGACCATGGACAAGATCCGCGAGATCGCCGTGCTCAAGCTGATCGGCACGCGCAATCGCACCATCGCCGCCATGATCCTGCAGCAGGCGCTCGCGCTCGGCGCGATCGGCTTCGCGGTCGGGCGCATCACCGCGACCTGGGCCGGCCCGATGTTCCCGAAGTACGTGCTGCTGGTCCCCGCGGATTCGGTCATCGGCTTCTTCGCGGTGATGGCGATCTGCGCACTGGCCAGCGTCGTCGCCATCCGCATGGCGCTCCAGGTCGATCCGGCCGAAGCAATCGGAGGCTGACATGGGCGGTACCGGCATCCGTATCGAAGGACTGCGCAAGCGCTACGGCAGCGGCGACACCGCCGTGGATGCCCTGAAAGGCGTCGACATGCACGTGGCACCCGGCGAAGTGGTCGGCCTGATTGGACCCTCGGGCTCGGGCAAGAGCACACTGCTGAAATGTCTTGGCGCGGTGATCGATCCGACGGCCGGACGCATGACGCTCGGCGACGAGGTGATCTACGACGACGGCTGGCGCGTGCGCGACCTGCGCGCGCTGCGTCGCGACAAGATCGGCTTCGTCTTCCAGGCGCCCTACCTGATCCCGTTCCTCGATGTCACCGACAACGTCGCGCTCCTGCCGATGCTCGCCGGCGTGCCGAATGCCGAGGCGCGCGATCGCGCACGCGAGTTGTTGGCGGCGCTCGATGTGGGGCACCGCGCCCGCGCCCAGCCTTCGCAACTTTCCGGCGGCGAGCAGCAGCGCGTGGCGATCGCGCGCGGCCTGGTCAATCGGCCGCCGGTCATCCTGGCCGACGAACCCACGGCCCCGCTCGACTCGGAACGCGCCATGGCCGTGGTGCACATCCTCAACGAGATGGCGCGGCGCTACGAGACCGCCATCATCGTCGTCACCCACGACGAGAAGATCATCCCGACGTTCAAACGCATCTACCAGATCCGCGATGGCGTCACCCATGAGCAGGTCGCCAAGTCCAGCCCCGTCGCAGCCGTTGCGCTGGCGCAGCATGCGCCATCCAACGGAGTCCTGCCAGGAAGCGTATCAGGGTCGCCCCGCTGATCTTCGATCGGCTCGACTCGACTCGACTGTCCGCTGTGGGTCGAAAGCACGCACAGAAGTATTGCCATCTCTTGTAGGCGAATTGTCCATCCGGCAGCGCTTCGCGAGATCAACCCGATCGCTTCTCGACGTTGAGCAATCGCCCAAACCAGCCGCGTTTGATGCCGGTGAGGATCTTCAGTGATTCGCCGCGGGCGATGGGCAGGCGGGAGAGGGGCAGGAACAGCAGGTCGCGCCACCAGGCCAGTGCGTCGTGGTCGGACTGGAACAGCGGCGTCAGCCAGCGGCTCAGGAACTGGTAGATGTTGAGGTGGGCGGCGCGCGTGCGGGCGTAGTCGGCGAGTGCGTCGGGCAAGGCGGCGTGGCCATCGAGCGAACGCGCCAGCGCCTGTGCGTCGAGCAGGGCCATGTTGACGCCCTGGCCGAGTTGCGGACTCATGCCGTGTGCGGCGTCGCCGATCAGCACGACGCGCTCGCGGAACGGGCACGACAACACGACATCGCGATAACTCGCGCGCCGCCACGCCGACAGATCCGGCATGGTTGCGACCAGCGCGGCGGCATCGGGCCACAGTCGCGCGATCGCTTCGCGCACCGGCGTGATACCCGCGGCCAGCACCGCGTCGAGTTCGGCGGTGGGCACGCTCCAGTAGACGCTGAGCTTGCGGGCCGACACCGCTTCGCCAGGCAAGGTACCGACCGGCAACACGCCGCACATCTCGCGGGCACGGCGGTAGCGCTGCTCGAGATCGTGCGCGAAGCGGCCATGTGCATCGTCAGCGAGACACCAGATCGCGCCCCACGGATACAAGACGTCGCGACGGACCGCATCGCCCAATACCGAACGCAGGCCGGAATGCGCACCGTTGGCGACGACGATCAGATCGAACGGGCCGTGTTCGCGACCGTCCTGCGTCGTGTAGCAACCCCGCCCGGCGTCGACATGATCGACCTGCACACCGGTCTGCACATCTGCGGCATGGGCATCGGCGCCGCGCAGCACCTCGAACAATGCGCCGCGCTGCATGCCGAGCCCGTGCCAGCGCGGGTCGAGGTCGGCGTAACGCATGTCCATGATCGCGCGACCGCGTTCGTTCTCGCCGTACAAGCGCTCGATGCGCGCACCGCAGCGACGCGCCGTTTCGCCGAGGCCGAGATCGTCGAGCACCGACAGCCCGGTTGGCTGAAGCAGGAAGCCTGCGCCGACCGGTCGCAGTGCCGGCGCCTGTTCGACGTGATGGATGCGGTGTCCGGCGCGCTGCAGATACAGGCTCGCGGCCTGCCCGGCAGTGCCGTAACCGATGATGGCGATGTCGAGCGGTTTCATCGTGCCAGTCTAACGATTCGACAGCCCGGCACTCAGGCAGGCAGCAGCACGTTGCGGAACGGCTTGTGGTTCTTGAATCGATACGTCTTGAAGTCGCGCTGGTCGGTACTGAGGATGCGACCGTCATCGAGGTGTTCGGCGAGCAGCACCAGCGACGCGTCCGCGAGGTCCATCGGCAGATCAGCGTACTTCTTCATCAGCTTCGCCATCACGCGCGACTGCACCGGATCGATCGCATGGATCACACACAGCCCGTCGGCGACGAGGTCCATGAATCGGGCGGCAACGGCAGCACCCAGTCGGACCTGCATCAGATGGGTCGTTTCGGTCAGCACCGGCCAGGTCGTGATCAGGGGCTCACGTATGCCTTCGAGCGCGGTCACCGCGACGGGATGGTGGCGGTCCGACCGATCCGCCAGCGCATAGAAGAAGCCGGTGTCAGCGATCAGCATTCAGGCCGTGCTTGCGCGCCAGCGAATCCGCGACGATCTTCTTGTAGTGGGTCGAGCCATCGCTGCGACCACTGTCGGCGATGCCAATGAAGCCCGAACGCTGGAAGATCTGGAAGGCGCCCGATTCCTCGCGACTGACCTTTTCGTACATCAACGCGATGGATGCCTTCAATGCTTCGGTAACGTTCATCTGCGTGTGCTCGGTAACGTAGCGCAATTGCTCCTCCGCGACGCGGTCGATGCGCGCGTTGATGCGGCTGGTCGGGTACGGACGTTTTGTCATACAGCGTATGCTAGTCGTATCCGGACACCGGTGCAATCCGGGGTCGCGGACCTTGCCGTGCGGGACTATGCTCCCGCTTCCCTCAAGCCAAGGAGCCCCACGCCATGAAACGCGCCCAGTACAGCCAACGCGGCCCGGTGCCGCAGGACGTGATCGATGCCGTCGCGTTCTCGGCCCCAGCACTCGCGCCCGGCCAGGTGCTGATCAAGGTCCTGGCGGCGCCGATCAATCCGTCCGACGTGCTGACGCTGACCGGCCAATACGGCATGTTGCCGCCGCTGCCGGCGATCGGCGGCAACGAAGGCGTGGGCGACATCGAGGCGCTCGGCCCGGACGTGAGCGGCCTGACGGTCGGGCAACGCGTGCTGCTGCCGGTCGGCATCGGCACCTGGAGCACGCACGTCGTCGCCGACGCGAAGAAACTGATGCCGTTGCCGAATGCGGCCGATCCGGTGCAGTTGTCGATGATGACGGTGAACCCGCCGACCGCAGCGCTGATGCTGAGCGAGTTCGTCGACCTGCAGCCCGGCGAATGGGTGATCCAGAACGCCGCGAATTCGGCGGTCGGCGGTTACCTGATCCAGATCGCGCGCAGCCGCGGTCTCAAGACCGTGAATGTGGTGCGGCGCGAATCGGCGATCGACGATGTGCGCCAGCATGGCGACGAACTCGTCCTGGTTGACGGTCCCGATCTCGCGAAACGTGTCGCCGCAGTCACTGGCGGCGCGAAGATCCGCCTCGGCATCGACGCCGTCGGCGGCGCCGCGACCGAACATCTGGCGCGCTGCTTGGTCGAAGGCGGCACGCTGGTCAACTACGGCGCGATGAGCGGCGAGCCGTGTTCTATCTCGCCCGCCTCGTTCGTGTTCCGGGATCTGACTTTGCGCGGCTTCTGGCTGGCGCTGTGGTTCCGCAAAGCCACGCCGCAACAGCAGATGGCCGTGTATGGCGACATCGCGCGTCGCATCGCCAGCGGCGAACTGCATGCACGCGTGCACGCGACCTATGGCATCGATCAGATCAAGGACGCCGTTGCAGCGGCCGCGGCAGGCGAACGCTCCGGCAAGATCGTGGTCGTGCCGAACGGCTGAGGTTCAGCGCCGCAGCGCCGCAATCGCGCGGTCCAGCCCAGCGAGCGTCAACGGGAACATGCGCTCGCCGACGAGTTGCCGGGTCATCTGGATGCTCGGCGTCCAGTCCCAGGTGTTTTCCGGGACTGGATTCAGCCAGACGAGCCTGGGCCAGGTGCGGGCGATACGTTCCATCCAGGTCGCGCCGCTCTCTTCATTCCAGTGTTCGATGCTGCCGCCGGGTTCGCTGATCTCGTAGGGCGCCATGCTGGCGTCGCCGACGATGACGACGCGCCAGTCGGCCGGGAACTTGTGCATCAGGTCGAAGGTGGCCTGGCTCTCGCCGTAGCGGCGATGGTTGTCCTTCCACAATTTCTCGTAGATGAAGTTGTGGAAGTAGAAGTGTTCGAGGTGCTTGAACTCGCTGCGCGCGGCGCTGAACAATTCCTCGCAGACGCGGATGTGTTCGTCCATCGAGCCGCCAATATCGAACAGCACCATCAGCTTGATGGCGTTGTGGCGCTCGCGGCGGTAACGGATGTCGAGCCAGCCGGCGTTGCGGGCGGTGCCGCGGATGGTGCCGTCGAGATCGAACTCCTCGCGTTCGGCGTTGCGTGCGAAGCGACGCAGCTTGCGCAAGGCGATCTTGAGGTTGCGGGTGCCGAGTTCGAGCTGGTCGTCGAGATTGCGGTACTGGCGCTGCTCCCAGACCTTGACCGCGCGCTTCACACCGCCCTTGCCACCGATGCGCACGCCTTCCGGGTTGTAGCCGCCATGCCCGAACGGCGAGGTGCCGCCGGTACCGATCCAGCGATTGCCGCCCTCGTGCCGACCCTTCTGTTCCTTCAGGCGTTCGGCCAGTTGCTTCATCAGTGCTTCGAAGCTGCCGAGCTTCTGCAGCGCCGCCTTTTCCTCGTCGGTGAGCAGGCGTTGCATCTGCTGTTGCAGCCATTCCTCGGGGATGGTGGCCGGATCGGCGAACACGGTCGAGATGCCGTCGAGGTACTGGCCGAAGATGCGGTCGAAGCGGTCGAACTGGGTTTCGTCCTTGACGAGTACCAGACGCGCCAACGCATGGAAACGCTCGATCGACAGATCGGCCAGGCCGGCGCGCACCGCCTGCAGCAGGGTGAGGTATTCGCCGACGCCGGGCTTGAGGCCACCGGCGCGCAGCGCGAGGAAGAACGAAGTCAGCATGGTGCCATTGTGCCAAAGCCGACGCCGTCGCGATGACCGCGCGCGCGACTTGTGGCAGATTGGCGCTTCGTTCCGCATGAGCACGGGCATGAGCCAACACGATCAGCCGCAGTCGAACACGCTCACCGCCACCCAAAGCATCGATCCCCTGCAAGCCGACACCGCCGCGAACACGCGCGCCACCGGTGACGGCGCGCTTCCGGAACAACTCGGCGAATTCCGCATCCTCGGCTTGCTCGGGCGCGGCGGCATGGGTGCGGTCTATCTGGCCGAACAGCAGCATCCACAACGCGAAGTGGCACTGAAGGTGCTGCGCGGCGCGCATGACGACCCGGACGCGCTGCGTCGCTTCCAGCTCGAAGGAGAAGCCCTGGCGATGCTCGACCATCCGAACATCGCGCATGTGTTCGCGACCGGCGTCGATACCCGGCTCGGCGGCGCGATTCCGTTCCTGGCGATGGAACTGGTGCGCGGTCGCAACCTGCTCGCCGATGCCGACACGCGTGCGCTCGATGCGAACGCTCGCGTGCGTCAGATGCTGGCGATCTGCGACGGCGTGCAGCACGCGCACCAGCGCGGCGTCATCCATCGCGACCTGAAGCCGGCGAACATCCTGGTCGATGCCGAAGGTCGGCCGAAAATCATGGATTTCGGCATCGCCCGCATCGTCAGTGACGGCGGTGACGCGGCGACGCGGTTGACCGAAGCCGGCCAGGTGGTCGGCACGATCCCGTACATGAGTCCGGAACAGCTGCGCGGCGAATCGCGCAAGATCGACGTGCGCACCGACGTGTTCGCGCTCGGCGTGATCCTGTACGAACTGCTCAGCGGCAAACGCCCGCGCAACCTCGACGCGACCTCGCTGTTCTCGGCGATCAAGAGTGCCGAGCGCAATCCGATGGTGCCGCTGGCGAAGATCGAACCGAAGTTCGGCGGCGACCTCGACACCATCGTGATGAAGGCGCTGGCGGAATCGCCGTCGCAGCGGTATGCGTCCGTCGCCGATTTCGCCGCCGATCTCGAACGCTACCTCGACCATCGCCCGATCGAGGCGCGCGCACCGAGCGCGCTCTACATCGCCCGCAAGTTCGCGCGCCGCCACCGCGCTCTCGTCGCCGCCGCGTCGATCGCCTTCGTTGCACTCATCGCCGCCACCACGTTCTCGCTGTATTCGGCGCAGAAGGAGCGCGAGGCGCGTGCTGTCGCCGAGGCCAACGCGGAGATTGCAAGCTCAGTCAGCGACTTCATGAGCACGATGATTGCCGCAGCCATTCCGGAAAATGCGCTCGGCCGGGATATCACGGTGAAGGAAGTCGTGGCGCAAGCAAGGCGCAGCTTCGAAACGTCGCCACCTGGAAACCTGCGGGTTCGTGCCGCGATTGCGGACCAGCTGGCGCAGGCCATGGTGGCCCTGGCCGACTACGATGGCGCCGATGGCGTGCTCTCGGAGACGTTCAAGGCGGTCGAACGGGCCGGTCCGAGCTTCTCGACCGAACGAGGACTGCTCCGGCTTCAGCAGATCAGTGTCATGTCGAGCCGCGGCCTGAATGCCGATGTCGAACGGGAAGCTCGACGCGAAATCGAGACTATCGGCAGCGCCGACGAATCTTCCGCCATTACGCTGGCCCAGCTTCGACGACTGCTCGCTGGTGCGCTGGCCAACCAATCGAAGTTCGACGCCGCGTTGGAACAGCTTGAGTTGATCGAGCGCCTGCCCGAGCAGCCGGGACAGGATGATGATCTCCTGCGCGACGGCGCCCGCAGCGACCGCGGTGCGGCGCTTCAGAAAGCCACTCGATATTCCGAAGCAGAAGCACTGCTGAGGCCCCAGATCGCGTTCTTGAACGGCAAGTACGGCAGCGATCACGTCATGACGCTGAATGCCACTCAGATTCTGGCGGCAACCCTGCAGCTCGCCGGCAAGATGGATGATGTCGAGGAGCTGCTGGAAAAGGTCTATCAGGGACGCTTGAAGATCTACGGGGAGATGCACCCGGAGACAATGACCTCGCAGCAAAATCTGGCGACGGTGATGATTGTCAAAGGCAAGCAGGCCGAAGCAGTGCCGTTGCTGAGGCAGTTGATTGAGCGCATGACGGCCATTCGTGGTGAGTCGCACCAATTTGTCTTGGTGGCGATGAATGTGTTGGCTTATGCGCTCGACGATCTGAATCAACTCGACGAGGCCGAAAAAGTCTATCGCGACGTGTTGCGCATTCGCGCCGCGGCCCACCTGACCGACGCGGAAACCTTCGCCACTCAGAACAATCTAGCCATGTTGTTGATGAAACGCGGCGATCTTGAAGGCGCCAGACGCGAGTTCGTTTCACTTCTGGCGGCAACTCGGCAAGTTCTCGGTGACGACCACGTCTATGGCCACTTATTCGCCAACAACTACGGCGACTGTCTGACCAAGCTCGGACGTTACGACGAAGCATTGAAGGAGTTGCGTGCGAGCCACGAAGGCTTGGTTGCGACCTTCGGCGCCGAACATGAGCGCGTGAAGAAGTCGTCGGCGCGTATCGAGATGGCCCTGAAGCAAACCTCGCGGACGGGCAATCGTTGATTGCAACACATTGTTGACACCCCCCCCCTGTCATGAATACATTTTGGACGCGCGCTCAGATGGAGGCGCGCTTTTCAACGATCTGCAATGGAGGATGCTATGAATTCACGGACTTTCGTATCGCTCTTGCTTGCAACTGTCTTGACCCTGCCATGTGTATCAAGCGTCGCCAAGGAAATGAACTCGCGCGACGAGGGCGATATTGCTGTTGATCTGGTCGCGCCCTACGTGCAGGACGAGCTTGCGCGCAGGGACATCGCGCTCGCGCTTGCCAAGGTTCGTTCGACCAAAGACTTGTCTCGCCTCGATGCCGAATCCCGCGCTCGTCTCGACAAACTCTCGCCCAAGGCACGGGCGCGATTCCTTGCCAGCCTCACGTTCTCAGACAAAGGCCTGAGCGGCTTCGACTACACGGCATTGGTGGATGAACTGACCGCGACTGACATTTATCGGATCCTGGAATTGTTTGGCCAGCAACACATCACCTCGATGCTGTCCGACGTGAAGGTTGTGACAAGTACTGACAAGTTGATCATGTCGATGAGCAAGGACCCGCTGATGAAGTTGCGGGCCGACCACTCGGACATGCAATGTGTTTCTCGGGGTACCTGCGGGCCACTCATGCGCTACGTTTGCACAAGCAACTGTTAACTCAGTCTGACTCCATCGGTCATTCAACGACCGATGGAGTATTTCCATCTCGAAGCGTTATTGGTTCCAAACTCGGTGCGGCCGACATGAAAACGGCGATCCTAAAACCACTGGTCTTATTTCTTTCAGTTGCAATGTTGCATCTGACTGGATGCGCACTCGGATCAACGTCCTCGGCGGACGGCGAGCTTGCGCAACTCAGCGAGTTCGATCGGTATTACTTCAAGGAATTCGATCCATCGTCCGCTTCGGATCTCGAAAAACTGATCTCGTTGTACGACCGCACGGTCGCGCCAATCATTCGGTCGGACGACCTCGATCAATTGGACACACTCGAACTCAAGCCGCTGTTCGATTCTGCAAATACCGCATTCAGCCTCAATGAGCGGCGGGATATTCTCGAAGACATGGAATCGATCGTCGCGAGTCTTGATGTGCATGATGCTGCCGACAATCGAATACTCAAACAAATGTACGTCGCGTTTGTCCGTAGCGGCCAAGCCGATGCTGCCAACCGCATCGTGCATGAATTGCGAGAAAAGCATGCTGCCGATTCACCCGACGAAGTCGGACCATTGAGCGCGGGCGTCAAGCTCGTCCTGCGCGACCGTGGCGATCCGATGCTCCGTCCCGAGCCAGTGGATTTTCAAGACGGTCGACATATTGTCGTTCTCGCTCACCCTTTGTGCGGATTTTCCCAACGCGCGGTGGCGCTCCTGGAAGCTACGCCCGAGTTCTCACGTCTTTTCGAAGATGACGTTCTGTGGACTACCCATCCATCGGCAGTGTCGCAAATGGACGTCATCCGAGAATGGAATGCTCGTCATCCGCAATCATCGATCGCACCGGCGACAAGTACATCACCGTGGACAGAGTTCGAATCAGGCTGGGGCACGCCCACAATCTATTTTTTCGAGAACGGGCAACTTCGCCACTCGGTGGTGGGATTCAACGAACATTTCGTTCCCGAACTGCGAAAAGCTCTTTCAACGAGTCGCGACTGACCTGTCTTGGTTGCCGAATCTCAGCACCAGCAGGCTGGCATCGTCGTCGCCGCGATGGGCGAGGCGACGCAGTGCGGACAAGGTGTCGGCCGCGTTGGCCGGACGCGCGAGCAGGTCGCGGCAGGCATCGCGGACGACGGGGTCGGCGAGTGATTCGCTATAGCCGTCGGTGGCGACGATCCAGCGTTCGCCCGCTGCGAACAGCAATCGTTCGGCGACATGGCGCGCATCGGGAAGCACACCGATCGGCGGATGTGACCTGCCGGCTTTCTTCGGACGAAGAATTAGTTGAGGACAGCACCCGCGGTTGGGTTTGATTTCTCGTCCTGCTGTTCTTCGTCTTTGGCCTTCCTGGCCTTTTTCGCTTCCTGTTTCTTGAACGCCTTCGGGGTCAGGTAGCCGATGGTCGAATGCGGCCTGTCCTCGTTGTAGTGGACCCGCCAGTCTTCGATGAGCACCTTGGCTTCCATGCGATTGCGGAACCACTCCATGCCAAGACACTCGTCCCGGAACTTGCCGTTGAAGCTCTCGTTGGTACCGTTTTGCCACGGCTTGCCGGGATCGTTCAACACCGTGTCGATGCCGGCATCCGTGAGCCAGCGTTGCACTGCGCGGCTGACGAACTCGGGTCCGTTGTCCGAGCGCAGATGCTTCGGAGCGCCGTGCGCACTGACCAGGCGAGCCAGCACTTCGATGACGCGTCCCGCGCGGATGCTGCCCTGGACATCGATCGCCAGACACTCGTGCGTCCATTCGTCGACAACGGTCAGGCACTTCAGCTGCTGATGGTTCGCGCAGGCATCGAACACGAAGTCATACGCCCAGACCTGGTTCGGTCCCTTCGCCGGTTGCGGCCGCGGCTGGTTCGTCGCGACGCGCTTCCTGGGCCGCTTGCGCGGCACCTGAAGGCCGTTCTGGCGCCAGATCCGGTGCGTTCGGTCGAAGCTCATCGGCAGGCCTTCCCGCTCGAGGTAGATGTTGATGCGTCGATAGCCAAAGCGCGGAAACCGCGCCGAATACCGACGCATCGCTTCGACGACCGGCGCGTCCTTGGCCTTCATCCGCGACGCGTAGCGCAGCGCCGATCGGGCGACGCTCAGCAGCGTGCACGACTTCGTCAGCGACAGGCCGCGCTTGTGCGCGTACAGCACCTGTTCGCGCCGTGCCGGCACGCTCACCATTTTTTTGCGTTGATCTCCTTCATGATCTCGATCGACAGATCACGCTCGGCCAGCAGCTTCTTCAGGCGCGCATTCTCGGTCTGCAGCGCGCGAAGCTGCTTCACATCGGCAGCCTCGAGCTGGCCATATCGCTTGCGCCACACGTACAGCGTCTGTTCGCTGATGCCGTGCTTCTTGGCCACATCCGCCACCGGGTGCTTGTCGGCTTCGCGGAGAATCTTGACCATCTGGTCTTCGGTGAATCGGGACTTGCGCATACGCTCCTCGCTTGGGGGCGGGAGCCATCCTCTCAACTTTCAACCGGTCCGAAAATCACCGGGCAGGTCAGATGCCCTTGCAAGCTCACGGCCTCTACAGCGCCATCGGCACGGGCGATCCAGCATTGGCCGTGGCCGGCGTCGACCACGTCGGCACGACCGTCCGCGCCGATGCGCACCAGCCAGAGCGTGAGGAACTGGCCCGGCGCCAGCACCGGTGCGAGTTCGGCGGCGAGATGGTCCGCGACCTGCGCGGGTGATGGCGCGCGCCGGCATTCGCTGCGCAGGATCGCGAGCGCGGTCGCCATCAGCAAGGCCGCCGCGGTGCCATGACCGACTACGTCGCCGACGAAACACCAGACGGCGCCGTCGCCGGTGTCGATGACATCGATGAAGTCGCCGCACATGCCATCGCCGGGCTCGGTGCTGAAGGCGTAGTCGAGTGCGCCGACGACGCCTTGTCGCGACGCGCACAACTGCTGTTGCACACGGCGCGCCTGCGCGCGTTCGGCCATCAGGCGTTCGCGTTCGGCCGCAGCGGAGATGCCTTCGCGATGCGCCAGCGCCAGTGCGGCGATGCGCGCGGCGGCTTCGACATAGGCGAGCACGCTGCCGTCGCGATCGCGGAACGGTTCGGCGCGATCGAGATAGAGCCAGGTCGGATGCTGCACGCCGCCGAGACGGAAGCACAACGCATGCGCGATCGGCGTCGCGACCAGACTCGCGCCCAACTCGCCTGGCGCGATCGATTCCAGCACCGCCGGCTCGTCCGCCTCGGCGGCGCGCAGGAGAGTCGTGCTGAACGCGCGATCGGCACTGCCCTCGCGCGCCTGCATCGCGGCGACGTCGATCGCATCGATGTCGCCACGCAACACCGCCACGCGGTCGTAGGCCAGGCTCGCCCCGAGGTCGCGGCATAGAGCATCGAGCAAGGACTGCTCATCCTCGGCCTGACCGGCACTCTGCACCAGTGCGAACAAGGCGCGCAACCGCAATTGCGGCACCGAACCGATGGTCGAGGGACGATGCAGCGAAGCCGGCACCGGCTCGTCCGGCGCACGGGCCATGCGGACCACGAAGGTCCACGGCCCGATACGCAAGCGGTCCTCGGCCGCGAGCGGCACGTCCTGCTCCGGCACCAGACGCGCCGCATTCAGCGTCGTGCCCTGGGTGCTGCCGAGATCGCGCAGGCACCAGCGGCCGTCGATCACGGCGAGCCGCGCATGCTGGCGCGACACGGCGATGTCGATCAGCTGGATCTCGTTCTCGGGCGCACGACCGATGCGGTATTCACCCGCGTCCAATGGCCCGACATGGGCCCGCGGCGGCCCCGATTCGATGCTCAGCGACAACGCCGTCGGCATCGTGGCCAAACCCTCAGCCGCGTCGCGCCATGAACGCGAGCTTCTCGAACAACTGCACATCGGCCTCGTTCTTGACCAGTGCGCCATACAACGGCGGCAAGACCTTGCGCGCATTCTTCTCGCGCAGCACCTCGAGCGGGATGTCTTCGGCGACCAGCAGCTTGATCCAGTCGAGCAGTTCCGACGTGCTCGGCTTCTTCTTCAGCGATGGCGCCTCGCGCACATGGAAGAACGCCTGCAGCGCCTCGTTCACCAGCTCGCGCTTGATCCCGGGATAGTGGGCGTCGACGATGCGCGTCAGCGTCTCGGCATCGGGGAAGCGGATGTAGTGGAAGAAACAGCGGCGCAGGAAGGCATCCGGCAGTTCCTTCTCGTTGTTGCTGGTGATGATGACGATCGGGCGGTGCTTCGCGCGAATGGTTTCCTGGGTCTCGTAGACGTGGAAGTCCATGCGATCGAGTTCGCGCAGCAGGTCATTCGGGAACTCGATGTCGGCCTTGTCGATCTCGTCGATCAGCAGCACCACGCGCTGTTCGGACGCGAACGCTTCCCACAGCTTGCCCGGCACGATGTAGTTGCGGATGTCGGCGACGCGTGCATCACCGAGCTGCGAGTCGCGCAGGCGCGAGACCGCGTCGTATTCGTAGAGCCCGTGCTGGGCCTTGGTGCTCGACTTGATGTGCCATTCGATCAGCGGTGCGTTCAGCGCGCGCGCCACTTCCTCGGCCAGCATGGTCTTGCCGGTGCCGGGTTCACCCTTGATCAGCAGCGGCCGCTGCAAGGTGATCGCGGCATTGACCGCCAGCATCAGATCCTCGGTGGCGATGTAGCGGTCGGTGCCTTCGAAACGCGTTCGCGGAGACTGCATGGGTTACTCGAAGCTGTCGGTGAAGATGTGGTTGATGCTGCGCAGGTCGAGCGACAGCATCTGATAGGCATTGAACCCCAGCAGGGCGATGCCGCGCACACGCAGATCACCGGTATCGATGGCCGGTGGCTGCCAGGTCAGGGTCAACGGCAGGCTCTTCGTTTGGCTGCTGTCGTGCGTCAGCACGGGCGTCAGTCCGGCGAAATTGCAACCCTCGTAGCCATCGAACACGGCCTTGATGCCCATCGGATACGGCGCCGTGAAGTTGCCGCGTTTGATCGGCATCGACGTGTCATCGAGCGCATCCGGATCTTCGACGTACAGCAGCACGCCGCGCACCGTGACGCCCGGGTCGACATTGGACAAGGTCAACGTCATCGCCTGTCCCGGCGTGTATTGCGCGGGCGTGGCGCTCAACGAAAACCCCATGTTCGCGATGGGATCACCCATCGGCGATTCCAGGACATCCTCGGCATGACAGGTGGGCGCACCGCCGCTGAAGGCTTGTGCCCACAGCGGCAGCACCGAGAACAGCATCGCGAGCAGACGAGATGGAGATTTCATGGGGCTAGCGTACCGGCTCCCAGAATTGCCCGCCCGCGGCCTGCGTCACGTCCGCTTGGCTTTCGCGAAGGCATCGGCGAAGGCGTTGTTCGCCGGCGCGGCCTTCTGCGGCGGCGCCTTGAACGAGGCGCCACGGCTGTCCGGACGACCGCCCGGTGCGGGCTTGCCCTCGCCGATCGGATCGTCGAGACGCATCGTCAGGGCCACGCGCTTGCGCAGCAGGTCGACCTCGAGCACCTTGACCTTGACGATGTCGCCGGCCTTCACGACTTCGCGCGGGTCCTTGACGAATTTGCTCGACAAGGCCGACACGTGCACCAGCCCATCCTGGTGCACGCCGATGTCGACGAAGGCGCCGAACGCGGCCACGTTCGAGATGCGACCTTCGAGCAACATGCCGGGCTTCAGGTCTTTCAAGTCTTCGACGCCTTCCGCGAACGCCGGCGTGACGAACTCGGGGCGCGGATCGCGGCCCGGTTTCTCCAGTTCCTTGAGGATGTCGCGTACCGTCGGCACACCGAATTTTTCGTCGGTGAAATCCGCCGGATTCAACGCACGCAACGTCTTGGTGTCGCCGATCAGGGTGCGGATCTCCTTGCCCGTCTTCGCGAGGATGCGTTCGACCACCGGATAGGCTTCCGGATGCACGCCCGAGGCATCGAGCGGATGGTCCCCGTTCGCGATGCGCAGGAAGCCCGCGCATTGCTCGAAGGCCTTGTCGCCGAGGCGCGGCACCTTCAACAACTCGCGGCGGGACTTGAACGCGCCATGCTGGTCGCGGAACTTGACGATGTTCTCGGCGACGCTGGCCGACAGACCGGCGACACGCGCCAGCAGCGGCTGCGAAGCCGTGTTCAGATCGACACCGACACCGTTCACGCAGTCTTCGACCTTCGCATCGAGCGCACGCGCCAGCTTTACCTGGTTGACGTCGTGCTGGTACTGGCCGACGCCGATCGCCTTCGGATCGATCTTCACCAGCTCCGCCAGCGGATCCTGCAAACGCCGCGCGATCGACACCGCGCCGCGGTACGACACGTCCATGTCCGGGAACTCTTTCGCGGCCAGTTCCGAGGCCGAATACACCGAAGCGCCGGCTTCGCTGACCACGACTTTCGCGATCTTCAGGTCCGGATGTTTCTTGGCGAGTTCGCCGACCAGCTTCTCGGTTTCGCGCGACGCGGTGCCGTTGCCGATCGAGACCAGTTGCACGCCGAGCTGGCGGCAACCGGCGGCGAGCTGCGCGATCGATTCGTCCCAGCGATTCATCGGCTGGTGCGGGAACACGGCACCCGTGGTCAGTACCTTGCCGGTGGCGTCGACGGCGGCGATCTTGACGCCGGTGCGCAGGCCCGGATCGAGGCCGAGCACGACCTTCGGACCCGCCGGCGCCTGCAGCATCAGATCCTTGAGGTTGTCGCCGAAGACACGGATGGCTTCGTCTTCGGCGGCTTCGCGGGTGCGACCGAACAGGTCCAGCGTCAGCGACAGCGACAGCTTCACGCGCCAGGTCAGGCGCACCGATTCAAGCAGCCAGGCATCGGCGGCGCGACCACTGGCACTGACGCCGACCTGCTTCGCGATCAAGCCTTCGGCAAGCTGGTGTCCGGCCTTGGCCATCTCGTCGAGCGCACCGTCTTCGTTGCTCGCTCGCGTGATGTTCTGCTGACCGGCGCGCGGCATCAGTTCGAGATCGAGGAAGCCTTCGTTGCGCGCGCGCATCAGCGCCAGCAAGCGATGCGAGGGAATGCTCTTGATCGGCTCGGCGTGGTCGAAATAGTCGCGGTACTTGGCGCCTTCGGTCTGCTTGCCATCGATGACCTTGGCGCGGATCAGGGCGCTGTCCCAGAGCCAGTCGCGGATCTGCCCGACCAGGGCCGGATCTTCGCTCCAGCGTTCCATCAGGATGGCGCGGGCACCGTCGAGCGCGGCCTTGGCATCGGCTACGCCCTTCTCGGCGTCGATGTAGGCCGCGGCTTCCGCCTGCGGGTCGCGGGTCGGATCACTGGTCAGCGCGTCGGCCAGCGGTTCTAGCCCGGCTTCGCGCGCGATCTGCGCCTTGGTGCGGCGCTTCGGCTTGTACGGCAGGTACAGGTCTTCGAGGCGCGCCTTGGAATCGGCAGCGAGAATGTCGCCGCGCAGCGCGTCGGTCATCTTGCCCTGCTCTTCGATGCTGGCGAGGATCGCGGCGCGGCGGTCTTCGAGTTCACGCAGGTAGACGAGGCGTTCTTCGAGCGTGCGCAACTGCGTGTCGTCGAGGCCGCCGGTCACTTCCTTGCGGTAACGCGCGATGAAGGGCACGGTCGCGCCTTCGTCGAGCAGTTGGACGGCCGAATTGACTTGCGCGGGCGTCGCGCCGATGTCGGCGGCGATGCGTTGGGCGATGTGCAGCATGCGGGGGAAACTCCGGGAAGGATCGCGCTTCGTCAGCGATCGGTCGAACACATTGTCGGGGAGGCGATTCTAACGGCTGTCGCCTGAAAGTCGCGCGATAAACCGCGCTCCTACACATCGGCGAACTGTAGGAGCGCGGTTTATCGCGCGACCCGCGGCGGCCTCACCACACCTTCGGCACGCGCACGAATCCTTCCATCAAGACGCGCGCGCTGCGGCTCATGATCGCCTTGGTGACGATCCATTGGCCGTCGCGTTGTTCGGCCTTGGCGCCGACGCGCAAGGTGCCGCTCGGATGACCGAAGCGCACCGCGTCACGCGCACCGCCGCCCGCGGCGAGATTGACCAGCGTGCCCGGCACCGATGCGGCGGTCGCGATCGCGACTGCGCAGGTCGCCATCATCGCGTGATGCAGCTTGCCCATCGACAGCGCGCGCACCAGCACGTCGACATCGCCGACCTCGATGCGCTTGCCGCTCGATGCGGTGTACGCCGTCGGCGGCGCGACGAAGGCGATCTTCGGCGTGTGCTGGCGCGTCGCCGCTTCGGCGACAGCCTTGATCAGGCCCATGCGCACGGCGGCATGCGCGCGGATGGTTTCGAAGGTCGAGAGCAACGCGGCATCGTTGTTGATGTCGGCTTGCAGTTCGGTGCCTTTCAGTCCGAGCGCTTCCGCCTTCAGGAACACGGTCGGGATGCCGGAATTGATCATCGTGACTTCGAACGATCCAACGCCCGGCACGTCGAGCGTGTCGACGAGATGGCCGGTCGGGAACATCGAACCGCCCTCGTCGCCCGAATCTTCGGCCGGATCGAGGAATTCGAGTTCGATCTCGGCCGCCGGGAACGTCACGCCATCGAGTTCGAAGTCACCGAGTTCCTGCACCGCGCCATCACGCATCGGCACATGCGCGATGATCGTCTTGCCGATGTTCTTCTGCCAGATCCGTACCGTCGCCTTGCCGTCGCGCGGCAGGCGGGAAGCATCGACCAGCCCGTTCGCGATCGCGAATGGACCGACCGCCGAACTGAGGTTGCCGCAGTTGCCCGACCAGTCGACGAAGGCCTGCTCGATCGCGACCTGGCCGTACAGGTAGTCGACATCATGGTCGGGCACCGAACTCTTGCCGATGATCACGCACTTGCTCGTGCTCGATGTCGCGCCGCCCATGCCGTCGGTCTGCTTGCCATACGGATCCGGCGACCCGATCACGCGCATCAGCAGCGCATCGCGCGCCACGCCCGGCACCTGCGCTTCGATCGGCAAGTCCTCCAGCTTGAAGAACACGCCCTTGCTGGTGCCGCCGCGCATGTAGGTCGCGGGGACCTTGAGTTGCTTCACATCCATGATTCAAGCCTTTTGCAGTAGTTCGTCGACCTGCTGCCGGAGCTTCGGCAGCCGGGTTTGCGACAGATCCCAAACCAGTCTGTCGTCCACTTCGGCATAGCCGTGGATCAGCACGTTGCGGAAGGCGATGACACGTTGGTATTCGCTGATGCGTGCCGCCATGTCCGGGTCACGCTTGGCGAGCTGCGCCAACGCTTCGCCGATGATCTCGAATTGGCGTTCCACGGCCGCACGCAGCATCGCATTGCTCTCGTAGTCCGACCATGTCCTGCCTTCGATGAACGCCGCCAAGGACGCCGCGGCGTGCTGCATGTCGTACAGATATTTGGCCAACTCAAGCCGCATACAACAGTTCCCGACTGCTCTCGACGGAACGACGGAAGTACGGATTTCGAATTGCGGAGCTCACGACCAGATCGACGGGCTTCCGAAACAGGTCCTGCAATGCTTCAAGCAGTCCGAAATAGGCATCGGCGTAACCCTCGGCCATGGGCTCGAACTCGACGAGGAAGTCGAGGTCACTGTCCGCCCCGGCCTTGCCGGTCGCAGCCGATCCAAACAGATCGAGGCGACGCACGTGGAAGCGGCGGCAGAGAGCGGCGATTTCGGGCTGTTGGCGAAGCGGATCGATGCTCATGAAGTACGGCCTCGCGTCCATTCTGCTCGATTCCAGGCCGAGGCGCACCTCAACCTTCGTCGGTGCCGCCGCGCAGGTAGGTGGCGGGGATACGGAGTTGAGCTTCGAAGGTCATGGCACGGATCTCGACATGAAGAGTTGTGGCGATGCGCGGCAACGAGCCGGCGCGGTTCATTCAGAGGACCCCATCCATGCCGGAACATCGCGCTGCGCGTGTAGAACACGCCAGATATCGACCTGATGTTCGCGCTCGACGTAGAAGATCAGATAGGGGAATTTGCCCAGCGGCCAGAACCGCAGTGCAGGGATCTTGAGAAGTTCGGCGTAACGAACGGAGCCCGTGCCGGAATGTCGCGCCAGTTGCGCGATCGCGGACTCCAGCGCGTCCACGAAAGCGAGTTCGACAGCCAGGCCACCCTGCCCTGCGTACCACTCAGCCGCCTCGTCGACATCGCGGCGTGCAAGCGGGTGCCAGTGCACAGACTTCATGTCGTGGCGGGGCGGGCACGTGCCCTTGCGCGCATCTGCGCGAAGAAGTCCGATGCCATCGGTGCGGCAGGGCCAGATCGGACACCGTCGAGCAGCAGGCCGCGCAACATTTCGACATCGCGCTGCTTGCGAATCAACTCGCGCAGATACTCGCTGCTCGAGGTGTAACCCTGCTCGGCGACCTGTGCGTCGACGAACTCCTTGAGCTCATCGGGCAGGGAAATGTTCATCGTGGCCATGGCCAACCCCTATGGCAAAGATTGCCAATTCATTCTAGTGACCTCGACGGGGTCGGTCTACGCCGCCCCCGCCAGAAAATCCTGCGCGAAGCGCTGCAGTACGCCACCCGCTTCGTAGATCGAGACTTCCTCGTCGGAGTCGAGGCGGCAGGTGACCGGCACTTCAACGCGTTCGCCGTTTTTACGGTGGATGACGAGGGTCAGCGTCGCGCGCGGCTGGCGGGCGTCGACCACATCGAAGGTCTCGGTGCCGTCGATGCCGAGCGTGAGGCGCGTCGTGCCGGGTTTGAATTCGAGCGGCAATACACCCATGCCGATCAGGTTCGTGCGATGGATGCGTTCGAAGCCTTCGGCGACGATGGCTTCGACACCGGCGAGGCGCACGCCCTTGGCAGCCCAGTCGCGCGAACTGCCCTGGCCGTAGTCGGCGCCGGCAATGATGATCAGCGGCTGCTTGCGCGCCATGTAGGTCTCGATCGCTTCCCACATTCGCGTGACCTGGCCTTCGGGTTCGATGCGCGCCAGCGAGCCCTTTTTCACCGAACCATCGGCGTTGCGCACCATCTCGTTCAGCAGGGTCGGATTCGCGAACGTCGCGCGCTGCGCGGTCAGATGATCGCCGCGATGCGTCGCGTAGGAATTGAAGTCCTCTTCCGGCAGGCCCATCTTGGCGAGGTATTCGCCGGCGGCACTGTCGAGCAGGATGGCATTCGACGGCGACAGGTGGTCGGTTGTGATGTTGTCGCCGAGTACCGCGAGCGGGCGCAATGCTTTCAGCGTGCGTTCGCCGGCCAAAGCACCTTCCCAATACGGCGGGCGACGGATGTAGGTGCTCTGCGCGCGCCAGTCGTACAGCGGCTTGATCTGTCCGCCTGCGCCTGCACGCGGCGCGAACATCGGGTCGTAGACCTTGCGGAAATGCTCGGGCTTCACGCTGCTCGCGACGATGGCGTCGATCTCGGCGTCACTCGGCCACAGATCCTTGAGTCGCACTTCAACGCCGTTCGCATCGACGCCAAGCACGTCCTTCTCGATATCGAAGCGGATGGTGCCGGCGATGGCATAGGCGACGACCAGCGGCGGCGAGGCCAGGAAGGCCTGCTTCGCATACGGATGGATGCGGCCGTCGAAGTTGCGATTGCCGGACAACACCGCGGTCGCGTACAGGTCGCGGTCGATGATCTCCTGCTGGATCTTCGGATCCAGCGCACCGCTCATGCCGTTGCAGGTGGTGCAGGCAAAGGCGACGATGCCGAAGCCGAGCTGTTCCAGTTCCGGCAGCAGCTTGGCTTCTTCCAGATACAGCTGCACCGCCTTCGAACCGGGCGCGAGCGAAGACTTGACCCAAGGCTTGCGCGTGAGGCCGCGTGCGTTCGCATTGCGCGCGAGCAGGCCGGCGGCAATGACGTTGCGCGGGTTCGAGGTGTTCGTGCACGAGGTGATCGCGGCGATGATGACGGCGCCGTCCGGCATCGTGCCTGCGCTCGGCATCGCCCACGGTTTCGCGATCTCGCGTTCGGCCAGCGCCGAGGTCGGCAGGCGCTTGTGCGGGTTCGATGGGCCGGCCATGTTGCGCACGACGGTGCCCAGATCGAAATGCAAGGTGCGTTCGTATTCCGCGCTGGCGAGCGAATCGGCCCACAGGCCGGCCTGCTTCGCATAGGTCTCGACGAGTTTCACCTGTTCGTCGCTGCGGCCGGTCAGGCGCAGGTAGTCGATGGTGTTCTGGTCGATGAAGAACATCGCCGCGGTCGCGCCGTATTCGGGCGCCATGTTCGAGATCGTCGCGCGGTCGCCGAGCGTCAGCGCCGCCGCGCCTTCACCGCGGAATTCCAGGTAGGCGCCAACGACTTTTTCCTTGCGCAGGAATTCGGTCAGCGCCAGCACCACGTCGGTGGCGGTGATGCCCGGCGCGGGCTTTCCGCGCAGTTCGACGCCGACGATGTCCGGCGTGCGCATCCACGAGGCACGACCGAGCATCACGTTCTCGGCTTCAAGGCCACCGACGCCGACGGCGATGACACCGAGCGCATCGACATGCGGCGTATGGCTGTCGGTGCCGACGCAGGTATCGGGATAGGCGAGGCCGTCCTGCGCGTGGATGACCGGCGACATCCGCTCCAGGTTGATCTGGTGCATGATGCCGTTGCCGGGCGGAATGACGTCGACGTTCTTGAATGCGAAGCGCGTCCAGTCGATGAAGTGGAAGCGATCGTCGTTGCGGCGATCCTCGATGGCGCGGTTCTTCGCGAACGCGTCCTTTTCGAAGCCGCCGTGTTCGACCGCGAGCGAGTGGTCGACGATCAGCTGCACCGGCACCACCGGATTCACCTTCGCCGGATCTCCGCCCATGTCGGCAATCGCATCGCGTAGCCCGGCGAGGTCGACGAGCGCAGTCTGGCCGAGGATGTCGTGGCAGACCACGCGCGCCGGGAACCACGGGAAGTCAAGGTCGCGGCGGCGTTCGATCAGCTGCGTCAGGTATGCGTCGATCTTGCCCGGGTCGGCCTTGCGCACGATGTTCTCGGCGTGCACGCGGGCGATGTAGGACAGCTTGTCGTAACTGCCCGGCGCGATGGCGTCGACGGCGGCGCGCGTATCGATGTAGTCGAGCGACGTGCCCGACAGCGGCTTGCGGAATCGGTTGTGGCTCATCGTCGTTCTCGGCGATCCGGAAAGACGCGCATGATATCGCCCGCGTCTGCCGGACGTTGTGGCGGTTCGCTATCCTGCGCGCATGGATCGACGTGGATGGACCCTGGCCCTGTGTGCGCTCGCCGTCGCGGCGGCGCTGTTCTGGTGCGGTCTCGCGGACGATGGCGGAGCGCAAGACGAAAGCCCGGTCGCGATACCTGCGACGAAAGTCGAAGCAGCCGAAACTGTAGCGTCGGTACCCGATGGCAATGCCCACGGCACCTCCGCCAGACCAGACCTTCTGGCCGCCCTCGCCGAGACCACGCAAGCACCACCGCCGCTGCCACCACCGACCTTCACCGAACCGCTACCGCCGTGGGACGCGAAACTCGTCGATGTGCTGCCCGCCCTCAAGGCCCGCGCCGATGCCGGCGATCATGTCGCTGCATGTCATATCGGGTTGGCGTTGAGTGCGTGTGCGCTGTATCGAAGCCACCGCCCTTCGCCAGCCGAGGTGCGTCAGGCGGATCCGGACGATGCTGAAGCAGTCGATCGGATCGCGCGACTTTCCGGCGACGTGACCCGACCTGCCAGGGAGCAGACCTGCGATGGATTGAACGACGACGCGTTGGATCAGAGTTTCGGCTATTTGCAACAATCGGCTGACGCCGGCAATGCAACGGCGATGCTCGCATACGCCGAAGGCATGCCGATGCAGAATTTCAGAGTCGCACTGCGCCATCCGGAATGGCTCGAAGCGCATCGCGAGCGCACCCCGCGCTATGTCGCCGAGCTTGTTAGACGTGGCGATCGCTTCGCTGCATTCCTTTTGTCGATGGGGAACGATGGCATGCAGATGTCGTTCATGGGACGTGCGCTCCAGATGGACGAAATGACCGCCGCGACCTTCTGGTATCTCGGGCGCGAGATTCTTGGGCAACCGAAGAGTCCATGGCATGGCGCGACACCGGGGATCGAGCGAGAAGCACGGGAGCGCGCTCGCTCTCTTCACGATCGATACTTCGATTCACGCCCGTTTCGAAGTGGCGAGTTCAATCACCGTACCGATTTTCTCAAGGTCGAGTCATGCGCGACCCTGCCTTGAACGGCCGTCGAATCGCTGGCGCGGCAGCATGGATGGTCGTGATCGTCACGATCATCGCGCTCGTGTATTTCGTCAACCGCAACGAGGCGCCGGGGTCGGTAGAGTCGGAAGTCGACCGATCCGAATCCGAGATGCGGCCGCATCATCCAGCGCCCGACGACCTGGCGGTCGCATCTCCAGACGACGCGGGACGACGCGGCACGCGCGCAGTACGCAAGACGACTGTTCTGCCTCCGCCGGATCCCGCTACGGCACCGGCGATCGATCAGGTGCGCTATTGGCGGCAACGCATGCTTGCAGGAGATCCGGATGCGGCATGCCATGTCGTGCAGGCGACACGGGAGTGTGCGTGGCAACGTAGTTCGTTTTTGCCCTGGGCGCGCAAACGCAATGAGCGCGTGATGGCGGGGCTTGCTGACCCGCATTACGCCGACTGCAGGGAGATCGTCGAAAGCGATGCGAACGGAATGTTCGATACCTTGCTGCGTAGCGCTCAGCGCGGCCACCAGCCCTCGGCCTTGTTGTTTGCCATGGGCGGCGGTTTTTCGACGTATTGGCCATTCGCGTCGCCGAACGAGTTGCGTCGGTTCAAGGCAAACGCCGCGCCGCTCGCGTGGAAGGCGTTCGAATCGGGAAACACTGACGCAGCAGTGATTCTGTGGCGGTCGTACAACGCAGTGGGCGTCGATTCGCTTCCCATTGCGGCCGCCATCGACCCTGACCCCGTCAAGGCGCACGCCCTCGACCTGCTGATGGACGACCTGGTCCCGGACTTCATCGTCGGGACCGCGGCCGAGGCCGGATTGAGCAAGGAACAGGCTGCGCAGGCCGAGGCGCTGCATGCAGAATGGCGGGCGACGTCATTCGCGCA
>JBGASK010000019.1:0-36684 GCA_044229785.1 Ahniellaceae bacterium
CTCGGCATGCGCCTGATCGGCGACACCCTGTGGGTGGCGTCGGCGGGTTTTCCGCAGACCGCCGGCATCGCCAAGCAGGAGATCGGACGCAGCGGACTGTTCGAGATCGACGCGCGGCGCGGCGACGTCCGGCGTGCCTGGTGGTTGCCCGCCGATGGCGGCGAGCACGCGCTTGGCGACGTCCTGCTCATCGGCAGCGATGTCTATGCGAGCGACAGCATCGGCGGCGGCGTGTATCGGCTCGATGCGCGGCGCGAGTCGTTGCAGCCGGTCGTCGCCCCCGGCCTGCTGCTGTCGCCGCAGGGCATGGCCGAGCACGCGGGTGGCCTGATCGTCGCCGACTATCCGAGCGGCCTGTGGCGGATCGATGTCGGCAGCGGCGCGTTGCGCAAGCTGCGGGCGACGTCATCCGCCGCGCTCACCGGCATCGATGGTCTGTATGCGCACGACGGCGACCTGATTGCCATCCAGAACGGCACCACGCCCAAACGCATCCTGCGCATCGCGCTGGGCGATGACGGAAACGCGATCGCGCGTGTCGACGTGCTCGCGCAGAACCTGCTTGGCTGGGGCGAACCTTCGCTCGCCACGGTCCATGACGGCGCGCTGTACTACATCGCCAACAGCCAATGGGATCGCTTCGACGCAGCGGGCAACCTGCCGCCCGCGGAGCAGCTCGAAGCGCCGCGGATCATGCGGTTGCGGCTGGACTGATCAGCCAATCCAGCCCGCCAGCACGAACAGCGCGAGCGTGGCCATCCAGACGACGAGGATGCGCCACACCAGCGATTGCGATTGATGCAGCGGCAACAGCGTGGTGTTGGCGGCTTCGTCTTCGAAGTCCTCGTCTTCGGCGTCGACGCTGGCGCGGGCGGCGGCGAACAGGAAGCCGATGTCGCGCACCAGATAACCCTGGCCGATGCCGTGGTGGAAATCGCGCCAGCTTTGCGCGACGGCGTCGAAATCGGCGGCCAGCGCCATCGCCAGCGTCATCAGTTGCGCCGCCGGCCAGTCGAGCAGCACGTGGAATTCGCGCAATGCGTCGGCGTGTTCGCGCGGCAGGCTGCTGCGGAAGGCGTCGGATTGCGCGATCAGTTGCACCAGACGGTACAGCAGCGCGCCGGCGGCGCCGAGCAGCAGGAACCAGAACAACACGCCGAACCAGCGCGTGAGTGCGGCGCGGAACACGGTGTCGACCAGGCTGCGGCCATCGAGCCCGACCGGCGGCGAGGGCGGATCGGTGGGAATGTCCTGCAGCGCGGCCAGTCGCGTATCGCGGTCGGTGGCGTGGGTCACCGCACCGATGTCGGCGTCCAGATCGCGCGGACCCCAGCAGTAGAACAGGACGGCGGTGGCGAGCAGAAACGCCGGAAAACCGTAGGCGACCCCATGCAACAGGAACTGCAGCGCGCCGACCAGCAGCACCATCAGTCCGATCGACCAGACGCCGCCGAAGCGGCCGCGCCACAGACTGCTGCCGGCCAGCGGATTGAAATCGCCGCGCAACCAGCCTTCGAACCACCCGTAATGCCGCAGGCGGCCGAGTTCCGGCAGGCTGTGGCTGAGGATGATCGAAACAAGTACGGCGAGTAGGGCGGTGGCCATGGGCGCTTCCTGCGTTGCGCCGATTCTAGTTCACATCGCCCGGGGTTACATCGCGAGTTCGATGGCGCCGGTGGCCGCGAGTTCGTCGATCAGGGCTTCGCTGTAACCGAGCTCCAGCAGCACTTCGTGGGTATGTTCGCCCCGCAAGGGCGGTGCGCGATCGGAATGGTGCAGACGGCCGTCGAAGCGCAGCGGATTGGCGATTTGCGGCAGGTGCGTGTGCAGCGTGTGCGGCAGGTCGAATCGCAGGCCGCGGGCTTCCACCTGCGGGTCGGCGAAGACTTCTTCCATGTCCTGCACCGGGCTGCACGGAATGCCGGCGTCGTCGAGCGTGCGTCGCCATTCTTCCTTCGACCGGGTGCGCATGCGTTCGCTGATCAGCGGTGCCAGCAGATGTCGGTTGGCGACACGCAGGCTGTTCGATGCGAAGCGCGGATCGTCGGCCCATTGTGCCGAAGCGATTTCGCAGAAGCGGCGGAACTGCATGTCGTTGCCGACCGCGAGGAACAGGTCGCCGTTCAAGGTCGGGAAGCTCTGGTAGGGCACGATGTTCGGGTGTGCGCTGCCGAGTCGTTCCGGAATCTCGCCGGCGATCAGGTGGTTCATGCCCTGGTTGGCGAGAATGGCGACCGCCGAGTCGAACAGCGCCGTGTCGATCCAGGCGCCGCGACCGCTCGACTGGCGCTGGATCAGCGCCGCCTGGATGGCGTTCGCGGCATACAGGCCGGTGATCATGTCGATGACCGCGACGCCGACCTTGACCGGGCCGCGGCCGTGTTCGCCGGTAATGCTCATGAGCCCCGCCTGGGCCTGGATCATCGCGTCGTAGCCGGCCTTGGCGGCGTTCGGGCCGTCCTGGCCGAAGCCGCTGATCGAGCAATAGACGAGACCGGGCGAGGTGGCCGACAGGCTCTCGTAATCGAGGCCCATGCGCCCGAGCGTGCCCGGCTTGAAGTTCTCGATGAGCACGTCCGACGTACGCGCCAGCGCGCGCACGATCGACTGCGCGCGCGGGTCGGTCAACTCCAGCGCCACCGAGCGTTTGCCGCGGTTGCAGGACAGGAAGTAGGCCGATTCCTCGGTGGTCGCGCCCTCGTCGTTGACCAGCCAGGGCGGACCCCATTCGCGGGTGTCGTCGCCGGCGCCGCTGCGTTCGATCTTGATCACGTCGGCGCCGAGATCGGCCAGGACCTGGGTCGCGAACGGGCCGGCGAGCACGCGCGACAGGTCGAGCACACGCATGCCGGACAGCGGGCCCCTCACGCGCAGCCTCCGCGACGCGGCGGCGTCGGTCTGGGCGATGGGGACGAGACAAGGCGCATGGCGGGTCGGATCCGGCAACAAAATGAAAAATCAGCCGGGGCTTGTAGCAGGCCTGCCGCGGCGGCTCAAGCGGCGCGGCCTTGGCGGGCGTGCGCGGCTCTCGCTACATTGCCCGAAGACTGATGCCCAGATTGTGGAGCCCGGCATGGATCGCAGCCTGCTCGACGCCGTACTGACCACCGATACCCGCAGCGCCGCGCGCCAACTGGCAGGCGAGTCCGATCAGGCCATCGCCGATCTGCTGACCGCCATCAACCCCGGCTTCGCGGTCGAAATCCTCGGCCAGTTTCCGCCGGAACGACGCGAACGCATCGCTGCGGCCACCCCGTTCGGCGCCGGCCAGCAATGGCTGCTCGACCATCACTACGAGGAAGGCACGGTCGGGCGACTGATGGAACGACCTCTGGCCGTGTTCCGTCCCGACACCACCGTGGGCCAGGTGGTCGAAGCCTTGCGCGAAGTCGTCAAGAAGGCCTTCGTGACCTACGTCTTCGTCACCGAAGGCGACGGCCGCATGGTCGGCGTCGTGGCGTTCCGCGAACTGCTGTTCGCCGCGAAGGAGCAACCGCTCAGTGCCGTGATGGTGAAGCAGCCGTTTGCGCTGCGCCCGGACATGGCCCTGGTCGACGCGATGCGCGAAGTGGTCACCCGCCACTATCCGGCCTATCCGGTCTGCGACGCGGCGCATCGCCTGGTCGGGTCGGTGCGTGGCCAGGTCCTGTTCGAGCAACAGGCCTTCGAGATTTCGGCGCAGGCCGGCGCCATGGTCGGTGTAGAAAAGGAAGAGCGGCTGTCGACGCCGTGGACGCGCAGTTTCAAGTTTCGGCATCCGTGGCTGCAACTGAACCTGCTGACGGCCTTTCTCGCGGCCGCCGTGGTCGGCTACTACCAGAACGCGATCGACAAGATCGTGTTGCTCGCGGTGTTCCTGCCGGTGTTGTCCGGGCAGTGCAGCAACAGCGGCTGCCAGGCCCTGGCGGTGACCCTGCGCGGCATGACGCTCGGCGAACTGAAACCCGGCCAGGGCTGGAGGCTGATCGGCAAGGAAGCCTTGCTCGGCTGGTGGAACGGACTCATCGTCGGCATCGTCGCCGGTGCCGCGCTGTACGTGATGGCGATGCTGCAGAAGAACCCGGACGCGCTGACGCTGGCCGGCATCTGCGTGTTCGCGATGGCGGTGTCCTGCGTGATGTCGGGCATCGCCGGGGCCGCGATCCCGCTCGGGCTGAAACGCGTCGGCGCCGACCCGGCCACCGCGTCCGGCATCTTCCTGACCACGGCCACCGACATCGTCAGCATGGGCGTCTTCCTCGGCCTCGCCACCTGGTTGCTGTTGTGAGCGCGCCGCGGCTCATCGCCTATCGCGAGCTCGCACCGAGTCCCTGGAAGAACGGGCTTGGCGTGACGCGCGAAATCGGTCTGGTGCCGTCGACCTTGCTGGATGCCGGTTTCCGGTTCCGGGTCTCGCGCGCCGTCATCGATGCGCAGGCGCCGTTCTCGAAATACCCGGGCGTGCGTCGCTGGCTGGTGCTGGCTCGCGGCGGCGCGCTGGAACTGCGTTTCGACGGCCAGCCGCTGCGCCAGCTGGAGCGCATCGGCGAGATCTGCGCGTTCGGCGGCGACGAGGTCGTCGAAGGCGTGCCGCTCGACGGCCCCAGCGAAGACTTCAACCTGATGCTGGCCGACGCGACGCTCGACGCCGAGGTGATCGCGCGCCCGCTGGTCGGTTCGATGATCCTGCATCAGCCGGCCCGGGCGTGGCTGCTGTTCCATCTGCTCGACGGCCAGGCGCATCTTCAGGGCACGGCACAGATGCTGGCGGCAGGCGACACGCTGTGGATCGATCCGGCCGACGGCGACCGCATCGCCGCACGCATCGACGGCGGCGGCACGGCGCTGATTCTCGTCATCGGACCGCATTCATCGAGCTGATCGCGGGCTGAACTGCCGGCGCCTTCCTCCCGAAAGGCATGGGCCATCGGCCCGTCCGCGCCGCTAGCTTCGAAGGGCCGCGACCTGCGGTGATTTGGAGTAGACGCCATGAAGTTCCGGATGTTCAGTGCCGCTGCCTTGCTCGCATGCGTGTCGACCATCGCGTCGGCGGCCGATGTCGTTCCGGTCCGCATCGAGAACCGCGGACTGCCGGTCGTCGTCAAGCAATTCCGCGACGGCGTGCAATGCGATCTGAGTCAGCTCGGGCGCAGCCACTACGTGATCGGCGACGACGTCCGTTATCACACGCGCCGGCATCTCGACCGCGACCTCGTGGCCGGCGAACCGGTCGAACTCGTGTTCGTGCGCAATGTGTTCCGCCCGGCGCGCACCGGCATTCCCGGCGGCAGCGACCAGATCGGCGTGCGTGCGCGCATGGTCCCCGAAGCGGGCATGGAATATCGCGTTCGCGTCGATCAGGCGGCGATGCGTCTGGATGCCATCGTCGAGTCGCGTGCAGCCGGCAGCAACGACGCATTTGCGCGGGTGCCGACGGTCGTGTCCTACGACCCGCAAAGCCTGTGCGTGACCGGCGTGCGCGGCAGCGTCGCGGCGCGTTGACTCAGTCGAAGCGGTCGTCGCGCGTCCAGACGCCCTCGGCGTCGATGCGGATCGGGAAACTCGCCGTCGGCGCATAGGCCGGCGGCGCGCAGACCGCGCCGGTGCGTACATCAAAGCGTGCGCCATGGCGCGGGCACTCGACCTCGAAGCCATGGATCGGGCCGCCGGCAAGTTCGCCGCCATCGTGCGTGCACACGTCCTCGATGGCATACAGATCGCCGTCGACGTTGAACACCGCGATCATCGTGCCGTCGGCGTCGACGACGCGGTGTTCGCCGGGCGCCATCTCGTCGCGGGCGCAGACGCGCGTCCAGCCGTCCATCACGGCAATGCCTTGGCGAAGACTTCGAAGCGCAAGTCGTCGCGCTTGGGCAATCCGAAGCGTGCGTCGCCATACGGGAACGGCTTGAATTCGCCGGTGCTGCGATAGCCGCGGCGCCGATACCAGGCGATCAGTTCGGCGCGGATCGAGATCACGGTGCAGGTCATCGTGGCGCAGCCGAAGTCTTCGCGCACGACCCGTTCGGCCTCGCGCAGCAGCGCGTCGCCGATGCCGCTGCCCTGACGGTTCGGGCGCACCGAGAACATGCCGAAATAACCAGTGCCGTCGATGCGCTCGACCTGGACGCTGCCGAGCAATTCGGCTTCGCGCTCCGCCAGCACGATCCGGCTGTCCGGCTTCCCGATCACTTCGCGCACGCCATCGGCATCGATGCGCTGGCCATCGAGGAAGTCGGCTTCGGTGGTCCAGCCCTGGCGACTGGCGTCGCCGCGATACGCGGACTGCACCAGATCGACGATGGCGGGCACGTCGGTCGCGGCGGCGGTGCGAAACGCGGTCATGTCAGGCCTTGGGCTTGAGTGCCGTCGCGACGGCGTCGAACGGCAGCAGCGCGCAACGTTGCCGCGCCGGGTGATGGCGCAGTTCGGCGAACGCCGCGAATTCGCCGGGCGCATCGGCGCCGCCACGGAACATCGTGGCCAGCGCTTCACGCAGCGAGGCGGACGCGGCCAGCGGCGCGCCGCGCAGCGCTTCGGTGAGCATCGAGGCGCAGGCCGTGGTGATGGCGCAGGATTCGCCGTCGAACATCGCGGCTTCGATGGCGTCGCCCTTCACCCGCAGCGCCAGTTCCAGCCGATCGCCGCACAATGCATTTTCGGCGAGGCCGTGATGGGTGGCATCGGCCAGACAGCCGCAATTGCGTGGCGCGCGGTTGTGCGCCAGCACGGTTTCGGAATACAGGGTGGACGGATGCGCGCTCATCAGGCCAGCATCCTGCGCACCTTGGCGAGTGCGGTCAAGAACGCGGCGATTTCGTCTTCGGTGTTGTAGAACGACAGCGAGGCGCGCAGCGTGGCCGGCACGCCGAAGAACTGCATGGTCGGATGCGTGCAATGGTGGCCCGAACGCACGGCCACGCCTTCATGGTCGAGCAGGGTGGCGATGTCGTGGGCATGGGCGCCGTCGACCACGAACGAGAACACGGCCGCGCGTTCGCGTGCCGCACCGATCAGGCGCAGGCCGCCGACGCCGCGCAACGCCGTCAACATCGTGTCGCGCAGCATCGCCTCGCGGGCCGCGACCGCGTCCATGCCGACCGCGTCGAGCCAGTCGATGGCGGCACCGAGACCGATGAATCCGGCGATGTTCGGCGTGCCCGGTTCGAACTTGTGCGGCGGGTCGTTGAACGTCGTGCCGTCGAACGACACCTTGCGGATCATTTCGCCGCCGCCCATGAAGGGCGGCATCGCGTCGAGGCGCGCACGCTTCGCGATCAAGGCGCCGGTGCCGGTGGGTCCGAAGAGCTTGTGGCCGGTCAGCACGTAGAAGTCGCAGTCGAGCGCCGCGACATCGACCTTGAAATGCGGCACCGCCTGCGAGCCGTCGATCAGAGTCGGGATGCCGCGCGCCTTGGCCGCGTCGATCAGCGTCTTCACCGGATTGATCGTGCCGAGCGCGTTCGAGACGTGGGTCAGTCCGAACAGCCGCGTGCGTTCGTTCATCAGCGCGACGGTGCCGTCGACGTCGAGTTCGCCGGTTTCGGTGATCGGCGCCGGGACCACCTTCGCGCCGGCTTCGGCAGCGATCAGCTGCCAGGGCACGATGTTGGCGTGGTGCTCCATGCGCGAGACCAGGATCTCGTCGCCGGGCTTCAGTTTCGGGCGCAGGAAGCTGTAGGCGACGAGGTTGATCGATTCGGTGGTGCCGCGCGTGAACACCACTTCCTCGCGCGAACGCGCTCCGACGAAGCGAGCGAGCTTGTCGCGCGCAGCCTCGTACAGCGACGTGGCTTCTTCGCCCAAGGTATGCACGGCGCGAGCGACATTGGCGTTGTGCGTCGTGAAGTACTCGCTGACCGCGTCGATGACCGCGCGCGGTTTCTGCGCGGTGTTGGCGTTGTCGAAATAGACCAGCGGCTTGCCGTGGATCAGCCGAGACAACTGCGGAAATTCGGCGCGGATCGCGGCGATGTCGTCGAGCCGGTTCATGCCGCGTCCTCGGGCAGGACCGCCGCGAGCGCGCCCAGCGCCACGTCGCGCAGCTGCGCATCCATGAGCTGCAGCAGCGGTTCGCGTGCGAACGCGAGCTGCAGGATGCGGCGCGCCTCGGCTTCGGGGATGCCGCGCGAACGCAGGTAGAACAGCGAACGCTCGTCCAGTCGGCCGACGGTGGCGCCGTGTGCGGCCTTGACCTCGTCGGCGTAGATCTCGAGCACCGGCCGCGTGTCGATTTCGGCGTGCGGCGACAGCAGCAGGTTCTTGTTGCCGAGTGCAGCATCGGCGCCGTCGGCACCTTCCTCGACGATGAGCTGTCCGGCGAAGACGGCATGGCCGCGCTGGTCGGCGAGACCACGCCAGACGATGTCGGCGCGCGTGTTTTTCGCACGATGGCGGGCATCGATGCTGATGTCGGCATGGCGGCGCTTCGTGACCATCGTGCAGCCGCGCACGATCAGTTCGGCCTGTTCGCCGGACAGCGTGGCGTCGACGTCATGGCGATACAACGCGGCACCCGCGGCGACTTCGCCGAGTTCGAAGCGCGCCGAAGCGCCGAGCACGGCGCGGGTGCCGATGACGACGCTGGCGCCACCGCCTTCCGTGGCCACCTCCAGCCAATGCAGGTGTGCGCCGTCGGCGAGCAACAGGTCGCGCCAGTGATTCACGAAGGCGTTGGCGTCTCCCGGCCCGATGCGGTGATGCACGATGGCGGCCGTCGTGCCTTCAGCCAGTTCCAGGCGCAGCGATTGCTGCACGATCGCGTTCCGTGCGGATTCGCTGGTGAACGACACGATGTGAATGGGCAGAGCGGCCGAAGCGGCGAAGCGAATCGCAATCGTGCTCGCCGAAGCTGCGGCTGCCAGTGCGAACGGCCAGTGCCCGGGCGCTTCCTGCGACGCCGAGCATTCGTCGAGCGTCACGGCAGCGGCCGACGCGCCAAGCTCGGATCGCGCGCCGTCGAAGCGGCCATCGACGAACACGAGGCGCGGCGATAGGGCCTCAAGGTAGTCGAGCGACGCATCGCACAAGACGTCCGACTCCTCGGGAGCCGGCATGAACGCGCGCGCATTCAATGCGCGCAGCGAGCTGTAACGCCAGCGTTCGTCGCGCGGGCCGGGAAGGGCGAGATCGCCCAGTCGCTCGGGTGCAGCCGCGACCAGGGCTTGTTGCAATCCGCTCATGATGCGAACGCCGCCTGTTCTTCGCGCTTGCGGGCCTTGATCCAGGCGTAGCCTTCTTCTTCGAGCTTCAGCGCCAGGTCCTTGTTGCCGCTCTGCACGATCTTGCCGTCAGCGAGCACGTGCACGACGTCGGGCACGATGTAGTCGAGCAGGCGCTGATAATGCGTGATCACGAGAAAGGCGCGTTCGGGCGAACGCAGGCGGTTCACGCCTTCGGCCACGAGTTTGAGCGCGTCGATGTCCAGGCCCGAATCGGTTTCGTCGAGGATGGCGAGCGCGGGTTCGAGCACCGCCATCTGGAAGATCTCGTTGCGCTTCTTTTCGCCGCCCGAAAAGCCTTCGTTGACGGCACGGTTCAGCAGTTCGTCCTTCAGGTGCAGCACCTTCAGCTTCTCGCGCACCAGTTTCAGGAAGGCCATCGAATCGAGTTCGGGTTCGCCGCGGTGCTTGCGCTGGGCGTTGTAGGCGGCGCGCAGGAAATAGGTGTTGTTCACGCCCGGAATCTCCACCGGATACTGGAACGCGAGGAACACGCCGGTCGCGGCGCGCGCTTCCGGCTCCAGCGCGAGCAGATCATGGCCATTGAACGTCACCGAGCCCTGCGTGACCTCGTAGCCTTCGCGACCCGCGAGCACATAACCGAGCGTCGACTTGCCGGCGCCGTTCGGGCCCATGATGGCGTGCACTTCGCCCGCTTTCACGTCCAGCGTGAGGCCCTTGAGAATGTCCTTGCCGGCGACGCGGACGTGGAGGTTGTCGATCTTCAGCATGGTTCAGTCCAGGTAGGCGCGTAGATCCGGCGGAACCGGCATCGGCTGGAAGGGATTGACGTTGGCACCGCCGGTGTTGCCGAGCGGTACCCAAATTTTCGACTTGGTCAGCGCCGCGATGCTGCGGAACACTTGTCCGACGACTTCCCGCGCATCGTGTCGACGCCAGCCGATCGCGAACATGCGCAGATGCGTCCAGGTGTGCGCGAACGCGAAGCGCTGGCTCAGCACGTGCGCCCGCTCCAGATGCGCGAACGCGACATCGAGTTCGCCACGCGCAATCGCCGTATCGGCGGCGGCGTGTTCGGAGCGATAGGCGTTGCGGAGTTCGGGCTTCATTGGGTCATTTCGACTCGGAAGGTGTTTTCTGGGCCTTGCTCTGGAGTGCTTCCATATCAGCTTGGTCCTGAAGTCGGTTCACCGCGCGCTTGTTGATTCGAAGGTCATCGAGTGCGATCACCGCCGCCCGGGTATCGCCGATCGGAACGACGATCCGCCGCGCATAGCAATCATCGAAGTCGACGCCGTCGGCAAAGTTGATCAATTCGATGCGGTTGGGTTCTGCACCGATGACCAGCATCGATCGAGGTTTGCAGAATGCCTCGATCGGCACCTTGAGTGATTCGAATCCGAAGTCCATCAAGGCGCCGATCAATCGTTCGGCGTTCGCCGGTTCGCCCCGGAACCATACGTCCAAGTCCTTCGTGTAACGGACGTGTCCATGCACGCCCACGGCAACACCACCGACGATCATGTATGCAACGCCACGCTGCTCCAGCGCCCGGATGAAGTCTTGCCAGTCATCGCGCACGTTCGACATGGGCGATCTCCAGCGTGAAAACAAAGGGCGGGTTGCCACCGCGGAGCAGTTCGTTGCCCTCGCGGTGGAGTGCCAGCGTTGCGTTGAGGCGCTCGGTCAATGGCCGATTGCGCCAATAGTCCACCGGACGCGACGGGGCTTCATTCGTGTCGACTATGGTCAGGGTTCGTTGGACACGGGTGCTCATCCCACCGCTCCCTCAAGGCTGACTTCGAGCAGCTTCTTGGCTTCGACGGCGAATTCCATTGGGAGTTCGCGGAAGACCTGTTTGCAGAAGCCGTCGACGATCATCGAGACGGCGTCTTCTTCGGCGATGCCGCGGGCGAGGCAGTAGAAGAGTTGGTCGTCGGAGATCTTGGACGTGGTCGCCTCGTGTTCGACGACGGCGTTCGGCGTCTTCACTTCGATGTAGGGGAAGGTGTGGGCGCCGCAGCGCTTGCCGATCAGCAAGCTGTCGCATTGGGTGAAGTTGCGGGCGCCGTCGGCGGTCTTGTCGACCTTCACGAGGCCGCGATAGGTGTTCTGGCCGCGGCCGGCGCTGATGCCCTTGCTGATGATCTTCGACTTGGTGTTGCGGCCGATGTGGATCATCTTGGTGCCGGTGTCGGCCTGCTGGCGATGATGCGTGAGGGCCACCGAATAGAACTCGCCGCTGGAGTCGTCGCCCTTCAGCACGCAGCTCGGATATTTCCAGGTGATGGCCGAACCGGTTTCGACCTGGGTCCAGGAAATCTTGCTGCGCGCGCCGCGGCATTCGCCGCGCTTGGTCACGAAGTTGTAGATGCCGCCGACGCCGTTCTCGTCGCCCGGATACCAGTTCTGCACGGTCGAATACTTGATGCTGGCGTCGTCGAGCGCGACCAGTTCGACGACCGCGGCGTGCAGCTGGTTCTCGTCGCGCATCGGCGCGGTGCAGCCTTCGAGGTAGCTGACGTGCGCGCGCTCCTCGCAGACGATCAGGGTGCGTTCGAACTGGCCGGTGTCGCGGGCATTGATGCGAAAATAGGTGCTGAGTTCCATCGGGCAGCGCACGCCCTTGGGCACGAAGACGAAGCTGCCGTCCGAGAACACCGCCGAGTTCAGCGCCGCGAAATAATTGTCGCCGGTCGGCACCACGGTGCCGAGGTACTGGCGCACGAGTTCGGGATGCGTATGCACCGCTTCCGACAACGAGCAGAAGATCACGCCGGCCTTGGCCAGCTCGTCCTTGAAGGTGGTGCCGAGCGAGACCGAGTCGAACACCGCATCGACGGCGACGCCGGCCAGGCGCGCGCGTTCATGTAGCGGCACGCCGAGCTTGTCGTAGGTTTCGAGCAGCTTGGGGTCGACTTCGTCCAGCGACTTGAACTTCTTCTTCGGCGCCGCGTAGTAGCTGATGGCCTGGAAGTCGATCGGCGCGATGGCGAGTTTGGCCCACTGCGGCGGCGTCATCGTGAGCCAATGGCGATACGCGGCCAGGCGCCATTCGGTCAGCCACTCGGGTTCGTTCTTCTTCGACGAAATCAGGCGCACGACATCTTCGTCCAGACCTTTCGGGACGATCTCGGTTTCGATGTCGGTGCTGAAACCGGCTTCGTACTTGCGGTTCGCGATCAGGGTTTCGACTTCACTCATCGCCGTTTCCTCAGGCCACGGTCACGCGGATCGGCACGGCCTTGCCGCGCGCGGGTGTCGGCGGTGCCGGCTGGCGCAGTTCGTCCAGGGTCACGCTGGCCAATGCGGTCCCGATGGCGTCGCTGATGCGGCGCCAGTTGTGCTGGATCAGGCAGCGGGTTTCATGATGGCAGGCGCCTTCGTGCACGCTGCATTCGGTCATGCCGATTGGCCCTTCGATGGCGGCGACGATGTCGAGCACCGAGATCTCGCGGGCCGGTCGCGCCAGCCGGTAACCGCCGTTGACGCCGCGGCGCGATTCGATCAGACCCGCGCCGGCGAGCTGCTTCAGCAGCTTGCTGACCGTCGGCAATTCGAAGCGGGCGCGCTCGGCCAGATCGCTGGCGCTGGCCAGTTCGTCCGGGCCGTCGGCCAGCGCGGCCATCAGCACGGTCGCGTAATCGGTGAGTTTGGAGACGCGAAGCATGGCGACGGGAACCAATATGGGACAAGAATGGTACCGTTTCCGCCCCGGCCCGGCAAAGCCGCGAACCGCCCCGGTTCAGGAAAGTTTGCGACGCAACCGGCTCCGCGCCGAGGCCAGCAGGGCGCGCGAATACAGCTTGTGGAAGCCGAGCATCAGGCCGAAGCCGGTGCCGAGGCTGGTCCGCCCGGTGTCGCGGTCCCGCTTCGGCACCACGGCCGATCCGAAATGCAGCCGTGTGCCGCCGCTGCCGGTCGGTTCGGCCATCAGCCAGGAACGCGTCCGGCCCATGAAGTCGGCGAGCAGCAACTGCGCGTCGCTCCGATCCTCGACCGTCCACGCCGCGAAGGCCTCCCGCTCGCCCCGGGCCAACGCCCGCGCCTCGGCATCGCTCGACGGCTTGCGCACCGCCGCGGCCAGAATCGCGCGCTCCAACTTGAACAACGGCGTCGTGTAGAACGCCTCGATGAACTCGGACTGCGACACCGCCGCCGCCACCTCGACCACGTAACAGTCCGCGTAATGCCCATCCCGCAGATAACGCCGCAGCAAGGCGTGAGCGGGCAGGTCGGTTCGGTGGATCGAGTCAGTGGGCATTTTGTCGAAAATCCACGAATTCGATGCTGCCGGCCGGATCGGGTTTCGGCGGCATTGTTGGAACGGTCACACGGCAGAGGGCAGCGCCCTGTCGGCAGGTTTGCGGACGATCGGGTGAACCCATAAAGAAACCGCCAGTACGCCTACATGTAGAACCAACAGGAAGAGATTGCGACGGTCAATGCGTGACCGCAGAGGCTCTGAATTGTTTGATTTCGTCATGGCATTACCCTCCTTTTCGGACATGTTCCGACTTTTGCAGACAATCTGCGTGGTGAGTTCTGCCGACTGACGCTGCTCCAGAGTTTGCACTCCCCTATGCCGTGTGATCGAGGTGCGAATGGCAATGCGTTGACTGTTCAAGCGCCGGCTTTCTCGACGGTGCCTGGAGACACACGGCTCGCTGCTTCGAGGATGTTGTCGATGTGCGGAACGAGATGCGCCATGCGGTTCGAGATGGAGCGCACGACCACCACGCCAAACGGAAGCGCCTTGATGTTCTGCTGGAATTCGAGGTTGCGGTCGAGGGTGACGAAGACCTCGCAGACGGCATGGGCACGACGCAACAGTTCGCCGTTCTTGATGCCGGACCAGCCGAGGCTGTGAATCGTCACGACGTCATGGCCGACCAGAAGCTTCGCGAAGTCGGCCGGAAAATTCTCGTCAAGCAGCAACCGCATCCGCTGCGACCCTCTCGAAAGCTGCGTCCAGGACCGCAATGGCCTGTTCGCGTTTGACCGAGGGAAACTGGTGCAGGAACTCTTCCAGCGTGTCGCCGCCTTCCAGATAGTCGAAGAGCGAACGCACCGGAACGCGGGTGCCGACGAACACCGGTGTGCCGCCCAGAATTTCCGGATGGCGATGGGTGATGTTGGAGAGTGAGACCATGGCTGGCTCCTTGCTGCGCTCGAAGTATAGACGGGCGCTGCTTCTGGCGTGTCCGTCGGGCTCAGCCGCCGCGCGGTTCGAAATCGAGCGATGCGGAGTTGATGCAGTAGCGCAGGCCGGTGGGCTGGGGGCCGTCGGGGAAGACGTGGCCGAGGTGGGAGTCGCATTGGGCGCAGCGCACTTCGATGCGGCGCATGCCGTGGCTCTGGTCTTCGATCGTGCGCAGCGCGGCGTTCGACATCGGCTCGAAATAACTCGGCCAGCCGCTGCCGGAATCGAACTTCGTGGACGAATCGAACAAGGCGGCGCCGCAGCCGACGCAGCGATAGGTGCCGTCGGCGTGGTGGTCCCAATACTTGCCGGTGAACGGCCGTTCCGTGCCCGAACAGCGGCAGACGGCGTACTGGATCGGGTCGAGCTGGTCGCGCCATTCGGCGTCGGTCTTGCTGATTTTCGGGGTGTCGGCGGTCATGGTCGGCTCCGGTTTCGTTGCGGGGACCGGCGGGGCGCTGGCAAGCTTACGCGTCTTTGCCGCTGGATCCGTATGCGCCGCGCCGTTTTCATCCCGCTGATTTTCGCGACCGCGCCGTTCGCGTCCGCCGCGCCGACCGCCTGTTCCCTGGCCACGCCTTGCCCGACCTGCGCGGCGCCGCTGTTCCCGGCGGCCACCGCCGCGAACTTCACGCCCGAACAACGTGCCGTGGCCAACACCGAAGTCGGTGCCGGCTCGGTGCAGGTGCTCGGCGAGGACCAGTATCGACTCGACAGCGATGTGGTCGTGAATCGTGCCGACCAGTGGCTGTGGAGCGATCGATTCGACTACAACGCCGCCGAAGGCACGATGCAAAGCCCCGGCCCGATGCGGCTGCAGACGCCGGCCATGCTGGCGCGCGCCGCGAGCGCGACCTGGCGCGAAGAAGGCGACAGCGAACTCGCCGACATGCAGTTCCAGCTGCGCGACGGCCGCGGCAATGGTCATGCCGACACCGCCACGCTGGCCGCCGACGGCAAGACCAGCACTCTGGCCTCGGCCTCGTTTACCAGCTGCGATCCGGCCGATCCCGATTGGCAGCTGCGCGCCGGCCGCATCGATCTCGATCAGGAATCCGGCATCGGCCGCGCCCGCAAGGTCACCTTGCGCCTGGGCGAGGTGCCGGTGCTGTATCTGCCGTATGCGCGCTTCCCGATCGACGACCGCCGGACCAGCGGCCTGCTGGTGCCCTCGCTCGGCAATTCCAACGACGCCGGCTACGACCTGATCGTCCCGTACTACCTGAATCTCGCACCGAACTACGACGCGACGATCTCGCCGCGATTCATCCGCGACCGCGGCGCCATGCTCGGCGGCGAGTTCCGCTATCTCGGCGATACCCAGCGCGGCGAAATCGACTTCAGCTGGCTCGGGTCCGACGACCGCAATGGCGAGCGTCGTTCGTCCTTCGACTGGACCCATCAGGGGCAATTGGGCACGCACTGGTTTGTCGACAGCAGCCTGCACGATGTCTCCGACCAGCGCTATTTCGAGGACTTCGGTCAGTCGTTGACCTCGGTCGCGACCAGTCTGCTGCCCTCGTACGCCTACCTGCGCGGCCGCGGTGCTTGGTGGAACGCCAGCTTCGGCGGCGACCGCCAGCAGGTCACCGATCCGCGCCTGACGCCGGCAGTCGAGCCGTATCGCCGCCTGCCGCGTGCGCAGTTCGACCTGCTCAGTCCGAACCTCAACGGCCCGCAATTCGGGCTGCGTTCGGAATGGGTGCGCTTCCAGAAAGACGATGCGCTGAACGGCGATCGCCTCGACCTGAATCCGTACGTGAGCTGGCCGTTCGAATCCTCGGCCTGGTTCGTGCGACCGCAGCTCGGGTATCGCTACACGAGTTACAACCTCGAGCGCGACACCGACGCGTCGCCCACGCGTGGCCTGCCCATCGCCAGCGTCGATGCCGGCCTGTACTTCGACCGTTCGTTGCAGATCGGCGACGGCGGCTGGACGCAGACCCTGGAACCGCGCCTCTACGCGCTGTACGTGCCCTACGAGGACCAGAACGATTTGCCGCTGTTCGACACGCAATCGCTGACCGACAGCTTCGCCGCACTGTTCCGCGACAACCGCTACACCGGTGCCGATCGCCAGATCGACGCGAAGCAGGTGACGACGGCGCTGACCTCGCGCTTCATCGATGCCGGCGGCCGCGACCGCGTGCGCCTGAGCCTTGGCCAGGTGCATTATTTCGACCCCCCGCGCGTGGTGCTGCCGGGCCAGCTCGCGGAAGACCGCAGCGGCTCCGACTGGGTCGGCGAGGCGGAATGGATCGTCAACGATCGCCTCAGCCTCAACCTCGGCGGCCAGTGGGACGCCCACAACGACTGGACCGAACTGGGGTATGCCGGCGCCACCTGGCGCTACAGCGACCGCGGCCTGGCCCGCCTCGGGTACCGCTACCGCCGCGGCCAGCTCGAACAGGTCGACGCCGCCGGCCTGATCCCGCTCGGCAAGAACTGGCGCCTGATCGCGCGCTGGAACCAGAGCTTGCGCGACGACCAGTTGCTGGAAGCCTTCGGCGGCCTCGAATACGAATCCTGCTGCTATGCAGTGCGTGTGCTGGCGCGCCGCTACGTGCGCAATTTCGAAGGCGAATTGAACAACGGCATCATGTTCGAACTGGAGCTCAAGGGGCTGGGTTCGCTGGGTCGGCGGACCGAGGATTTCCTCTCGCGTGCTATGCTCGGCCTTCGTTAAGCGCCCGTTGTTCAGCGCTGCGCCAGCCGCGTCCTGCAAGGCTGCCGCTCTTTGTCGTGAACCCTCATCATCGTGAGTCCGCGCATCCCATGAAACGCCTTTTGCTCGCCGCCGTATTCGTGTTGTCCGCCGTCGGCCCGGTCGTCCTGCGTGCCCAGGCGCTGCCCAGCGACACGCTCGACAAGATCGTCGCCGTGGTCGACGAGGACGTGATCCTGCAAAGCGAACTCGACCGTGCCACCGACAGCGTCCTCAAGCAGTATCAGGCACGCGGCGGCGGCGAACTGCCGCCGATGGACGTGGTCCGCAAGCAGGTGCTGGAGCGCCTGATCAACCAGCGCGTGCAGATGAGTCGCGCCGAGCAGACCGGTATCGTCGTCTCCGACACCGATCTCGACGCCGCGGTGCAGCGCATCGCCGCGCAGAACAGTCTCGACGTCGCGCAACTGCGCCAGTCGCTGATTCGCGACGGCTTCAGCTTCGAGGAATTCCGCAATTCCTTGCGCGAGGAACTGCTGATCCAGCGGCTGCGCCAGCGTTTCGTGCAGTCGCGCGTCGGCGTCACCGATACCGAGGTCGACATCTTCCTGTCCGGCGACGCGATGAAGGCCGGCGAAGTGCGTTTGTCGCACATCCTCGTCGGCATGCCGGAATCGCCGAGCCCGGAACAGGTGGAGGCCGCGCGCGCCAAGATCGACAAGATCCGCGCCGACATCGTCGCCGGCACGCTCAGCTTCGCCGACGCCGCGATCCGTTATTCGGAAACCCCGCAGGCGCTCGAAGGCGGCGACCTCGGCTGGCGCCGCTACGACCAGATTCCGAGCGCCTTCACCGAACTCGTCGCGACCATGAGCAAGGGCGACATTTCGCAACCGGTGCGCGGCCCGAACGGCTTCCACATGATCCATCTCGCCGACACCCGCGCCGAGTCCGTGGTCATGGTCAAGGAATTCCATGCCCGCCACATCGTCATCAAGCCGAGCGAATTGCTCAGCGAAGACAAGGCCCGCGAACGCATCGACGCGCTGCGCAAGCGCATCGTCGACGGCGCCAGCTTCGAAGACCTGGCGCGCCAGTATTCGGAGGACAAGACCACCTCCAATCTGGGTGGCGACCTCGGCTGGTTCCAGACCGGCGAATACGGCGGCGCCATCGACCAGCAGATGGCGACGCTCAAGGATGGCGAGCTGTCGATGCCGTTCCGCACCGACCTCGGTTTCCACATCGTGCGTCGCGAAGGCGAGCGCGAAGTCGACCGCACCAAGGAAACGCGTCGTGCCCAGGCCCGCGAAACCCTGGTGAATCGCAAGGCCGAAGAGGAATACGACAAGTTCGTGCGCGAAATCCGTGCCGAGGCCTACATCGAAAACCGCCTCGGCTGAGTCGGCGTGACGGGCGCTCCCGCGCGCATCGCGGTCACCGCCGGCGAACCGGCCGGCATCGGTCCCGAATTGCTGGTCCGCCTGGCGCAGCGCGACTGCGCCGCGCAACTGGTCGCGATCGCCGATCCGGACACCCTGATCCAGGCCGCCGACGCGCTGGAACTGCCGCTGGCGCTCACGCCCTTCGACGCGGCCGCGTCGGCCTCGGCGCATCGCGCCGGCCATCTGTTCGTTCAAGCCGTGCCGCTGGCGACGCCGGCGCAGTTCGGCCGACTGGATGTCGCGAATGCCGCGGCCGTGATCGCGATGCTCGCGACTGCCGCCGATGGGGCCGAGCGCGGCGTGTTCGACGCCCTCGTCACCGCGCCGGTGCAGAAGTCGATCCTCGGCGACGCCGGCTTCGCCTTCAGCGGCCACACCGAATTCTTCGCCGATCGCGTCGCGCGCGAGGTAGTGATGATGCTGGCTGCGGGCGACCTGCGCGTCGCGCTCGCGACCACGCACCTGCCATTGCGCGCGGTGCCGGACGCGATCCGTGCCGACCGTCTCGAACGCACGCTCCGCATCCTGCACGCCGACCTGCGCGACACGTTCGCGATCGCCGATCCGCGCATCCTCGTGCTCGGACTCAATCCGCACGCGGGCGAAGGCGGGCATCTCGGGCGCGAGGAGATCGACGTGATCATTCCGGTGCTCGAACGCCTGCGCGGCGAAGGCCTGCGCCTGCGCGGTCCGCTGCCGGCCGATACCGGTTTCCTGCCGCGCGAACTCGCGCACTGCGACGCCGTGCTCGCCATGTATCACGACCAGGGCCTGCCGGTGCTGAAACACGCGGGCTTCGGCGAGGCCGTGAACATCACGCTCGGCCTGCCTTACATCCGCACCTCGGTCGATCACGGCACCGCGCTCGATCTGGCTGGTCGCGGTCTCGCCGATCCGGGCAGCCTGTTCGCGGCCACCGATCTCGCCGTCGACCTGGCGCAGCGCCGACGTGCGAGCATGCAGGCATGAACGACCAACCGCACATCGCCCGCAAGCGCTTCGGCCAGAACTTCCTGCACGAGCGCGGCATCATCGAACGCATCCTGCGCGCCATCGACCCGCAGGCGGGCGAACGCATCATCGAGATCGGCCCCGGGCAGGGCGCGTTGACCTGGCCGTTGCTCGATCGCATCAAGACCCTCACGGCCATCGAGATCGACCGCGACCTGATCCCGCGCCTGCACGCCGAAGCGCCGAAGCATGGCGAATTGCGCATCGTCGAAGCCGACGTGCTGACGGTGGATTTCACCGCGCTGGCGGCGGGCGGCATGATCCGGCTGGTCGGCAACCTGCCGTACAACATCTCCTCGCCGATCCTGTTCCATGCGCTCGAGCACGCCGCGGTCATCCGCGACATGCATTTCATGCTGCAGAAGGAAGTGGTCGACCGCATGGCGGCGCCGCACGGCAACAAGGTCTACGGTCGGCTCAGCGTGATGCTGCAGGCGTATTGCCGGATCGAGCCGCTGTTCGTGGTGCCGCCGGGTGCGTTCACGCCCGCACCCAAGGTCGATTCGGCGATCGTGCGGCTGACGCCGAAGTCCGCCGCCGAGATTCCGGCCCATGACCGTGCGCGACTGGAGCAACTGGTCCGGCACGGCTTCGCGCAGCGCCGCAAGACCCTGCGCAACGCGCTGGACGGCGTCGCGACGAACGCACAGATGGCGGCCGCCGGCATCGACCCCGGCGCCCGCGCCGAAGCCGTCGCAGTCGCCGATTGGCTCCGCCTCGCCGCGACCTGAATTCACAGGCGGCGCACGCGGGCTTCCGGCTAAACTCCGCGCCCATGCGCATCTTCATGCAAACCAAGGCCGCCCCGAACGAGGCGCCGCGTTATTACCACCTGATCCTGCAGCAGGACCTGCTCGGCGGCTGGTCGCTGCTGCGCGAGTGGGGCCAGACCGGCGGGCGGGCGTCGATGAAACGCGAGTTCTACGAACAGCGCGACGTCGCCGAGGGCGCGATGATGGGCGTGCGCGACCAGCAGTTGCGCAAAGGTTTCCAGGTGATGTTCTGTCAGGGCATCGAAGCGCCCTCGGGATCGCGATATGAACCCTAGACTGCTCGTTCTTTCGCTGCTCGTTGTCGCGTCGCCGGCGGGCGCGCAGGACGGCAAGGACAACGGCGTGTTCGAACCGGGCGTGCAGCATGTCTGCGTGCCGGCCGCGGACGGCGAAGGCTGGGATTGCGGCACGGTCGATGCGCCGCCGGAGAACTACACGCCGCCGGATGCGCAGGCCGAATCCTTGCCGATGGAATCGACGCCGGAAGCTGCGAACGCCGAGCCGTTGCCGGAACCCGAACCTGCGCCCGAACCTGCGCCTGCGGCCGATCTCGGCGACGCGGCGACGCCACCGCCGCCCCCGTTCCTCGCCGATCCGATGCGCGATACGCCGTATGCCCCGGTCGAAGAGCCGTCACCCGAGCCCGACAATGCGGCCGAAGCCGTGATTGCCGCGGAGCAGACCGTGCCGGCCGAGCCGGTGGCGGAAGTCGCGGCCACACCGGCGGTTGCGCCTGTCGCCCCACCGGAACCGGAACCGGAAGCGACGCCCGAGGTGGAAGCCGTTCCGCTACCTGCTCAGGTGGAGCCTGTTGCGACCGAGCGGACGCCCGTGGCCGCGCCGACCGACGCTGCAGCGGCCGCGACACCCGAACCTGCGCCCGAACCCGCGCCGGTCGCCGCACCGATCGTCGGCGAAGGGCCGTTGGGCGATGCCGCCGGCTTCGCGCAATTGCCGGCGACGGCATTCACGCTGCAACTCGCCTACGCCGCGAGCGCGTCCGACTTCCCGCGCCTCGTGGCTGCACTCGGGCTCGATCCCGCCACCTGTTACGCCCTGCGCGTGCGTGGCGCGAACGGCCCCACCTGGTTGCTCGCGCACGGCGCCTTCGCCGACGCCAATGCCGCCAAGACCGCGCAGGCGCAGTTGCCGCAGGTCGCGGGCTTGCTGGCGCAGTGGCCGCGCCGCATCGGTGCGCTGCAGACCGAAATCACGCAAGGACAATAATCTCCATGTCGAACGGATTCGCGCCGCTGGCGAACGATCGTTTTCTGCGCGCGCTGAAACGCCAGCCGGTGGACCGCACGCCGGTCTGGATCATGCGTCAGGCCGGACGTTACTTGCCGGAATACCGCGCCACGCGGGCACGCGCCGGTTCCTTCATGAACCTGTGCCAGTCGCCGGAACTGGCCTGCGAAGTCACGTTGCAGCCGCTGGCGCGGTTCCCGCTGGATGCCGCCATCCTGTTCTCGGACATCCTCACCGTGCCGGACGCGATGGGTCTCGGCCTGTCGTTCGCGGAAGGCGAAGGTCCGCGGTTTGAGCGCCCGATCCGCAGTGTCGCCGCGATCGATGCGCTCCGTGTGCCGCGCATCGATGCGACGCTGCGCTACGTCACCGATGCGGTCGCGCTGATCCGTCGCGAACTGCAGGGCCGCGTGCCGCTGATCGGTTTCTCCGGCAGTCCGTGGACGCTGGCCTGCTACATGATCGAGGGCAGCGGCTCCGAACATTTCGAACGCGCCAAGGCGCTGTTGTGGAACGAGCCGGCGGCCGCGCATCGCCTGCTCGACGTGCTCGCGCAAAGCGTCACCGCTTACCTGCAGGCGCAGCTCGATGCCGGCGCGCAGGCGCTGATGATCTTCGACACCTGGGGCGGCGCGTTGTCGGCCGACCACTATCGCGAATTCTCGTTGCGCTGCATGGCGCAGGTCGCGGCCGGGTTGAAACGCGGCGAGGGCGAATCGCGGGTGCCGCTGATCCTGTATTCGAAGGGCGCGATGGGCCAGCTCGAAGCCATGGCCGACACCGGCGCCGATGCGCTCGGACTCGACTGGACGATCACGCTGGACGAAGCGCGCCGTCGCGTCGGCGATCGCGTGGCGCTGCAGGGCAATGTCGACCCGGTCGTGTTGTATTCGGGCATCGATGCCATCCGCGCCGAAGCCCGCAAGGCGGTCCGATCGTTCGGTCCGCATCCGGGCCACGTCTTCAATCTCGGTCACGGCATCCATCCGGCGATCGATCCCGAACACCTGCGCGCGCTGATCGAGGCCGTGCACGACGAAAGCGCCGCGCTGTTCGCGTCGGCCGATGGAAATGCCCGATGAGCAAGCCGATGATCGAGATGCGCAGTTCTCCCATCCACGGCAATGGCGTGTTCGCGATCGCGGACATTCCGGAAGGCGCGGAAGTCGTCGAATACGCCGGCAAGCGCCTGACCCATGCGCGTGCCGACCACAAATATGGCGGCACCTCGATCACCGGTCACACCTTCCTGTTCACGCTCAACGACGACTACGTCATCGACGGCAATCAGGAAGGCAACGACGCGCGCTGGATCAACCACAGCTGCGACCCCAACTGCCGCGCCTGGAAGATCGACGCGCCCGACGGCAACCCGAAGAACGACCGCGTCGTCATCGAAGCCAAACGCGCCATCGCGAACGGCGAAGAACTGACCTACGACTACGGCATCGTGCTCGACGAGCCCTACACGCGCGAACTCAAGGCCGCCTGGGCCTGCCGCTGCGGTGCGAAGCATTGCTCCGGCACCATGCTCAAGCCGAAGTCGCGCAAGCCGGCCAAGAAGACGCGTTGAAGAGGATTCTCTTTGTCTGCAGCCGCAACCGGCTGCGCAGTCCGACGGCGGAGCAGGTGTTCGCGGACTGGCCCGGCATCGAGGTGGCGTCCGCGGGCACGGATCATGATGCCGAGGTGCCGCTGACGCCGGAATTGGTGGCGTGGGCCGAGCTGATCTTCGTGATGGAACCGATGCATCGCGACAAGTTGCGTCAGCGCTTCCGTGCGCAGTTGTCGAAGCAGCGCATCGTCTGCCTGAACATCGCGGACGACTATGCGTTCATGCAGCCCGAACTGATCGCGCTGCTCAAGCGCAAGGTGATGCCGCACCTGATGGCGCGGTGAGTCGGCCTCAGTTCGGAAGCTTGACGCCGTCCATCCGGAACGGGATCGAGACGATCTTCATGTCGCGATTCACGAGGATGGCGAAGTGCAGGTGCGGGCCCGAGGAAAATCCGGTGTTGCCGCTGCGCCCGATCTCGTCGCCGACGGCCACGCGTTGTCCCGGCACCAGGTTGACGCTGTCCGGGGCGAGGTGGGCATAGGTCGCCATGCTGCCGTCGTCGTGCAGGATGCGCACGTGGTTGGCCTTGTCGCGGAAGTCGGCGCGGTTGAGTCCCGATTCGAAGAAGCGGTCCTCGAGGAAGATCACCACGCCGGCGCGTGCCGCCACCACGGGCGTCCCTTCCCTGGCGGCGATGTCGATCGCGAACTGGGAGAATTCCTCGTTGTGCGTGGGGCCGCCGTAGACCTGCGTGATGCGCGAGCGACGCGACTCCGCGAGCGGCCAGGCATAGATGTGGTCGCGGTCCGGCTTCGTGTCCGGCCTGCCAACCGTAGTGTGCAGGGTGAAATCGGCCGAACCGGTGCTGGTCAGGCTGACGCCTTGCACCAGCACCACTTCACGCGACTCCAGCGGCGCCAGCGTGATGCGCGGGGCCAGCGCCGATGCCAGCTTGGCGTTCGCGAAATGGGCGGCCTCGATGTCGATGGTGACCGGCGCATGCAGCCGGTTGCGGAGCATGAGGCCGGTGCCGTTGACGCGCGGCACCGGCGTGGCGAACACCGGATTGCGGCTCAGCCGGATCGAGCGCCGGCGGTCTTCGTCGGGATCGGCGGGCAACAGGTATTCGCCGCCGATCGCGTGGGCCTGCAAGGGCACGTCGATACGCACGTTCTGCGCGGGCGCGACGTCCTCCTCGCTTGCGGCCACGGCCGCGCTGCTCATGCCCAGCACGACGATCAGAAGCGACAGTGGTTTCATGGCGAGATCCGGGCCAGGCGCGTGGCAAATGCGTTGGCGTCTTCGTAGCCGATCAGGCGCTCGCCGCGCAACTCGTTGCCGGTCGGATCGAAGAACAGCGTCGCCGGCGGACCGATGATGCCGAAGCGCTGCTGCAGCGCGACGTGTGCATCCGATTGCTCGGTGACATCGGCCTTGATCCGCACATAGTCGCTCGTCGCGGCGATCACCGCGGCATCGCGGAAGGTCGTGCGTTCCATGCGTTTGCACTCGATGCACCAGTCCGCGTAGAAGTCGAACAGCACCGGTTTGCCGGCCGCCTTGGCCTGGGCCAGGGCAGCGTCCAGCGCATCGTTCGAACTCGCCTTGGCGAACACCAGTTCGTTGCCGCCGGCGCCGCCCACGTCGGCCGAGGCACGGCCGCCGAGGTTTTCCAGCGGCCGCGTCCAGTCGCGCGCACCCGAGGCCATGCCGATGAACTGCAGCACGCCGAGGATGACGAAGATCACGCCGATCGCCTTCCAGGTTTTCTGCCATCCCGTCGGGTTCTCCGGCAGGCGTTCCAGCGCATGCAGGTGCACGCCCTTGCCGACGAGCAGGATGCCGGCCAGGAACATGATCCAGACCGGGTCGAGGATGCGCTCCAGCATCCAGATCGCGAGCCACAGGAAGGCGATGCCGAACACGATCTTGACGAGTTCCATCCAGCGTCCCGCACGCGGCAGCCAGCGCGCGCCGGTGCCGAAGGCGAGCAGCGGCAGGCCCATGCCGAGCGCGAGCGAGAACAAGGCCAGTCCGCCGAAGATCGGGTCGCGAGTCTGCGAGATGTAGACCACGGCACCGGCCAGCGGCGGCGCGACGCATGGCCCGACGATCAGCGCGGACAGCGCGCCCATGATGGCGACGCCGGTCAGCGAACCGCCTTCGACCTTGTTGCTGGTCGTCGTCAGCTTCGTCTGCCAGCGGCTCGGCAACTGCAGTTCGTAGAAACCGAACATCGACAGCGCCAGCGCCACGAAGACGAGCGCGAAGCTCACCAGGATCCACGGCTTCTGGAACAGCGCCTGCAGGTTCTGCCCGGCGAGGCCGGCAATGACGCCGACCGCGGTGAACACCACGGCCGACGACAATACGTAGACCAGCGACAGCACGAAGGCGCGGCGCGTGCTCAGGTTGTCGCCGGCGCCGGCGACGATGCCGGACAGGATCGGCACCATCGGGAACACGCAGGGCGTGAACGCGAGGCCGATGCCGACCAGCAGAAACACCAGCATCGCGAACCAGCGGTTGCCTCCGCGCAGGCTGTTCGCGAAGAAGTCGGCGCTGCCTTCGGCGGCCGGCGCCGGCTCGGCGGCGCGCAGCTCCGGTGCCTTGGGTGCGATCGCGGCACGTGCGGCGGCGAGATCGCCGGCGCTGGCGGCCGGCATCGACACGGTCAAGTTGCGCGTCATCGGCGGGTAGCAGATGCCGTCGAGCTGGCAGCCCTGCAGGTTCACGCGCAGCTGGATGTCGCGCGCCGCACCGTCCTTGCGGGCGAGGACGATCGGGATTTCGACGAGATCGAAGAACACCTCGACGCGACCGAATTCGGGGTCGTCGAAGCTGCGGCTGGCGGGCCACTGCGGCGCGCCCAGATCGCCGACCGACGGGTCTTCGAGAATGAAGCCGGTTTTGTCGCGATACAGGTAGTAGTCCTTCGGCATCGTGAAGCGCGCGAGCAACTCGGTGCCGCTGACGGCAATCGTTTCGACCTGGAAGGCTTCCTCTTCCGGCAGCGGCAGCGCATCGACCGGAGCGGCATTCGCAGGCGCGGCGCCGGGCAGGCTCAGCGGCGCGGGCGCGGCGACCACGGGAATGTCCGTGCTCGATGGCGTGGCCGGCGCGGTGGTGCCCGGCAGGACCAGTGCGGGTGCGGCCGCAGCGGGTTCCATGGCCGGCGCGGCGGATTCTTCGGGCAACGCGCGCGCCGGATCCGGCAGCGACAGCACCACTTCCTTGCGCTGCGGCGGGTAACAGATGCCGGCATCGGCGCAGCCCTGATAGCTGACCTTGAAGCGCAGCATGGTCACGCCGTCGGCCGCTGCGCCGGTGAGCTTGGCGACGACGCTGTCGCGGTAGGTTTCCATGCGCCCGAAGAACTGATCTTCCTTGATCTTGCCGGGCGGCAGATGCAGCGGACTGGCCTTGAAGGCGGCTTCGTCGGCCAGCACGACCTTGATGCGTTCCTTGTACAGGTAGTAGCCCGGCGCGACCTTCCAGCGGAATTCGATCCAGCCGGGCGTTACCGCTTCGGCTTCGAGGCGGAAGGCCTCGTCGACCGGCAGCAGGTCCTTTTCGTCGATGGCGAACGCCGGGCTGCCGACCAGGGCGAGCGCCAGCCACGCGAACACGCGGCCCGGCCAGTGTGCGAATACGTTCATGGGCAATCCGGAACCTGAGGGAAACCTGTAGACCGGCAATCTTGGCAGCGCATGGCAGGCCGCGAAAGCAGCAGGTCGAGTGACATGGGGACCACGCCGGGCACCACAAGTTCGCCCGTGCTCCCGCAGGGGCGCAGCCTGCTGCGCCCAAATCGGCCTGCACTACAATGACCGCCCTGCATTCCGATCCAGAGTACGCATCATGTCCGACACCCTTCCCGATCGCCTGTCCGTGAATCCGCGCAGCCCGTTCTACAACGAGGCCGTGCTCGCGCGCGGCATCGGCATCCGCTTCAAGGGCGTCGAGCGCAGCGATGTCGAGGAATATTGCGTCAGCGAGCATTGGATCCGGGTCGCTGCCGGGCGCGCGCTCGACCGCCGCGGCAACCCGATCACCTTCAAGCACAGCGGACCGGTCGAGCCCTACTTCAAGACCGACGCCGCGGCCGAATAAGCGCCGCGCCGCGCACTGCGGTTGCAGATCCTGCCGATCGATCCGCGCCCGTGCGCCGAAGGCCGAGCGCGCGGCGATGATGCCTGCGCGCGATTCGGCGCGGACGGGGGAATGCACATGGTTCGGGAACAGTCGCTGCGCGATGCGCGCAGCATCGTCGTGTGGCGCGTCGTGCTGGCGACGTTGATCGCCATCCACGGCGGGTATCGGTTCGCCAGTGGCGGCGTGCCGCTGTTCGGCGCCTGGCTGGAGTCGCAGGGCTGGCCGTTCGGGGTGGCGATCGCGACCGCCATCACGGCCATCGAAATCGTCGGCACGCCGCTGCTGGCGCTCGGCCGCGCCCAGTTCGCGTTGTGCCTGGTCTATGCGGCGATCTACAGCGTCGGGCTCGTCATCGTGCATTGGCCGTACGGCTGGTTCGTCGTCGGTGCCGGCCGCAACGGCATGGAATACAGCGTGCTGTTGATCGCGAGTTTTCTGACCCTGGCCTGGCAGTCGCGGCCGACGCGGCTTTCCGACCGCTGAGCAGGTCACGACAAGGTTGCAGCGCTTGCGCATCGCGCGCTCGTGCGCGGCGCCGTGCGGCTTGCGCAAGTCGTTGAAGCGACAACGGCAATGCAATTGTCCGCCGGGTCGATCACGCAACAACTGCAACGCCGTCGCGCAACGGCACATTGAGCGCGGCTCCGGCCCCTCGCAAGGTCGTGGCAGAACGCGGGCTACCGCGTTCGTTCGTGGCGTGCATGCGCGCCGCGGATCCACCCCGATCCCAAGGAGTCGTTATGAAACACGTTCGCACGCTGAAGCGTTCCGCGCTGGCGTTGGCCATCGCCATGGCCGCGTCCGCGCCGCTTCACGCCCAATCGAATTCTCAGGGTTACATCTTCGGCCAGGTCAGCGGCGGCGGCTCGGTCGTCGTCGAAAACCTCGGCACCGGCCAGAAGCGCGAGATCGCCGTCGATGCCGACGGCAACTTCCGCGCGTCGGCCTTGCCGACGGGCCGTTACCGCATCAGCTACAACGGCCAGACCAAGGAAGCGACGGTCAATGTCGGCTCCGGCACGCCGGTGACCTTTGTCGAAACCACGCTGACCACCGTCGACGTGATCGGCACCATCAACCCGATCGACCTGTCTTCGGTCGAATCGGCGACGGTGCTGACGGCCGAACAGGTCGAGCGGCTGCCGGTGCCGCGCACCATCACGAACGTCGCGCTGCTGGCGCCCGGTACCGTGCGCGGCGATGCCGCGTTCGGCAACCTGGCTTCGTTCGGCGGCTCGTCGGTGGCCGAGAACGCATTCTTCGTCAACGGCTTCAACATCACCAATTCGTTCAACAACCTCAACTTCGGGCAGGTGCCGTTCCAGGCCATCGCCGAGCAGCAGGTCAAGACCGGCGGCTACGGCGCCGAATTCGGCCGCGCCACCGGCGGCGTGGTGAATCTGGTGACGCGTCGCGGCAGCAACGAGTTCGAAGCCGGCGGCAGCCTGTACTACATCCCGGATTCGCTCGCCGGCGACACCCCGGACGTGTATTCGCTGGACGGCGACCTGATCGCGAACAACTCGCGCGACGCCAACGGCGATGCGATGACCGCAGCGCTGTGGGCTTCGGGCGCGCTGATCCAGGACCGCCTGTTCGCCTATGCGCTGGTCGAATACGGCGAGACCACGGACGGGCAGACGTTCAACCCGGTCGGTACCGCGTTCAACACCCAGGACAGCACCGAAGCCCCGACCTGGCTGACCAAGTTCGACTGGAACATCAGCGACAACCACCTGCTCGAGCTGACCGCGTTCTCGGACACCACGAAATTCGAGAACGACGTGTACGAAGCGCTCGGCGACGGCGCCACGCGCGGGGCCTACAAGGGCACGGCCTTCACCGAGAACGGCGGCGAGAGCTACTCGCTGAAGTACACCGGCTATCTGACCGACAACTTCACGCTGTCGGCCCTCTATGGCCATGGCGAGTCGAGCCGTTCGAACTACGGCATCGCCGCGAACGGCCTGCGTCAGGAATACGCCGGCAACGTCGGCGGCGCCGTCACCGGCTGCCCGGTCGTCACCGACATCCGCACCGGCGTGAACACCGGCCAGGTGCCGGCCATCACCGGCTGCAACTTCATCGGCATCCTCGGTTCGACCGAAGCGAACGACCAGCGCGACCAGTTCCGCCTCGACGCGGAATGGGTGCTCGGCGATCACCTGGTGCGATTCGGCGTCGACATCGACCAGTTCGACAGCTTCGATGCGCGCACCTCCGAAGGCGGCGCGCAGTGGCAGTATCGCAACCCGTTGACTTCGGGTCCGCTCGCCGGATTGAACCGCGTGCGCAAACGCGTGTTCCAGACCGGCGCCAGCGTGGCCGTCGATTCGGAAGCGTTCTACATCGAAGACCGCTGGCAGCTCACCGACAACCTGATGGTGTACGGCGGCCTGCGCTGGGACAGCTTCGAGAACTTCAACGGCGACGGCCAGGCCTTCGTGAAGATCGACAACCAGTTCGGTCCGCGCCTCGGCTTCTCGTGGGATGCGAAGGGCGACCAGAGCCTGAAGATCTTCGGCAATGCCGGCCGCTACGCGCTGCCGCTGACGGCCACGGTGGCCGTGCGCGGCGCCAGCGCATCGCTGTTCTCGGAAGAGTTCTACACCTACACCGGCGTCGACCCGGTCACCGGCGCGCCGACCGGTCTGACCCGCGTGCCGAACCCGAATTGCGGCGGCTGCGACACGCGTTATCTGAACAACGAGTTCGGCGTCGCCAAGGATCCGCGCGGCATCGCTTCCGAGAATCTGGAACCGATGTACCAGGACGAATACATCGCCGGCGTGCAATTCCAGATCAACGACGCCCTGTCGGGCGGCGTGCGCGGCATCTACCGCGACCTGAAGCGCGCCATCGACGACCAGTGCGACTATCGCCCGATCCTCGAATACGCCATCGACAACGACCTCGAGTTCAACCCGTACAACCCGGGCTTCGCCTTCTGCCACCTGTACAACCCGGGCTCGGACGGCATCTTCAATGTCGACGTGGACGGCAACGGCACCTTCGAGCAGATCACCATCGCCGCCGACGTGCTCGGTCCGGAAGCGATCCGCAAGTACACCGCGCTGGAACTGTTCACCGAGGGCCGCTGGGACAATTTCTTCCTGCAGGGTTCGTGGACCATCGCGCACAGCTGGGGCAATACCGAGGGCGGCGTGAAGTCGGACATCGGTCAGGCCGATACCGGCACCACGCAGGACTTCGACTATCCCGAACTCACCATCGGTTCGTACGGCAACTTGCCGAACGATCGCCGTCACAGCTTCAAGCTGTTCGGCAACTACGAGTTGAACGACGAGTGGTCGATCGGCGGCAACGTGCTGGTGCAGTCGGGTCGTCCGATCAACTGCTTCGGCTTCCTCGGCGGCAGCAACACCTCGCACTACGCGAACGGCTACTTCTCGTGCGATCCGGGTGACCCGCAGACCACGGACGACGGCACCGGTGACAACGGCACCACCATCGTGCCGCGCGGTTCGGCCGGTCGCACCGAGTGGATGCGCCAGTTCGATCTGTCGGTCGCCTATCGGCCGGCGTTCGCCGACGGCAAGCTCACCGTCAAGGCGGACGTGTTCAACCTGTTCGATGCCAGCGCCGTCACCCAGGTGCTGGAAACCGGCGAAGACGCCAGCGGTCGCCCGCTGTTCGATTCGACCTACCGTTCCGCCACGGCCTTCCAGCCGGCGCGCACGGTGCGGTTCGGCGTGCAGTACGACTTCTGACCCGCAATCCCCGCGGCGGACCCGTCTCCGTCCGCCGTCTTCAACTTCGGCCCGCCGCGTGCGGGCCGTTTTTTTGCACGACTTCTGGCGCTGGAGCGGGTGTTGTCGGCAACATAGTCTGCTGGACGACGGGGACGCCACGCGCAGATGACGCCGACATCGAACGACACGACTGCCTTGCCGACGCGGTTTCGCGTGGGCGAGGTCGTGGCCGATGCCGGCGCCAACGAGTTGACGGTGGCGGGCACGGTGCAGCGCATCGAAGGGCGCACCATGGCCGTGCTCGTCTATCTGGCGCAGCACGCGGGCGAAGTGGCGCGACGCGAAACCATCATGGCCGAGGTCTGGCGCGGACGCATCGTCACCGACGATTCGCTGACGCGTGCGATCGCGCAGTTGCGGCATCTGCTCGGCGACGCCGGTGCGATCGAAACGATTCCGAAGATCGGTTATCGCCTCAAGTGGCCGGTCGCAGCGTTGGCCGATGGCGCGGCAGCCGAGACGCCGGCCGCTGCGCCGGTCCACGCGCCGCCGCCATCCTCGTCGTCGCGCGTGCTCGGACGCGGGCTGGTCCTGGCGACGATCGTCGTGGCGGTCGGCGTGGCTGCCGCATGGCTGCGCCGGGACCATGGCGCGCCCGACGGCGGCAGCCTGCGGCCGTTGTCGATCCAGTCGGTGACGCCGGTGGCGGCCATTCCGGGCGTGAAGCGCATGCCGCGTTTCTCGCGCGACGGACAGCAACTGGTATTCGACCTGCAGGTTGAAGGCGACAACGTCAACCGCGACCTTTGGGTGGTCGACCTGCCGACCTGGTCGGCGCGCCAGGTCACGCGCGGCAGCGCCATCGAGCAACACGCCGACTGGACCGCAGACGGCGCCGCGCTGGTCTATGCGCGCAGCGAAGGCGGCCACTGCGAACTGATCCGCAAGTCGCTGGTCACGGCGGTCGAGCACGTGGTGCGCGAATGCCGTTACGGCTCCTTCGTGCGTCCGCGTGTGTCGCCGGACGGGCTTCGCATCGTCTATTCCGACCTCGTCGAAAACGGCACCCAGGCGGTGCTGTTCGAGGCCGATCTGAAGACCGGCGAGCAGCGTCGGCTCACCCGCCCCGAGCCGGGCTGGTTCGACCTGTATCCCGAGTACACCCCGGACGGAAAACGCGTGCTGTTCGGGCGCGCCACGCTGTCGGCGGTGCGCGACCTGTACGTGGTCGACCTTGCCAGCGGCGCGACTCGGGCCCTGCATCGCGAGCCCGGCATCATCACCGATGCGACCATGGAGCGCGACGACGTCTACATGTTCGCGACGCTGCGCACCGGACAGATGCAGCTGATCCGCCGCGATCTTGCCGGGCACGAACAGGCACTGCCGCTCGGCGCCGACTTCATTCGCGGCGCTACCCTGAGTCCGGACCGGCAGCGGCTGGCGTTCGAAAGCTGGACGATCCGCCAGCGCATCGTGCGTGCCGCCGTCGGCGCGGCCACGAGCACGGACGTGAGCGTGTCGTCGCGCATCGATCGCGTGCCCAAGCTGTCGCCGGACGGCCATCGCCTGGCCTTCGTCTCGACTCGCGACGGTTTCGCCAACGTCTGGTTGAACGAGGGCGGCGTCGAGCGGCAACTCACGCATTTCCGCCCGGAAGATCCGGAGTTCCTTTCCTGGCATCCGAGCGAACCCTGGCTGGCGTTTTCGATCACCCGCGCCGACGGCAGTTTCGCCTGCATGGTCGACACCTCGGTGGCCGAACCCGAATTGCGCTGCGGCGCCCGGGCCGGGCGCGCGGCACCGTTCTGGTCGCCGGACGGCCGCACGTTCCGTTTTGCTGCGCCGGACGCGCAGGGGTATTCGGTCTTCGAGATCGACTCGGTGCTGTCGGCGGCGACGCCGGTGCGGGTGATCGCCGACGCCTATTTCGCGCAGCCGCTGGCGCAGGGCGGCCACTGCTTCCAGCGCGCGGGCCGCGACGGCATCTGGTGCGCCGACGGCAGCGGCGAGCGCCTGGTGTTGCCCGAACACGGCTGGTTCGGACACAAGAACTGGGTGCTGCAGGGCGACGCGCTTTACGCACTGCAACTCGATGGCCGCCTGCTCACCGCGTCGGTGGCCGGCGGCGGCACCCGCGAGCTGGGCCGCTTGCCCGGGCGCATCCATCCGAATGCCGGCCTGAACCGTACCGCCGAGGGCGAGTTCGTCTATGCCGCCCTGACCACCTACGAGAGCGAACTGATGCTGGCGGATCTTGCAACCCATTGATTCGCAACATCTCGGAATTTCCTCGGCATGAAATCGGAGCAGCGTCGGGACGGGCCGTCCACGAATTCGCAGGATCGACCGCAGGTTCAATCCGCGGGAGATTCCGATGTCCAACCTCGCCATCCATGCCGTTCACGCCGCCCCTTCGCTGACACCCACCGGCGCGGTCTTCCCCGGGCACTGGGCCGCCGCCGCACTCGAATCGCCGCGCAGCGATTCGCGCCTGCGGCGCCTGCAGGCCGCCCGCGAAGTGCTGCGGGCGCGCTACTTCGAGGCGATCACGATGAACGACCTCGCGGCCGCCGCCTGCATGTCGCTGCACCATTTCATGCGTTGCTACAGCGCGCAGTTCGGGCGCTCGGCGCATGAGGAGTTGATCGCGCTGCGCATCGGCCTGGCCGAACACCTGCTGGCGACGACCCGAATGCAGGTGCGCCAGATCGCGGTGGCGGTCGGTTTCGAATCGCGGACCACGCTGTTCCGGCACTTCATCCGCCACCACCAGCGTTCGCCCGAACAGTACCGGCGCGACCAGGTGCGGCTCGACCGCATCCTGCGCTGCGATGCGCCCTCGTCGCTGCTGATGCGGCGCGATCACGACACCTCGCTGATCGACGTCCTGCGCGTCGCCTGAGCCGGGCTCAGCGCTCGAAACCGTCGCGGAACAGGTCGATCAGGTTGTACTCGAGCGCGCCGAGGTCGCAGGGCGTGGCAGCGGTGCGCGTGACCACGGGACGGCGGCCGCCGCGACCGTCCACCGCCAGCACGCTGCCGTCGATGCGGGTGCAGTCGCCGAGGGCATCGACCAGCGACGACAGGCCGTCGATGGACAGGATGCGCGTGCCTTCGCCGCCGTCGATGTAGCCGATGATCTTGCCGTTGAGGGCGGTGTCGACCGGGAAGCCGGCGCCGCAGGACGCATCGGACATCTGGTTCTCGCCGATAGCGATCGGCAGGTTGCGGGCGCCGTCGCAGATCGGGCGCGCAGGATCGCCATCGTTGACAAGGCTGCCGTTGAGACGCGTCGTGCCGAGCAGCGAAAACAGCGTGCCGCCCAGCGTGCCCGGCGCGCCGTTCGCGCCGGCACGGGCACCGAGGCCGCCCGCGGCGCCGCCGGTCGAGCTCGGCCAGGCATTCAGCACGCCCTGATGAAAGGTCGAGAAGTCGATGTCGGCCGTGCCCGCGACGATATGCAGGGCGGCGGCCGTTGCATCGCCGTTGGCGCCGCCGTCGCCGCCGTCGCCGGGCAGGCCCGACCCGCTCGCGCCACCGGTGCCGCCATTGCCGCCGCTGGCGCTGGTCGCCCGATTCGCGAAGAAACTCGTGTTCACCACCGTCAGCGTGCCGTCGGAATGGATCGCGCCGCCATGGGCCGCGCCGCCGCGACCGCCGTCGCCGCCATGTCCGCCGTCCTGTCCTGCGGCACTGACGCCACGGCCATTGCCGCCGCGACCGCCGAGTCCGCCGGTCGCGAAGTTGCCGATGAAGAAGGACCGTTCGACGTGCAGCCAGCCGTGGTTGGCGATGGCGCCGCCGAGTGCGATGCCGCCGTCGCCGCCGGCACCGCCATGGCCGTCGGCCTGGGCATCGGCGGCGACGCCGAAGGCACCATAGGCGCCGTTGTTGTCGAACTCGCAGCGTTCGATGCGCACGCGGTCGCCGAAGCCGATGCGCAACGCGCCGCCTTCGGCCTGCGGCGGGACGTCGCCCTGGCTCGGCACCACATGGGTGCCGTTCGCGAAGCGCAGTCCGCGCAGGACCACGTCGGCGGACGCATCGGTGCCCTGAATCGAGAAGATGCGCGACTGGTTGCCGCCGCTGATCGTCAACAGGTTCGCCCCGGGGCCGTCGATGCCGAGCGAACGGCCGAGTGCGATCTCGCCGTGCTTCAGCGTGATCGTGGCCGGACGCGGCAGCGATGTCGCGAATTCGATGCGATCGCTGGCCGCCGCGCGCGCGACGGCGCCGCGCAACGAACAAGGGCCGTCGCAGGTCGCGGCCGGATCATCGGCAGTGGTGTCGACGGTCCAGGTTGCCGCCGCGAGCGGCGATGTGGACACGAAGAGGTACAGGGCGAGCAAGGGGCGCATCGACGGAAACTCCATGGGTTTCCGCCACAAACGAAACGGCGCGGCGCGGCGTGTCAGTCGCGCCCCGCCGGGGGTGCGGTCCGTATTAGAAGCCGTCGCCGAAGACGTTGTCGGCGAGCGCCGTCACCGTGATCGAGAACGATTGCGTGGCCGTGGCGTTCGACGGGTCGCTGGCGGTGACCACGACGTTGTGCACGCCGACCTCGCCCGGCAGCAGGGTGCCGGTGATGGCGCCGCTGGCGGGGTTGATCGACAGCGACGCCGGCAGGCCGGTGGCCGAATACGTCAGCGTGTCGTTGTCGACATCGGCAAAGCCGGCCGCCGTCGCCAGATTCACATTGGTGCCGACCGGCCAACTCTGGTTGGCCAGCGTGCCGACCGCGTTCGGGGCGTCGTTGAGGCAGGTGATGCTCAGGCTCACCGTGGCGCCGGCCGAGAAGTTGCTGCCATCGGAGGCGCGGTAGGTGAAGCTGTCGCTGCCGCAGTAGTTGGCGGTCGGCATGTAGGTGAAACTGCCGTCGCTGGCCAGCGCAAGCGCGCCGTGCTGCACGTTCGCGAGCAGGACTGCAGTCAGCGGCGCGCTTTCCGGGTCGCTGTCGCCGACCAGCACGCCGTTCGCCGTGGTCACGACCAGCTGCGCGTCCTCAGTGGCGTTGTAGCTGTCGTTGTCGGCGGTGGGCGCGCCGTTGCCGCCGCCGCCCATCGTGCAGGTGGTGGGCTGCGAGGAAGTGAACAGGGCGAGCGTCGCCCATTCCGGATGGTCGATGAACGGGTTGCGGTTGCCCTGGAAGCCCTGGACCACGGCATTGCGGTCGATCTCGCGCTGATCCGGCGGATCGGCCTGGTGCCAGGCCAGCAGCGTCGTCATGTGGCCCATGTAGGCTTTGGCCGCGGTGTTCGAGGTGATCGTGACCAGACCCAGATTGTCGGTCAGTTCGAGGTCGGGGATGTCGCCGTCGTTGGCTTCGTCGTCGGCCTTGCCTTCGTAGCGGATCGCCATGTACATGACCGCGCGCGCCATGTCGCCGCGGCGATGGTTCCAGACCTGGAAGCCGTTTGCGTCGAACCAGTTCGAATTGCCCGGGTAGACGCCCGAGCCACCGCCAAAGCCGAAGTTCGCGACCGTGGTGCGCTCGGTGCAGCCGCTGCAATTGACGTAGGGGCTGTTGCCGCGGTCGCTGTTGTAGCCGATGTTCGTCAGGTACAGCATGTGGGTGTCGGTGTAGGCGGCGAGCGCCGTGTTCGCGAAGCCGAGCGAGTTCGGCCAGGTGTGTTCGCGGTTGTAGTTCGTGTTGCCGCCACCCGCGCGCGGGTAGAGCTCGTTCTTGTAGGCGTCGAGCACCATGTTCTCGTTGCCTGGACCCGGCGCCTGGTCGGCCAGTTCGAGGATG
>JBGASK010000123.1:0-8976 GCA_044229785.1 Ahniellaceae bacterium
TTCACCTGCTGGAAATTGCCCGATGCTTCATCGAACCCGAACGCCGCCATGCGGTCGTGAAACCAGTTGATCGTGTAGAACGCCTGTACCAGCGCGCCACGCTGCGAATCCGGATTGGTCGGGGTGTCGCCGGCATCCGGATTCGCGCCCGACGGCGCCGGCGTGTAGGTGAAATCGCGCGGGGATGCGCCCAGAAAATCGCGATTTCGTCCTCCCGCATCCGGATTGCCGACGGCGCGGCCATTCGCGTCCAGTGCACCGGTGTCGCACACATTGCTGCTGGCATCGCGGTCGAGGCAGGCCTCGACGTTGTTGCCCCGGGTACTGTCGCAGCCATCGCCCGCGCCCGGGCAGTCGTCGATCCAGCCATTGGGACTGAACTGGACGCGTTGCACGTCCAGCAGATTGACGGTGTTGCGGGCAATCGACGGAAATTGGGTGCCCATCCCCGGCACGGCGAGACTTGGCGACTGCGGCGCCGGGCTGTCGGCGGGCGTGATGCCGTCGCCCTGGACGTAGACCGAGAAGCGCGCCTGCTGGGTCGACGCGAACTCGCGCATATTGCGACGCCACAACAGGTCGCCGCTTCGGGCATCGATCAATGCGTACCAGTCCTCGCTGCCCGTGGTGAACACGGTGAGCGACCATGCAGGCACCAGCACATCCGGCGCGAGCGGGAACCACACCAAGCGCGCACCTGCCGGACCCGCCAACGGCGCAGGTCCGGCAAGTTCGATGGCGTCGCTGGCGACGCGTGTCTTGGCGAGGACATCCGTGCTGTCGAGCACCTGTCCGCTCCAGCCGAACAATCGCGACAAGGCCGCCTCGGGCGACAGCAGCGTTTCCCGGAACAGTTTCGGTGCGCTGTCGCCAAGCCCGGGCAGCAGTTCGCCGAACATGCGCCAGAGCCTGCCGTCAGGATCGATCAGGAACCGTGTCTCGCTGCCGAACACCGGCAGGCCTTGGACCCGTTGCTCGACGCGCAACATGCGCAGACCGGTGCGACCACCCGGGCTGTCGCCGATCACGTGCAAGGCAGCGATGGCCTCGGCATCGAGACCAAACATCGCCTCATGCCGTTCGAGGAACGCACGGGCGATCGCGAGATCGTCCGAATGCTTCGCCGGTCCGGTCAACGCACCTTGGGTTCGGAACAGCATCGACGGCCCTCGACCCGAGACCGCGCCCTGCGCGACGGCGTCAGGCCAGACCTCGCCGATCTTGCGCTGCAGTTCGGCTGCATCCGGCCCCGACACGGTCGCCGATGCACGCACGTCGAAGTAGCCGGAAAGCGGAATCGCGGACGACAGTGCGTGCGCGTCGAGGGCGAGGACAGCGGCACCGAGGGCCACGACCATGTGCATGCGCCACCATGGATTCGACATCGCCAGCCTCCCGTCGATCGCCACCGACAACCCTGGACAGGGCTGCGCGGCTTCGTGATCAGGGAAACGCAGCAAGATCCGTGCATCGAACGCGCCATTCGCAGTCCAGGACGCTACGCGGTCGGATTGCCGCGACGGACGGCGAAAACGCTTCAATCCACCATCAGGATGCGCAATTCCTTGGGCAGGGCGAAGACCACGTTTTCGGGTTCGCCATCGAGTTCGCGCACGTGCTCGGCGCCCGCTTCGCGCAGACGCGCGATGACCGCCTGGACCAGCGATTCCGGCGCCGACGCGCCCGCCGTCACGCCGATCTGGCGACGGTCCTGAAGCCAGGCCGCGTCGATGTCCTTGGCGCCGTCGATCAGGTGTGCGGCCACGCCCTGCTTCTCGGCCAGTTCGCGCAGGCGGTTCGAGTTCGACGAATTCGGCGAGCCGACGACCAGGACCAGGTCGCATTCGGCGGCCAGGCGCTTCACCGCATCCTGCCGATTCTGCGTGGCATAACAGATGTCGTCGTGGCGCGGCCCGAGGATGTCCGGGAAACGGGCACGCAAGGCGTCGATGATCGAGCGGGTGTCGTCGACCGACAGAGTCGTCTGGGTGACGAAGGCGAGCCCGCGGGCGGCATCGAGATCGAGTGTCGCCACGTCTTCCGGCGACTCGACCAGCAGCATGCGTCCGCCGGCACTGCCGTCCCACTGACCAAGCGTGCCTTCGACTTCCGGATGTCCGGCGTGGCCGATCATCACGACATTGCGACCGGCACGCGCGTGGCGCGTCACCTCGATGTGCACCTTGGTGACCAGCGGACAGGTCGCGTCGAACACCTTGAGGCCACGACCGCGCGCTTCCGCACGCACCGCCTGCGAGACGCCGTGGGCGCTGAAGATCACGGTCGCGTGGTCCGGCACGTCGTGCAGTTCCTCGACGAAGACCGCCCCGCGCGCGCGCAGGTTGTCGACGACGAAGCGGTTGTGCACGACTTCGTGGCGCACATAGATCGGCGCGCCGAAGGCATCGATGGCGCGTTCGACGATCTCGATGGCGCGGTCGACGCCGGCGCAGAAGCCGCGGGGATTGGCGAGCAGGACGTTCATAAGAAGCACCGGAAAGACTATCCGTACATGGTAGCCGGACCTGTGTAGGCCGGATAACCACGACATGATCCGTCCACCCCGCCCTGTCCGTATGTCCTGGCATTAGGAGGAGAACACCATGCCACGCATTCGTCGCCCAGTATTTGCGTTGTTACTGACCGCCACGCTGGCTCCCGTGCCGACATTCGCGGGGTTCGATCCGCCCGAAGTTCTCTTTCACCACACTGAGGGAGCTTCGTTTGGCCGAACGATCGCCGCGTCGGGCGAGGTGCTGGTTGTCGGGAATGATCCGACCGCGACGCCATTGGCGGTCATCTATCAGCGCGTCAACGACAGTTGGCAACCGACCCAGGACATCACCGCGGACGTGAACTTGAATTCGGACTTCGAAACGACGCTCCCGCTCCACACGGTGGCGATCGACGGCGACACGGTCGTGATCGGCGCACCAGCGGCAGATGCGGCAAACATCGAGCAATCCGGCGCGGTCTATGTCTATGTTCGTTCGGGCAACAATTTTGTGCTCCAGCAACGTCTGCTCGCGCCAGACATGAACACCCTGAATCACCGATTCGGACACAGCGTGGCCATCGATGGCGACACGATCGCCATCGGCGCTCCCTATTTCCGCCCACAAGATTCCTACGGGCAAGGCGTACATGGCGGCGTCTATGTGTTTACCCGCAGCGCCGGACACTGGACATTCAGCACCAAGGTCAGTCGCCCGCCGGCCGGATTCGACGTACTTTGGGGGGCAGATGTCGCACTCGACGGCAACCGCCTGCTAGGTGCCGAATCTGGACGGCGGCGCGCCCACCTGTATATCGGCGCAGGCAACGTCTGGTCCCAGTCGCAAACGTTGACGCCTGTGGATGGCGAGACATTCGCGCAATGCTTCGGACAGTCCGTGGCGATGTTCGGCGACCGCATCGCCATCGGCGCTCCCTGCGCGCTCAACAACAACAATCCAGGCGGCGCAGTGTATGTCTTTGGCGAACAGGATGGTCTTTTCACCCACATTCAACGTCTGACCGATAGCTCGCCGATGATGCCGTTTCAATTCGGTGCCGATATTGGCCTAAATTCGGAGCATCTCGTCGTCGGCATTCCCACACGACCTCAGGGCGGACAAGCCAACGCATACAAGCGCACAAACAACGGCTACGCCATCGACGCCAGTTTGCTGGAACCTATCAACAGCACATATTTAAGGCTGGGCGCAGCAGTGGCAGCAGCCGGTGACACCGTGTTCGTCGCCGATCCAACCCGACCAGCACCTGATAACAGTGGCGACAGCGGCGTGATTTACGCCTATCGAACACAGTTGCCGCGATTGACCGCGACACCCAACCCAGTCGCATTCGGATCGGTCGCGCTCGGGGCCGCGAAGCTGGTGGCGCTCGATGTCGGCAACGCCGGCAGTGCCACACTCCAGATCACGTCTGTCACGCCCGTGGGCTTGCCGTTCGCTCGGCAAGGCGGCACATGTGGAAACCTGCTGCCCATCGTGGTGGCGCCTGGGCATTCGTGCAGTCTCGTGTATCGCTATGCACCCATCGCGTTGGGGCCACACCAAGGTGTGGTCACGCTGCAATCCAATGATCCCGATGGCCCACATGGGGTCACACTGCAAGGGACCGGCAGTGCGCCTAGCCTGGGCATTTCCCCCGCGACACTCGGATTCACAACGACGCTCGTCGGTGAACAGAGCGCTTCGGGTCTGGTGACACTGTCCAACCCGGGTGCCGGAACCGTCCAGATCGCGGCGATCAGTACACCCGCAGCACCATTTCTTGGTGCAGCAGGAGGCAGTTGCCTGGCACCGCCCTTCACGCTCGCGCCGGGGCAATCGTGCTTGCTGTCGTTTCGATATGCACCCACCATGGTCGGCGCATCCGCCACTAGCATCACCATCACCAGCAATGCGAGCAGCAGCCCTGACTACATCGAACTGGTCGGGCAAGCCGACGGACCTGGGCTCGCGGTCAGCCCCAACCCGCTGGCGTTCGGGCCAGTCGCGGCAGGATCCTTCGTTGACTTGCCGCTGTTCTTCCAGAGCGTCGGCGTTGCCACAACCACGATCTCCTCGATCACCGGTGTCACGCAACCGTTCACGCTCCAAGGCAGTGACTGCGGTGCGTTGCCCATCGCCCTGCCACCTGATGGCGGCTGCTCATTGACGATTCGATACGCACCGACGGCACCGGACATCGACGCCGCCGTGATCACCATCGTGACGGACGGCGCGCCTGCGCCAATTCCGGTGACGTTGACGGGAGAGGGCACTGCGCCGCAACTCGCCATATCACCCGGCTCCCTGCAGTTTGGCGCGCAGCGACTGGGGGAATCACTCACGCTGTCGCTGCTGGTTCACAATCCGGGCAATGCCACGCTGACGGTCTCGTCGATCGCTCCGCCCGTGCCGCCGTTCCAATCGAGCGGCGGCACCTGCGGCCCGGCACCGTTTTCACTGCCGCCGACCGTCAGTTGTACGTTGACCTACACTTTCGCGCCCTCGTCGATCGGCACCAGCGTGCAATCTCTCGCGATCAACAGCAACGCACCGGATGCGCCGGACGGTCTTGTCCTCGAGGGCACCGGCGCAGACCCACAACTGCTGCTCACGCCCCAGTTCATCGACTTCGGCACCGTTGTCGTTGGACAAAGCTCGAACACTGAGACCGCAGTGCTCTATGCCGCTGGCGGCGTAAAAATCAGCATTGACGGCCGCACGGCGACCATGGCGCCGTTCGAAGAACAAAGCGGCGGTTGCGCACCGGCTCCGACGGTCATCCTGCCAGACGATTTCTGCACAATGAGCATGCGTTTCGATCCCGTCATCAAGGGCCTGTTCGAACAGACGATCACATTGACGAGCGATGCAAACAACAGTCCCGACACGCTGGTACTGCGAGGACGCGGAGTGGCATCGCCCCCGAGCATCACACCGATGTCCATCGCGTTCGGAACGGTGGTCGTGGGTACCAGCAGCGCAATCCAATGGGTCCAGATCACCGCCAACGGCAGCGTGCCACTACAGATCGGCGCAATCAGCACGGACTCGCCCGAATTTGTCCTCGCTTCGGACGGATGCAGCGGGCAATTGCTCGAAGCCGGCGCCAGTTGCAGCGTCGGTGTGCGAGCGATACCCATCAATGCAGGCAACAAGACCGCGTCGCTCACCATACCCAACGACGGCAGCGGCGCACCACATGTTCGAACGCTCTCGGCGCAGGCCGTCGTCGATGGATTGTTTGCAGACGGATTTGATTGACGCAGTCGAGCAACGCGCTATCCGCGCTTGCTCTCGCGCCAGCCGAACAGGATCAGTACCGCCGCGCCGCAGACGATGGCGGAGTCGGCGATGTTGAACGCGGGCCAGTGATGGTCGCGCCAGTACCAGAGGATGAAGTCGACGACGTAGCCGAAGCGCACGCGGTCGATGATGTTGCCGATGGCACCGCCGATCACCAGCGCAAACGCGAGTGCGCTGAAACGATCGTGTTTCGGCAGGCGTGCGAGTGCGATGGCGAAGCCGATCGACACGATCACGGCGAAGCCGGACAGGCCCCAGCGCGTCCATGCCTCACCATCGGCGAACATCGAGAAGGCGACGCCGGTGTTGTGGGCCATGGTCCAGTCGAAGTAGCCGTTGATGACCGGGATGCGTTCGCCGTAGGACATGTGCTGAAGCGCATACCACTTGGTGATCTGGTCGAGCACGATGATCAGCGCCGACAGCGACAGCCAGCGCAGCAGGCCGGCGGCACCGACAAGATCGCGGGACGGAGCCCGCTCCCACTGGTCAGAACCAGTCACGTCGCTCGCCCTCGCCGGCCACATTGCTCACGCAGCGGCCGCAGAGTTCGGAATGCTCGGCATGCGTGCCGACATCGGCGCGGTGGTGCCAGCAGCGCACGCACTTGGCCGCTTCGGTGGGCGTCACGACCAGCTTGACGTTTGCGGCGCCGAAACTGCCGGCAATCGCATCGGCCGGCGCAGCGGCCAGGTCGTGCACGCGCACATCCGAGGTGATGAAGAAGAAGCGCAATTCGTCGCGGCACGCCGCCAGGCGCGCGGCGGAAGCCGCATCGAGATAGACATCGACCTCGGCTTCGAGCGAACCGCCGAGCTGCTTGTCGTTGCGCAATTCCTCGATGCGCTTCAGGGCCGTACCGCGCAGCGTCGTGAGGTCGGCGATCAGCGCCAGTTCGTCGGACGACACGGCAAGACCCGCGAACAGCGGCTCGACGTCGGCGAAGGTCGAGAAGAACACCGAATCGTGCGCACGACCCGGCATCTGCGCCCAGATTTCTTCGGCGGTGAAGCTGCTGATCGGCGCCAGCGCACGCACCAGGACTTCCAGCGCCGCGTACATCGCCGTCTGCGCGGAGCGACGCGCGCGCGCCCCTTCCTGCATCGTGTACAGACGATCCTTGGTCATGTCGAGATAGGCCGCGCCCATGTCGACGGTGCAGAAACGCATCAGTTCCTGCACGGTGGCCGCGAACTCGCAGAGATCGCGGCTGACGTTGTTCGCGTCGCGCGCATCGGGACCATAGACCCGCTGCGCCAGCTCGAGCACACGCTTCGCCTGCTGCATCGCCCAGCGGTCGAGCAGCAGCATCTCGTTCGCCGGCATGCGGTCGCGCGCCGGATCGAAGCCGTGCAGGTTGCCGAGCAGGAAACGTGCAGTGTTGCGGATGCGGCGATAACTGTCGCCGACGCGCTTCAGGATTTCGTCGCCCACCGTCATCTCGTTGCGATAGTCGGTGGACGCGACCCACAGGCGCAACACGTCGGCGCCCATCTGGCCGATCACCTTCTGCGGCACCACGATGTTGCCAAGCGACTTCGACATCTTGCGGCCCTGCGCATCGACCGTGAAGCCGTGCGTCAGCACCGCCGTGTACGGTGCGCGGCCATGCATCGCCACCGAGGTCAGCAGCGACGAATGGAACCAGCCGCGATGCTGGTCCGAGCCTTCGAGATACATCGTGCCCACGCGTTCACCGTTCAGCTCCGGACGCGCATCGAGCACGCCGGCATGGGTGACGCCGGAGTCGAACCAGACATCGAGGATGTCGGTGACCTTGTCGTACTTCGCCGCATCGGCGCCGAGCAGCGTGGTCGCATCGAGTTCATACCAGGCATCGGCGCCATCGCGTTCGACGACTTCGGCAACCTTGCCAAGCAGGGCCACCGAATCCGGATGCGGTTCCTGCGTCTCCTTGTCGATGAACAACGCGATCGGCACGCCCCAGGTGCGCTGGCGCGAGATGCACCAGTCCGGGCGGTTCGCGATCATGCCGGTGATGCGTTCCTCGCCCCAGTCCGGCAGCCACTGCACCTGCTTGATCGCGGCCAGCGCCTGAGTGCGCAGGTTGGCCTGGTCCATCGCGATGAACCATTGCGGCGTGGCGCGGAAGGCCACCGGCGTCTTGTGGCGCCAGCAGTGCGGATAACTGTGTTCGAGCTTGCCCGACGCCAGCAGCACGCCGCGCGACTTCAGCAGATCGATGATGGCGTCGTTCGCCTTCCAGACATGCAGACCTTCGACGAATTCGGTGCCGGTCACGAAGACGCCATTGCCGCCGACCGGATTGACCACCTCGATGCCGTATTTCTGACCGACCGCGAAGTCTTCCTGGCCATGGCCCGGCGCGGTATGCACGGCGCCGGTACCGGCGTCGGCCGTCACGTGGTCGCCGAGGATGATCGGGACCTGTCGCGACAGGAACGGATGCTGCAGCTTGAAGCCTTCGAGATCGGCGCCGCGCGCACGACCGAGCACGGTCACGGTATCGACGCCGCTGCGGTTCAGCACGGCTTCCGCCAGCGCTTCGGCCAGTACCAGCAACACGCGACGACCGTCGCGCGCCGGCCCTTCGACCAGCACGTAGTCGAACTCCGCATTCAGCGTGACGGCCATGCTCGCCGGCAGCGTCCACGGCGTGGTCGTCCAGATCGGCACAGCAACAATGGCACTGGTCTGCGCGACGCCGAACTTCTTCGCGAGGGCATCGGCGTCGACCGCGTCATAAGCGACATCGATCGCCGGCGAGACCTTGTCGGCATATTCGATCTCGGCTTCGGCCAGCGCCGAACCGCAGTCGAAACACCAGTGCACCGGCTTGGCGCCACGCGCCAGATGCCCGTTCGCGACGATCTTCGCAAGCGCGCGCAACATGTCGGCTTCGAATTTGAAGTCCATGGTGCGATACGGCGTGTCCCAGTAGCCGAGCACGCCGAGGCGCTTGAAGTCCTCGCGCTGGCTGTCGATCTGCTTGGCGGCATATTCGCGGCATTTGGCGCGGAACGTGCGCGCGTCGACCTTGACGCCGACCTTGCCGATCTCCTTCTCGACCGCGAGTTCGATCGGCAGTCCGTGACAGTCCCAGCCCGGCACGTAGGGCGAGCGGAAGCCGCTGAGCAGCTTGCCCTTGACAACGATGTCCTTCAGCGTCTTGTTGACCGCATGACCGATGTGG